>DATHSI010000146.1:0-22461 GCA_035464315.1 Candidatus Sulfomarinibacteraceae bacterium
AAAATCTTGCCCAGCAATCTGCGCTCTCGCTGCAGTTGATAACGCTCCACGCGATCAAGATTTGGGCGTGGATCGGCGAGGCGCTCTTCCACAATTGAAAAACGCTTCCGTATAAACTCTCTTTCTCTCGCCATCCCAGTGGTCCTCATACCATCGTCTGGCCCATGGCTACAGCGTCAGTCAGCAGGCGCATCAGGCCCAGCGATTCGTGTTGTAGCGTTCGAGCAATGAACAGTCTCATGGTTCCCGCCCCCCTCCAAACGCATACTTCCCAACCGTCAGCATCTCATCCAGATTCTTATCCGGATTGGCCAGCGGGCGGCTGATGTTGTCGATCACCCG
The DNA here is from genome assembly GCA_035464315.1 of Candidatus Sulfomarinibacteraceae bacterium. Classification (GTDB taxonomy): domain Bacteria; phylum Chloroflexota; class Anaerolineae; order Promineifilales; family Promineifilaceae; genus JAAYYY01. The sequence continues at coordinate 343 of DATHSI010000146.1, forward strand.
CCGGCGGTCGGTCATATCAAACAGATTGAGGATATAACCCTGGACCGTTTCGATCGACGTATCGAAGGCCGGCGCTTCGGCAATGGTCCAACCGTTCTCCTCGCGGATTCGTTGCCATTGGGGCGCATCGTAAGTCAGGGACAACGCGTTGGTGGCCAGGTCATTGGCAATCTCCCCACGCACGTCGCCGGCCTCAAGAGACAGGTGGGTGATCCGGCCACATACGATCGTCGGGAAGTCAAAGACGGCGTCAGTCTCAAGTTGCACCAGGTAGAAAAGCGAACGCGTCGTTCTGTCCACGTCAGACGGAATGTACAGCCGGTAGAGATAGGGCAGACGCCACCGCGCCGGCTGATTGTAAGCGTTCGTCAACCCCCACGAACCCCTGGAACCCAACACGGCCATAAAACCCTGCTCCTCCAGCAGTTGCTCCAGCAGCAGAGCCATCTTGCCGATGTCCTCATGCAACTGATCAACGTAATCCATAACGTTCTTGAATGTGCCTGTGCCGTTCGCAGCAGTTCTATTGTCCATATCCTCTAATCTCTCCAGAAGCCTCCGCCCTGCACTGGTAGTGAGAGGCGGGGTGGCTTCCGTATACCTTCAAAAACTGGCAGAAGGGTGTCCCTCCCAGTCCAGAAGCAACCGCTGTCCGCACCCACAGATAGGGCGGGCAACGGCCTGATGCCCTGAAACGTCGTGAACTGTTTCAGCTCCAACAACGTCAAAATATCGGAAACGATGTGGTCGAAAGGAAACTGCCGAAACTCGCCCGCTTGGCGTTGCAAATAGTCAGAAACCTGATACCAACTGGTCCAGAAGAGCCGCGAGGCGCCTTCGGGATAGAGGGCCGCGCTGGTCTGCAATTCGTTACGCGGGCGCGCCGGGTGCGCGGTCAGATAGATCAGCAGGCGGTTCGTGCGATTTCTACGTCCCTTTTTCCAGACCGTATACTCCCCCCGCGCCAGCTCTCGCAATTGGTCCGCGAGCTGGTTACCCCACAGAAACGTTTCTTCCTCGCCATCGATCTCCTCGATGTCCCTGTCGCTGGGGCACGAGTGGTACTTCGCTTCAATAACCACGTGGTATAGCGTGTCGTTTACCCTCAACTCCAACAACACGTCCGGCTCGCGGGTCTGGCCCAGGGGCCAGAAGAAAAAGCGGGCTTCCGCTCGCGAAGTGGGCCGGGGCAAGATGTCCCCTACACCTTTAACCGAGCGCAAGAAGCCAATGATCCCACTCTCCGCGGGCAGATAGCGGAAAGCAGTGAACACGTTAGCCGTGAGCATATCCTCCGACGCGGTCAGTGGTGATTTCCTGTGAATTTCGGCAACGGGCACTGCAAAGAATCCCGAGAAGATGAGATGTAGGCATCGAAGCAAACACTCAGCCCACAATCCCCGCTTCACGATGGCACACGATTCCATTATATCCAGGTCGGCTCTCAGGCAAAATGGGCCGGTCGTACCGAAACACCGTGTTAGTCCGCAGCGCGCGTGCCAGGCGCCAGAAACCGCCGCTGTCCCCACCCCTGTCACGCCATATCCATGATATTAGTCACTATCCCCACCAAAATTACAGCTTTACAATCAAAAGTTAGCAGCTATCCCCTCTAGCGATAGCATTGCATGGACTGGCATATGCAGAGAGCGCCAAAAAGGAGCTGACATGAAGATTGATCCCCTCGTTCAGGACTTCCTCGATCAGAAAAAGATCGCCGTCGTCGGCGTGTCCGACAAACGCGAGACCGGCTGCAACCTCGCCTACCGCAAGTTCAAAGAGGCCGGGTACGCCGTCAGCGCCGTCAACCCGCGCCTGACGAGCTTTGAAGGAAGTCCCTGCTATCCCGATTTACAGTCGATACCGGAGAAACCGGACGCCGTCTTCATCCTCACCAACCCCCGCGTCACCGAAGAAATCGTCCAGCAGTGCGTCGACGTGGGCATCAAGCGCGTGTGGATGCACTGCCTGATGGGCACAAAACCCGGCCTGGCGGCAAACATGACCAGCGTCTCGCAGGACGCCGTGCAGATGTGCCGCGAGAATGGCATCACCGTGATTCCCGGCAGTTGCCCCAACCAGTTCCTGGAGCCGGACGTCGGTCACCGCATCATGCGCATGGTCATGCGCACCCTGGGCTTCTTGCGGGTGAATGGCAACACAACGCCGCCCGAAGGCGACGGCGCCCAATATCAGGCATAGGGGGAGCGCGGCGATGAAGCGAGTTCTTGTAACTTACGCTACCATGGCCGGGTCCACGGCCGAAGTTGCCCAGGCGGTCGCCGAAGAACTGGCCGGCCGCGGCCTGCAGGCAGACACCTTGCCCCTGCGCGACGTGCACAGCCTCGATGGCTATGACGCCGTCGTCCTCGGCGCGCCGATGATCATGGGTTGGCACCGGGAAGCCACCCGCTTCCTCAAGCGCCAGCGCCGCACTCTGCAACAGATCCCCCTGGCGCTCTTTGTCACCGCCATCAGCCTTACAGAGACCGGCGAGACGAGCGTCGACGGCGTCCCCGTCACTGTGGACGAAGAACTGCCCAAACCACCGCAAAATCCGCAACGTCTCAGCTTCCGCGAGCGTTACGCGCGCCTCTCCAGCTACGTCCGGCCCATCCTCAAGGCCGCCGGCCCCGCCCGCCCGGCAACCATTGGCTTTTTCGGGGGGCGGCTGGAGTATGGGCGCGTGCCCTGGTGGGCCGTGCTCTTCGTCATGTTTATCATCCAGGCCACGGCCGGCGACCGCCGCAACTGGCCCGCCATCCGCGGCTGGGCCGCGCAACTCCCGGCGGCGCTGCGGCTCATACAGCCACAGACGGAAGATCTGTCGCACGTCACCTGACCAGATACCGGCTCCGTTGCAATCCGGGCCATAGCCAACCCACAACACGCCCCACGCCGGCCTCAATTCAATCCTCCAGCAACGCCTTCAACAACTGGCGGCGCACCGTCAGGTTGGGATTTTGACCGTAGTCATGCTCCTCCCAATCGCCGTGAAGTTCGGTTCCACCGGCAAACCTGAACATCGTCCGGTAACGTAAGACGCGCGAGTTGGGGTCCAGGTAGCGGTCCAAGGGCACCAGCAGGGAAAGGGCATCCGTCTCGAAAGCCGCGTCGCCGGCTTCCAGCCGCGCGCGCTGCTTGCCCACGCCGGGCGCCTCGATGCGCACCGCGATCATCTCCAGAGCCGCGGGCTCGCCGGCGCCATCGATTCGGAAGCGCTCCTGGGGCTGCAGATCCGTATCCACACCCAGGCCCACCTCCATCATGCCCACATCCACGCGCAATTCGCTCAGGCTTGCGCTCGTATCTTCTTCGATATCGTAGTGGGCAGCGGCGCCATCGTAACCCCCTTCGGGCGCCAGCACCGTAAGATCATCACCCGGCGACAGGCGCTGCACCGTGGGCAGGGGCTGCACGCGCGTCTGGGGCGGGTCCTCACGATAGAAGAGTAGTTCGCTGACGCTGATCGGACTTTCGCAGCGGTTGGACACCTGAACGAAACCGGAGTCTGCGTCGATTCCAACCGCCAGGGCCGGGCCGGTGGTGCGGTTGAGGTCTACGATCAGGGACGAGGTCATTTGCAGCGTCTCATCCAGCTCAAAAGAGAGACTCCCATTCAACGCCTGCTGCTCGCCTTTGATCCGTTTGACCACCGCCTGCGCCTCGGCTACCGAATTCGCTTCCACGGTAAGCACGTAACTATCTCCATCGGCGACGAGTTGCGTCAGGCGCGTGAACGGCCCGCGCCAGTCGACCGCCGGCGGCGACGGCAGGCTGCTGGGAAAACGCAGGTCGGGCCGCTCTTGCACACCCATCTGCGCCTTCAGGTAGCCGGCCAACGCTGCTCTGATTTGCCACAGATCGAAAGGCAATAGGTCGGGCGTCACCACAAAGTCAAAAACCACCTTGCTCTGGAGCGTCTCCCCCGGGTCTAGCACTGTCGTCATGCTCAGCGTCGGCGCAAACGTGTCCGTCGTGCGCGCCAGCACGTAGTTGCCGGGGATCAACAGGAACACACCAACCTCGTCCAGTGATTCGTAGACGCTGACGCGAGCGCGCAGGTCGTCGGGCAGATCAAGCTGGTCCCGTCCCAGCTCCCGGTAGCGGGCGCCCGGGCGGAAGCCGCTGCCCCAGGGTGGGTCACAGCCGAAGACGCGAGTCTGGCCATCTTCAGCCACGACCCGGTATCGCTGCCGAAAGTGGCCACAGGGCGCCTGGAATATCGCTTCCTGCCGCACGATCTGCCGCTGGCGCGCCATCTCCGGATCTGGGGCCGTCTCTCCCCGCTTCGTTCGCGACCTGTTACGGTGATCGCGAACCCGGGGGTTCCCTCTCCGCGCCCGCACCGTATGTCGTTTGCGACCATCAGATCGTTGGCGATGATCGCGAACCTTTGGACGCTGGGTGCGATCTCGTGGTGTGCGATGGTCCCGAACCTTGCGGCGGCTATCCCGGTCGCGAGAGCTGCGGCGATCACGATCCCTGGGCCGCTGGCGGTGATCACGCACCTTTGGGCGCTGCGCTCGATTTCGTGGCTTGCGATGGTCCCGAACCTTTCGACGGCTACCCCGGTCGCGAGAGCTGCGGCGATCACGATCCCCGGACCGTCGGCGATGATCGCGAACCTTCGGACGCTGGGTGCGATCTCGTGGTTTGCGATGATCCCGAACCTTGCGCGATTGGCGGCGGTCGCGTGACCGGCGGTCGCTCTGCGAGGCGCGCGACGTGGCGCTGCGGCGACTCGCCACGCGGGCCACGGCCCGTTGTTGCGCCCGCTGCGAGCGGCTCTGCGTGGTTCGCCGGCGCTTTCTGCGCCCGGTCTCGCTTCGGGCGGCTTCCGCCGCCGCGGCTGCCGGTCGCTCGTTTTCCTCCTCGGCCGGGACCCAGGAGTTAAACTCGCCGATAAGCGTCACGCCGGCTCCCTCGCGGTGCGCCAGCAGCGCGTATGCCAGTTGCAGCGCGCCGCCGCGCAGGTCAAACCGCGCCTGGTCTTCCTCGGCGTCGTACTCTGCCGTAAAGGCCACCGTTCGCTCCTGGCCCTCTTCCAGATAGGCAAGCCGCAGTTCCACCTCCCGGGGCGCCAGCGGGATCTCGCGCGCTTCCAGCTCGCGCCGCGCCTTCCGCGCCTTCTCCAACGCGCGGCTGACCGCGGGTGGTTGCTTTTTCACAAAGGAAAAGGTGAGCGTGCCCGCGAACACAGTGGCACCTTCCTCGTCCACGCCCACCTCGCGCACCAGCAGTAACGGCGCTTCCTGCTCGCCCGGCTTAACCAGTTCGTAGGCCGGCAGGTACCAGCGCACATTCTCTTCATGGCGGTCTGCGTACAAGGGCCCATCCTCGTCTGCGGCGATCAGAGGCAGCGCCTCCCCGGCCTCCTCCGCCGTCGCCAGGGGCACCGAGCGCAGAATCGGGTGGGCGGCAAGGGTCACCCCCGGCGCCACGCGCTTCTGCGCCGCCCGGGTCACCGTACGCAGGGCCTTGCTGGGCGCCCCCGCAGCCAGGTTGAAACGGCGCGTGGGGACAATTCGCTCGTTGTTCAGCTTGACCGTTCGTCGCTTCACACTGTTTTCAGACATTGTCTCAGCTCAGATACTCGTTCACTTGCTCTTCGACATCTTCGGGCACCGGCGGCACTTCCACCACCAGTGGGCCGCTGCCCTCGCCCTCGATCCAATCGCCTTCCCAACGCAGGGCGCGCTGGCCGAACTTCTTGCCCGTGACGACCACCTCGGCCTTGTATTCGTAGGGCTCGATCTTGTCCGGGCCGGCGTACCACACGGTGTAGAACTGCGGCTTATGCTCGTTTTCGGCGTCGAACGTGAGCACCTTCTCGCCAAAGGTTGGCGTGCGCACATTGACCAGCACCTGGACCTGGTCGCTGCCCAGAGGCATATCCAGCGAAATCGGTCCCACTTTGAGGCGGCCCGCCGACTCTGCGCGCACCTCAACCACGTGCGTGTTCGTGCGCTCTTCCAGCGTCACCTCGTTCGCAGCCACATTCGGCGCTTCCTTGAAGCTGACGATCTTCCGCAGATGTATCTTGTCCGCTGTCTCTCCCAGCCCATCGTGCCGCGTGAAGTCAAAGACGTACAGCCGGTCCTTCGTCTGCGGCGTCCAGCTAACCAGGGCCGGTTCCTCCGAGAACGCTGCTTCAGCGTCGTTGTCTTTAAAGCGGGCGTTGGTCTTCCAGATCAGATTACCCTTGCTGTCCGGATACCCTACCTGTAGCTTGACGCGGTGGATAGGATCGCCCCGCTCCTCCCCATTGCCCCAGTTGGCGTTCGCCGAGGCCACCACGTGGATCTTCTTAAACCCTTCCTCAAAGTAGACATCGCTAAAGTAACGTTGCCGCGCCTCTTCATCGCGGCTGGTCTCGTCGAACAGTCCCTCCATCTGGCTGGAGAGCACATCCTGGCGCACGACCTGCTTGTTGATGGTCTTTGTGTAGTCCAGTTCGCCCCGAAACTCATCCTTGCGGCTCTTAAAGGCCATGCCCATGTCGCTGCTGCGCCAGATGGTAAACCAACCCAGCTTCTTGACGACCGTCCTCTTTTGCGTCTCAGTGACTTCAGCGGCCTCTTCATTGGCCTGCTGCTGGGCCATGCCCATTTTGTTTTTGATGCGCTCCATCATCGTCTGGGCAATCGCGTCCGCGGCCTGTTCATACGCTTGCTGTTGGCTGGCATCGACCATACCCGCGCCAAAGCTGACCTCGACGCTGATCGTGTCGTTCTGGATCAGCCTGTTCGTCTCCCTCTTGAAATCGGCGTGGGTGAACCAGAGGTTGCCCTTCATGTGGTGCGAGTAATGCTTGTAAATACTCTCCCACTCGCCCTTGATCTTAATCTCCGTGACCAGCGTCCAGATCTCATAGCCGATGTGGTTTTCCAGCGTCACCTGGCTGGACCCGCTCTCCGCCGAGGCCAGCAACATCTGCGCCGGCCGGTTGCCCAACATGACGGTATAGGCGTTGCTGCCCTGCACGTTCAGCGTGCCGTCGCCCGCGCCCTGGATTTCGAAAGCCCACGGCTGTGGCCCGGCCCCGTTTCCGCCCGGCCCCTGCCCCTCGAGGCTCAACTGGTGCAACACCGTCCTGTTGGAGTGCAGGCGCACCGGCCCGCCAAGTACCGGCGCCGGCCCGCTCTCCTGATCTGAACGGAAAAAGTGCGGCACGCTCTCTTGTTGCGGCAACGCCTTCTTCAACCCCTCAAAGGCCTGGTCCAACACCTCCTTGGGCATGCCCAGCGTGGCCGTGAACGTCAGCGCCCCGCCGGTCAGCTCGGCGAACCCATCTTCGCCGATGTTTTTGGTGGGATCCATCACACCGGAAAACTTCTGTAGATGGAAGATGTAGTGGCCATCCTCATCCCGCGCCAGCCGCGGCCGGTCCGGCAGGTAATAAAAGTGCATCGGTTTGCCCGCCTCGCGCAGCAAATCGTTGTTGCGATCTGGCAGCCATTGCACGCGATAGACCCGTCCATCGGCTTCCACGTCAATAGGCAAGACCTGGCCCACCCAGGCCGGGCCCACTGCCTTTGCTTCTCTGCGGCTCGTCTTTTGTGCGACACTCGTCGGCATGGTTCAACTCCTTTCTGTTGGGCGATTACATCGCCGGCAGGCATGACCCTGCCCCGGCGCTTCGCCGCCTTCACGTTTCGCTGACATCTTGCGACAGATTTATCAAGAAACTATCAAAACTTGACAGGCGCTTTATGCTGCGCATAGCATAGGTTGAGCTTATCCAGGTCGAGGAACGATGAAACGACACCTGTCACTGCTGCTCCTTGGCGCTTTCCAGGTGAAACTGAACGGCGAGTCGCTGGACGGTTTCGACTATGACAAGGTACGCGCCCTGCTGGCATATCTGGCCGTCGAGCGCGATGTGCCACAGCGGCGCGACGCGCTGACCAGCCTGTTGTGGCCCGAGCAGCCCACCAAAGCCGCCCGTCACAGCTTGAGCCAGGCGCTGCTCAAGTTGCGCCAGGCGCTGGGAGATCGCCAGGCTGAAGAACCCTTCATTCTCGCCGACCGCAAGACAATCCGCCTCAACCCTCAGGCCAAGATCGAACTGGACGTGACGCAATTTGAAGCGCATCTCGCCGCCTGCGACGCGCACCAGCACACTCACCCTAGCGCCTGCGCCGAGTGCATGGAGTGGCGCCGGCAGGCCATCGAGCTTTATGGCGGCGATTTCCTGCAGGGCCTCTCCCTGCCCGACGCCGTCGCCTTCGATGATTGGACAGCACTGACGCGCGAGCGTCTGCACCGGATGGCCATTGACGTTCTGCACACGCTGGCGCGCTTCCACGAGGGGCGGGGAGAAGCGCGTCAGGCGCGGCGCTATGCCGCCCGCCAGGTAGAGCTGGAACCCTGGCGCGAAGAAGCCCACCGCCAGTTGATGCGCCTTCTGGCGCGCAGCGGGCAGCGCAGTGCGGCGCTGCTGCAGTACGAACGCTGCTGCCAGATCCTGGACGCCGAGTTGGGTGTGGCGCCGGCGCCGCAAACGAGACGGCTCTACGAGCGCATTCGCGCAGCCGGCAGCGGACGCGCCGGCAACCTCCCCACGCCGCCTACGCCCTTCATTGGCCGGCAGCAGGAAGTGGCCGACGTTGCCGGCATGTTGGCTCAGAGGGATTGTCGCCTGGTCACCCTTCTGGGGCCCGGCGGCGTTGGCAAAACGCGGCTGGCGCTGGAGGTCGCAGCGCGCAAGACCGACTGGTTTCTCGACGGCGTCACCTTCGTTCCTCTGGTAGCGGCAGAAACGGAGACGGAGATGGTCAACGCCATCGCCGATGCCCTCGCCTTCTCTTTTGCCAGCGGCGACGACGGCGAAAAGGCTCTCCTGCTCGACTATCTCAGCGAGAAAGAAATGTTGCTCGTCCTGGACAACTTCGAACATCTGCAGAGCGGCGTCCCCTTCCTTTCCACGCTCATGGAGCAGGCCCCCGGGGTGAGCATACTAATTACCGCCCGCATTCGCACCAGTCTGTCTGCCGAGTGGGTCTATGAAGTGGAGGGGTTCCCCACCCCCGCCCACGCCGACCTGGAAACGTCGGAAGCCGCCCAGCTGTTCGCGCAGGCAGCGCAGCGTGTGCGCAAGGACTTTTCACTGGCTACCACAGACCGTGAAGCCGTGGTCCGCATCTGCCGGATGGTGGAAGGCGTGCCCCTGGCCCTGGAACTGGCAGCCAGCTGGACGCGCCTGCTCACCGCGCGCGAAATCGCCGGCAAAGTGGAAAGCGGCCCCGACTTCCTGACCACGCTATCGGCCGACGTGCCCCAACGACACCAGAGCATGCGCGCCGTCTTCGAGCAAACCTGGCGCCTGCTCGCCGAACAGGAGCGGGAGGCGCTGTGCCGTCTTGCCGTCTTTCGCGGCGGTTTCACACAGGAGGCCGCGGCGCACACCGGCGCCGCACCGCTGCGCGTGTTAGCCGGGCTGATGGACAAATCGCTGCTGCAGCGCATTGGCGACGAGCGCTACGGCGTGCACGAGCTACTGCGCCAGTACGCTCTGGACAAACTGGCCGGGAGGGACGATGGCGGCGCGGCCCACGCCGCCCACGCCGCCTATTACGCCCGCTTCCTGCAGGAGCGCGAGGCGGCTATGGTCACCGGCAAGCGAGAAGAGGCGCTGCGCGACATCGATCGCGAGATTGAAAACGTGCGCCGCGCGTGGCAGTGGCTGGTCGGCGGCGGCAAGATGGAGGAGATCGGCCAATGCCTTCACGCGCTCTCCCTCTTCTACGAATTGCAAAACTGGTTCCAGGAGGGCGCAAAGGTATTCACGGCTGCCGCGGCCCAGGTAAGCGCACAGGATAGCGAGAACAAGAGGCTGTTGGCCCGGCTTAAGATCCGGCAGAGCCGCTTCCACCTGCGACTGGCCCAGCACGAGCAGGCACAGCAGCTGCTGGCGGAGAGCATGGACCTCCTGCAGCGCCTTGAAGCTCCTTCGGAACAGGCTCTGGCGCTGCGATCCCTGGCTGCGGTGGCCTCAAAGCAGGGCGCATTCCAGACCGCGGAAGAATACCTGCGCCACAGTCTGCGCCTGTACCAACAACTGCACGACGAGGCCGGCGTAGCCACTGCGCAAACACGTCTGGGCGCCGCCCGCCACCAACAGGGCGATTACGAAACCGCGCGCACCCTTTACAAACAAAGCCTGGAACAATTCGAAGCGCTCGGTGACAGTTGGGGAGTGGGCGCCGCCCTGCACCGCATGGGTCATCTGGCCTATGAGTTGGGGGAGTACGACGAGGCGCGACGCTTCTATGCCCAGCGCCTGGAGATTGCGCGAGCCACGGGCGACCGGCGCGGCGCAGCGGCCTCGTTCAACAACCTGGGCAACGTCTACTACGCGCGCGGCAATTATAAGGAAGCAGAGCGCCATTACCTGCAGGGCCTGGCAGCCTGGCAGGAACTGGGCAACAGGTGGGGCACGGCCCTGGCCTACAACAACCTGGGCCTCATTGCCACGGAACGCGAGGCGTATGCCGACGCGCGCCGCTGCTTCCAGGACAGCCTGGCGTTATGCCGCGCCATCGGCGATAAGCGAGGCATTGCCCTGGCGCTGAATAACCTGGGCGAGCTGGCGTCACAGCAGAACGCCCTGGACGACGCCAGGGAATATCACGAGGAAAGCCTGGCCCTCTTTCGCGAGATCGGCCAGCCGCGGGGCATCATGTACGCCCTCAACTTCCTGGGCACCGTGGAGGCCAACAGCGGTGCGCGCGCCGCAGCAACAACGTATTATCGCGAAGCGTTACAGCTCGCGCTGGCGCACCAAGCGGCGCCGCGCGCTCTCGATTCCTTGGCAGGGCTCGCCGTCGTTTTACACGAGGACGGGGAGACACAGCAGGCAGCCGAGATCCTGGCGCTGGTGCTGGACGCCCCGGCTACCGAGGAGGCCACCCGCGAGCGAGCCGAGGCGCTTCTGAACACCATAGACTCTATCCTGCCTGGCGAACAGCTCGCCGCGGCGCGCCGGCGCGGGCGGCAGGCCGATTGGCAGACGGCAGCCACACGACTGTTGCAACCGACCTGAACCGGGGTCCGGCGGCGCTACTACGCCCGGCCCGGTTGTCCCTGCAACGCCTCTACCAATTCCTGCAACTGCTCGGCAATGGTCTCCCTATCCGATCCGCCACCGCCGGGCTGACCCGTGGGAGCCGCGTTGCCCGGCTGTCCCTGCAGCGGCTCCAACACCTCCTGCAGACGGCCCGCCGCAGCTGCGCGGCCCGGTTGCCCCAGCGCCAGAATAAGGATCGCCGGCTTATTACCGTCGCGCTCCACCAGGATCGGCCCTTGCGCTTCAAACCTGTCCAGCAAGTCGCCGAACGCTTCTCTTGCTTCGTCTTCGTGCATGATGTGGCTCATTGGCAACCTCCAGCTATCTGCTTTCTGTCTCTGTCGGGGGACACATCCCCCTTCTAGCCTATCTCTGCCTGCCGTCCTCTGTCAACTCGCCACAACCCGATTGTTCTCCGGTCTTGATAATCTCTTGATAGTAGCCGCGTATGCTTCCTTCTAAAGCAACAACGGAACGGAAAAAGTGAGTAAGAACCGCGACTACAAATCGTACCTGCTGCGCCTGTGGCGCGCCGCCGGTGAGCAGTGGGAACCGTGGCAGGCCATGCTGGAAGATCCGCGTAGCGGGGAGCGAGTCGGCTTCGCTAGCCTGGACGCTCTGTTCCGCTATCTCCGCAGTGCGACGGGCGGCAACCGAGGGCCAGCGCAGGAACGAGCAGTAGGCGCACCATATCCAATGGAGGACATTATGTTGTTAAGAGCAGGCGATAGAGGACCGGCCGTGCGGCGCGTGCAGGAGGCGTTGCGCGATGAAGGCTTCGACATTGTGGTGGACGGCATTTTTGGGCCGGGCACAGAGGCAGCCGTCAAGGCCTTTCAAGAACGCCGGGGGTTGGTCGTCGACGGCATCGCCGGCCCCAATACGCTGGGCGCCCTGGGCCTGACGGTCGATGGCGGGGCGCCCGGCCCCGGCCACGCGGACGCCGGCGGCGCACGCCGCGACCCGGGTAGCAACGACTGGACAACGCTGAAAGCCAGGGTGGTGCAGCTGGCCAACCAGGAATGGGCTCGCTGGCATAACGGCGGCAAGAAAACGGAAACCGACCCAGAGATGACACCCGTCCTCCAGGACTACTACCGCACAGGCGTGGGCGAAGAAATTCCCGCTGGCCGAATCCAGAATCCCACCTGGCAGGCGAATAACCCCTGGAGCGCCGTCTTCATCTCCTGGCTCATGCGCGCCGCGGGCGCCGGCTCTAGCTTCCGCTACTCGCGAGCGCACCAGCGCTACATCGCCGCCGCCAAACGCAACCGCGAGCGAAACAACGCCGGCAATCCCTTCTGGGCCTTCCGCGTCGATGAAGTTGCGCCACAGGTCGGCGATCTGGTCTGCGCCGAGCGCGCCAACAGCGGCGCTACCTACGAAAACATCGACGACGGCTTTAAAGCCAGCCATTGCGACATCGTCACCGAGGTGCGGCCGGGCCAGCTAACGGTCATCGGTGGCAACGTGGGCGATACGGTGGGCAAGAAGACGGTGCGCACCGATAACAAGGGCTTCATCGACCGCAACGGTAGACAGCGGCGCTTCTTTGCCGTGATCCGGATCCGGACCGAATAAGGGCCAACCGGTCAGACAACGCCTGCCGGCGCCAGAGAGCAGCGGCCCCCCGCTTCCCCCTTTCGGACAGGTACAAGACCAACCGCAAGGCTGAATATCACTCCCTCCTCGCGCCTGATCCCGGCGACCGCGTCTGGCGTTATCCTGCATGGTGAGAGTTAAAAACATCAAGCAATAGGAGACAAGGAAATGTCCAGGAAAGTTCTTCTCACCGTATTCGTAGTCGTATTGGCCGTCGCGCTTCTGGCTGCAGGATACCTGACCATGCAAACACAGGCCGCCGAGCGCGAAGCGGCCGAAGCCGCAAGTGTGACCGAATCCTTCTACCGTTGGTACGTTAACTATCCGGGTAATCCCATCGTCGAACAAGCCTACCGCAAAAGCCCCCTGGTCAGCGAACGCTTCGTGTCCGAAATGGATGCCGCCATCGAGGCCATGCGGGCTGCGGGCCCCGGCGGCGCGGACCTCATCCTCTGCGCCCAGGACATCCCCGGCGAGATGCGCTACGGCGCCGCCACCGTCGAGGGCGACCGGGCCACCGCAGTGGTAGAGCAAGTGTGGAATCCGGGCACAGAGTTCGAGCAGGCGCGCGAATTGCAGGTCCAGCTGCAGAAGGTTGAAGGGCAATGGCTCATCGACGAAATCATCTGCCCGCTGCCCTGACCCAATCAAATAGAATTCCAGAAAAAGCCCCGCCGGTTGCGGCGGGGCTTTTTCTTATTCTCTATGTCTGGAGCACCGAGATTGTGCGCCTACTCCTCCAGTAAATTCTCTTGCAACGCCAGCGCCACAGCCTCGGTGCGGCTGCGCGCCCCCAGCTTGGAGAGCACGTTGCTCACGTGAAACTTCACCGTGGCCGTGCTCAGCACCAACTCTTCGGCGATCTCCGCGTTGCTCATACCCTCGATCATCAGCGCCAGCACGTCCCGCTCGCGCTCCGTGAATTGCGGCGCGGGAGAAGCCGGCTGTTGCGTGGCGCGAATCAGCACCTGGGCCGCCTCCGGCGCCAGCGTGGACTGGCCCGCGTGCGCCGCGCGGATCGCCTGCGCCAGCGCCTCGGCGCTGACGTCTTTCAACAAATAGCCGATGGCCCCCGCCTGCAACACCCCCTGCACCAGTTTTTCTTCGCCGAAGCTGGTCAGCGCCAGCACCTGCACCTGTGGATAACGCTCGCGGATCTCCTTTGTGGCTCTCACGCCATCCATGCTCGGCATCACCAGATCCATGAGTACCACGTCGGGCCTGTGTTGCTCACAGAGAAGCAAAGCGTGTTCGCCACTGGACGCTTCTCCCACCAGCTCGATGTCATCATAGGCCATCAGGAACGTGGCCAAACCGCTGCGCACTACGGCGTGGTCGTCAACCAGCATAACGCGTATGGGAGCTTCTTCACTCATTGCGCCACCTCTCTTCATTGCGAGACTATTCCCTCAGACTAGATCGTAATCCAGCGTCGCCGCGGCGCGAGTGGCAAACTTCCCCTTCACCCGGTGACAAAGCTCACCTTCCGGCAGCCGGCCGAATCAGTAGAGCGAGTTTGCAACTCGTCTGCCAATGCGCTGCTTTGAACGACCTCGAAAAATCGTTCTACACGTCCGGCGGCAGCGGCGCGACAACCGTGACCCGCGTGCCGGCGCCGGGCGCGCTCTCAATTTCCAGATCCGCGCCAATCTGCGCCGCCCGCTCGCGCATGATAGACAGGCCAAAAGAATTCCCATGGCCTGCAATCCCATCCGCGCCGGGATCAAATCCCACCCCATCGTCGGCCACGTCCAGCAAAACACCGGCCTCGCCAAAAGCCAGCGTGACCGACACACGCTGCGCTTCGGCGTGCTTCACCACATTATTCAACGTCTCCTGCGTAATGCGGTAGAGGGCGATCTGCACGTCCGGCGGCAGCCCCTCTTCTGGCGGCGCGCCATCCACCTCCAGCGCGATCTGTAGCCGCGACCGCCCGCGCACCGCTGCCACCAGCTGGCGTAACAGATCGGGCAGCGCCCCTTCTGCCAGCGCCGCCGGGCGCAATTCCAACAACAACATGCGCATTTCCGCCAGGGCAGCCCGACTCAGCTCGGAGAGTTCCACCAGGCGCGCCCGGCCCAGCGCCGGGTCCTTCTCCCAGACGCGAGGTAACACGTCGGCGATCAGAGTGGCCGAGAATAACGTTTGCGTCACGGCGTCGTGCAACTCCCGCGCCAGCCGCTGCCGCTCCTCATGCGCCGCGGCATCCTGCGCCCGCTGCAACAGTCGCGCGTTCTCCACAGCCACACCCATCTGCTGCCCAATGCTGGTCAGCAACTCCACATCCTCGGGCGAGAAGGTACGAATCTCTGGAGCCAACACAAACAGCGCGCCCAACACCTGGCCCCCGGCGCGCAGCGGAAAACTGGCCAGCGCGTGGAAGCCGCTCTCGCGCGCCTCCGGCCGCGTCAGGCGCGGGTCTTGCGCCAGATCCGGCGCCAGCACCGGCTCTCCCTGAACCACAACCCGCCCCGAAAACCCCTCGCCCGGCGCCAGATCGTCGATGGCTGCCGCCAGCGATCCATCCAGGCCCTCGTGCGCCGCCAGCGCCAGCCGTTCCTGCGATTCATCCAACAGATAGACGCCGCCGGCCTTCATCCCCATCACGTCCAGCGCCTCGCCAAGGGCTGTGTGCAGCACCGCCTGCAGTTCCTCGGCGTGGCTGATCTCCGCGGCGATGGCCGTCAGCGCCGCTAGCTCGCGCGTACGCGCCGCCAGCCTTTCCTCCAGGCGGGCATACGACGCAGCCAGTTCCGCCGACATCAGGTTGAAATGACGCGCCAGCGCCTCAATCTCGTCACCTGACTCCACGCGGACCGTGCGGCCAAAGTTGCCCCGGGCCACTTCCTGGGTCGCGGCGCGCAACGTCTCCAGAGGCCGCATCAACCGCCGCACGCCGACCATGACCACCACCGCCGGCGCCACCAGCCCCAGCACCAACAATAGCAAAAGGAGGTTCTGATAGCCCCGGTAAGGGGCCACCAGCGCTGACCACGAGTCCTCCCCCACCAGACCCCAACGCGTGCCGGGAATGGGCGCGTAGGCCGTCACCACCGCTTCTCCCGCACCGTCCACCGTGCGCAAAGCACCGGCCTGCCTCGCCAGCACCGACCGCACGGAGGGAACATCGCCGTAGTCCGCCCCAATCCGGGCCGCTTGCGCATGATACAGCAGGCGCCCCTGGCCATCCACCACATAAATCTGCCGCCCGGCGTGGAGCGGCAGGCTTGCTACGCTCTCTGCAAAGAGTCCGCCGCCCGGTTCGTCCAGTTGGTGAAACCCTACCAGCGCGCCGCGGAACTCGCCGTCGGGTCCGATAACAGGCACAGCGACGGCCACGCTATACATCGACGCGCCTGAGTCTGACGCCACGAGCAGGTCCGAGTACACCATCTGTCCTCTGCTCTGAACCTCACGAAAGAATGGCAGATCTGACCAGTCCTGGCCCAGCAGAACAGGCCGGTGGGGCTGTGTGGCCACGACGGTCCCCCGAGGGTTGACAAATCCCAGGCCGCCGCCGAAGCCCGTCAACCCCTGCGTCGCGGCGCGCAACGCTGCCTGCTGCGCGCCCTCGCTCTCGCCGGCCACCGCCAGCGCCCGCGCCGCCTGTCCCAAGGGCGAGGCCCGCTCATCCAGATCGCCGGCCAGTTGCATCGCCGCCAGTTGCACCAGCTGACGGTCGCGCTCCATAACCATATCGGCCATCACCTGACGGTAGCCAAAGAAGGCCACCAGGGCCACAGAGCCCAGGATAAGCGCTGCCGGGATGAAGGCCCAGGCTACGATCTTGCTGCGGTGGCTGAGCGACCACCACCGGCGCCGCCCCCGTTGTGCCGATCTGTCCTGGCCCTCGAGCGCTCCTTTCATCTGGTCCAACCGCGCCACCTACTCACTGTGCTCCACATTACTGAGCAGCCATCGACCATCCACCAATACAAGCGTGAGGCGCACCTCCCGGCTTCTGCCGCCGTCGAAGTGCAAGGTGACCAGTGTGCTGTTTCTCGTCTCCCCAGGCCGCACCTCAAACCACTGCACCTGCTCCTGGGTCAGCGTGAACGGATCGGCGTCCACGTCGCCGCTCAATACGTTGTCCACAGCCATGATCAAGTCTTCTGTCAGGTAGTCGCCACGAGCATAGGCGCGGCCCTCAAGCGCGTCACCGTGATAACCAAGATAGGAAGAGTAGAAAGCGCGCGCGCGGCCTTCCGCCGTGTCGCCACACGCCTGGTCCACGATGGCCCACAGCCAATCCCGCTCTTCCAGCGCCAGCGTCAGCAACGCCTCTTCGCCGGGCTCTTGCAGGGCCGAGCGCAAGACGACGGATGCGCGCCGCATGCCGCGCGCCGCGCCCTCCTCAATGAAGGCGCTTTCCACCACAAAACCCAGGGGCCACGATTGGCCGCATAACGTAATGCCACCTTCCGCTTCCATATCGAAACGCACCAACGCCAGCAACGCCTGCACCTGCTCGGGTTGCTCGCCATAGGCCACGGCCCAGTCGTACCAGGAAGCCACTTGCATGGCCAGCCAGAACGAGTCCGTCCACTCCTCACCCACCGCCAACATGCCCGCCGCATCCACAGGGTTTATCTCCTGGATGAACCAGTAATTGTCCCAATCGCGCGTTAACATCACGGTCAGGGGCAACGTGGCGCCGCCGGGGTAGATGCGAGTGGCGCGGGCCAGCGCCGTGTGCAGTTCCTCGTCAACCATTACCTGGCCAACTTCCACGCGCATATCGGCCACGGCGCCGGCGGCGCTGTGCAGAATAGGATCGTACTGTTCCACAGGAACACCCTGCATGCGGTAATAGGAAACGTCAGAATCCACGGCCTCTGCAAAAGCCGGCGATAGATAAGCATTGTCGCCTTCACCGTGCGCACCGCCGGCAAAGCCTCCCTGCGCCAGATAATCGGCGAAGAAAGCGCGCACCACATCGGCGGGGTGCATCTCCCGCCGTGGATCCGGCGCGGGCGCGATTGCCTCGCCGGCCGGAGCCACCACGTCATCAATCACCCAGCGCCCGCCCTCGCGCACCAGTGTCACCGTTACAGGCCGTGACTCGTGACCCTCATGCCAACGCTGCAACAGACGCACTTCAGCGCGGTCGCCCTCCGTCCATACCTCATCGATTTCTATCGTCGCCGGAATTCCCGCCGCCAGGAAGAAGGGATCAACCGCCTCATCGTCCACCGTCAACTTCTGGCGTGCATCAGCAGCAAACGTCGCGCTGAGGAAGGGACTGTTCTCATAGACGTAGCCAATCTGCTGCAGAAAACCTCTCAGGTCCCCTTCTCCGGCGTGCGACAGGCCCTGCGCATCGGCGTAAGCATACCAGCGCCCAAAATACGTTTCGGTAAATAGCGCCGCCACCTGGGCAGCGGCGGTGGCCTCGTCCGGCAGCTCGCCCTCCACATCATTAATCAGCCACCTGCCGTTCTCGCGCGTCACCACCACGTCGATGGTTGCCTGCTGCTGTCCATAGAACAGTTGCACCGGAACAACCGTCGTGTCACCTTCGCGCGTTGTTTGCTGGGCCACGACGAAGAAGCCCCGGGGATGATTGCAGGCGCGCAAGAAGGGGTCGTAGCGCAGGCTGTCAGGAGCTGCGGCTTCCATCTGCGCCAGGAGCTCGTCCACGTCCGCCACAAAGGATGGGGCCAGGTAGGGGCTTTGCCGGTACGTCCTGTCGGCGAGCGGATTTCCCGCCGCAGCATGGGCGTAGCCGGCGCTGCCCACAGCGGGATCATGATCGCCCTGGCCAAAGTACCAGTTGTAGAAGAGCTGCACAACGCCTTCCGGCGTCAGCGGGCTGCCGCGCTGGATGTGGTCAATCTTCCAGCGGCCCTCTTCACGAACCATGTCCAGCGTCAGGTCCCAGGCCATCCCTTCCTCTACGTCCAGGCTCCAGTACTGGTGCAGCACAACCTGCGCCGTCGCCGGCCCCGCAGCCACTTCTTCCACACGAATGGTCGCCGGCTTTTGCTGGGCCAACAGGAAAGGATCAGCGCCCAGGTAACCGGCCTCTCGCGCCTCTGTCACCGCCGCAATCAGACGCCGGGTCAGATAAGGGCTGTGGCTGAATTCGCCGGCGCCATCCTGCTCCAGATACCACGTATAAAAAGCCTCGACGACGCCGGCCGGCGTCGTGGTGTCCGGCTCCGCCCCCGGAATGGAGAGCGGCGGCGAGGCCTGCGGCGTGCCAGGGATGGGCTCCCCGGCCCGCATCGCCGTGGCAACGACAGTCGCCTGTGGCTCAGGCGCGTTCGCCGGCAGACACGCGGCAAGCGCCAGGAGCAACACGATAAGCGTAACAAAGACCCACAGGGATTGATTCTTGGCGTTCATCTACCTGCCTCCACTTTCCACGGTTTCAGGCGCTGTGCTGCGATGACGCGGCGTGTGCGCCCCTCTGCTGACCATGATAAGCGCCGGCGCCTTGGCCCGGATCCGCCGGCGGTGGCAGATTCCATTGAGTAGAGTGAATAGTTCCCCACCTGGTCAACTGACCAGGATATCTGACCTACTTATACCGCATCCCGCCCTCCGTCTGAAGTGACAATACTCACCCCCGGCGTCGCCATTGCTCCCGATTCCCTCCTCAGAACAGGCCCGAGCTACGCCGGGTGGTCGCTGAGAAGGCAAGGGGAACATACCTTGTGCTGTTCTTTGCTAACAAAGGTCACTCTCAAGTCGTGACATCTGTCACCCACAATATGATTTGACAATGACCTATAATTCAACGCACATCGAATTACCTGAATTCTATATCGAGCGGAGGACTGACTGATGCCTGATTATCTGGAACTGACCGTCGATAAATTCACCTTCAAGGTTGCCACCGACCGCTTCTACAGCCCGGAAGGCATGTGGGCCAAAGAAGAAGATGGCCGCGTGCGCGTGGGCCTTTCCGACTTCTTCCAGCAACACAACGGCGACGTGGCTTTTGCTGAAATCACTGAAACGGGAACCGAATTGGCAGTAGGCGACGAAATCGCCGTCATCGAAACGATCAAAGTAGATATCAGCCTCCCTTCCCCGCTGGCAGGCGAGATCGTTGAGGTAAACCCGGCCATGGAAATGGAGCCGGAGAAGATCAATTTTGACCCCTACGGCGACGGCTGGCTGGCCCTGGTCGAGCCCCAGGAATGGGAGACGACGCGCGAGAGCCTGTTGCGCCCTGAAGCATACTACGAGCAGGTCAAAGTAGACGCCGAAGAGGAGTTGCGTAAAGGATGAGCAAAGAACAAAGGGATACGAAGCGCAGGGTCGCTATTGTGCCCTGCAGTGGCATCGGCAAGACCTACGGCACCGTGAGCCGCGAGGCGGCTTACGAAGTGATCGAGGATCTGTGCCCGCACACGTCGCAACTGGTGGCTCTGTCCATGCTGGTGCTCGGCGACGAGGCGGCGCAAGACGCGATTACCGCCGGGCCTGCCATCACCATCGACGGCTGCAAGCTGGCCTGCGCCACAAAAATGGTCCGCGAGAGCGGTGGCGACGTGGCCCGCGACTTTGCCGTGCTGGACGTTTACCGCGAGCATCGCCAGTTCCGCCCCAAAGGCATTGCGGAGCTCAACGAGGGGGGACAGCAACTGGCCCACGTGCTCGCCGAGGAGATAGCGGCGGTGGTCGGGCCAACATTGGCCGACGGGCCAACGTTGGCCGAGGAGGAGGAAAGCAATGCCTAAACTACCTGAGAAAAAAGTAGGAATCGTGGCCTGCAGCGGCGAAGAAATCGCCGAAGGAACCGTGACGCGACAGGCGGCGCTGAAAGTGCTCGAAGAACTGCGTCCCGGCGACACGGTGACCATCTGCCTGCCCCTGTTCCTGGCAGGCGGCGAGGGAGATCGGGCCTTTGCCCGCTTCTACCCCACCATTGCCGTGGACGGTTGCGAGTTACGCTGCGCGGCGCGCGCCACCGAAGAGTATTCGGGTAAGCCGGCGGCGAGCATCGTCGTCAGCGAGCTGGTCGCCGAGCAGGGCCTTGAACAGCCACAGGGACGGCGACGCCTGAACGAAGCCGGTCAGCAGGCCGTGACGCTCACGGCGCAACGCCTGGCGGACACCGTGGACGAGCTACTGGATCGGCGCTGGAGCCGGCGCAAGGGCCAGTTTGAAGACCGTGAGACCGCCGAATCGCCCGCGCAACAACGCAAAGTCGCATCCTGCAGTTGCGGGTCGGGCATTCCCGTGCAGCAAGTGGCTGTAAACGGCCAGACGGTGACGCTGATCGCCCTGCCGGCGCTATTTGAGCAATTCCACAACGCCGGCAAGGAGCCGTCTCAGGACGTGGCCCAAGAATTGCTGGCGCAGGTAAGGATCTATAACCCGGTACCCGCCGGGCAAGAAAGCGACTACCAGACGGTGCTCTTGCGCGAATACGAAGCCTTTTGCACCGAGGAGAAAGGACAATGAGCCGTACCGCCACTTACAACACCACCGTTACGTGGAAAGGAGAGCACTGGGGACACCTGAAGATGGGCAATGGCCCGCAGTATATGTTCTCCGCCCCGCCCGACGCCGAAGGGCACGAGGGCGTCATGACGCCGGAAGACGCCTTCGTCGCCGCAGCTAACACCTGCGTGATGCTCATGTTTATCTGGGCCAGCGAGCGCTTTAAGCTGGACCTGCTTGAATATGAATGTTATGCGGAAGGCACCAAGCTGATCGAACTGGACCGCACCGAAATCTTCACCGACCTTTGCCTGCAGCCGCGCATTCGTGTGGCAGCCAACGGCAACAATCCCAAAGCAGTGGAAGCCCGCGTGCGGCGCGCGTTGCAATCGGCGCAAAAGTACAGCCTGGTGGCCAATTCGGTGAAAGCCGAGGTCGCCGTTGACCCCATCATAGAGATTGTTTCATAGCATAGACGCCGGTGAAGGTGGGCAGCAGCGCCCACACGCCAGGCACTGCTGCCAAGGAGAGGACCCCCTATGAGTTACTACCCCCACACTGAGGCCGAACGCCAGGAGATGCTCAAGGCGATTGGCCTCACACAGATCGAAGATTTGTTCGCAGACGTTCCCCAGGAGTTGCGCTTTCCCGCCCTCGATCTGCCTTCGGGCATCAGCCCTATGGACATCGAGCGCGAAATGGCCCATCTGTCCCGCCGCAATCAGTACCCTGGCGATGGCCTCATCAGCTTTCTGGGCGCCGGCGCCTACCGCCACTACACGCCGCCGCTGGTTGACTACCTGATCAGCCGCGGGGAATTCCTGACGGCCTACACGCCCTACCAGCCGGAGGTCAGCCAGGGCACGCTGCAGGGCATCTTCGAATACCAGACGATGATGGCCGAATTGACCGGTATGGAAGTTTCCAACGCCAGCCACTATGACGGCGCCACAGCCCTTGCCGAAGCGATCATCATGGCCCTGAACACGGTGCGCAGGCGAAACCGCGTCATCATGCCCCCAACCGTGCACCCCCAATATCGCCAGGTG
>DATHSI010000147.1:0-19565 GCA_035464315.1 Candidatus Sulfomarinibacteraceae bacterium
TTGGTGACACAAGTTTGACAACGCTCGATGCGAGCCAGAAAATGGAGGGCATAACCGGAATCACGATGATCCAGGGGTGCCCGATGAGTTGCTCGCAAGCCGAGCGGTTTCAAAAACAGTTTGAAGCGCACGTTAACAATCAGTTGTCGAAATGGGTCGGCGCCATTCCCATGGTGATGCCCATATTCCGTGACCTCAACATCGCCGAGATTGTGGATGAACATTGCCCAGGTAAGGAAGAAGTCAGTCATGGAATCACAGTGATGACACTGGCGCTTAACCGACTGCTCTCGCCGCGACCGTTGTACAAGGTCGGCGAGTGGTTGGGCGGGACGATCCTCGAAGATGTCCTGGCGGTTGATGCCGGGCAGATGTACGACAGTCGGCTGGGTCGGACGCTCGATGACATCTGTCCTCACCTCGAAGCTATATGGCAGGATATCGTGGTGCAGGCAGTGCTGAAAAACGACATTGACCTGAGCCAGATCCACTACGACATCACCTCCATCTACTTTGAAGGCGAGTACGAGGAGAGCGATACCATCGACTATGGCTACAGTCGCGATAACCGTCCCGATGCCAAGCAGCTTAACCTGGGTGTCAATGTGACAGGCAAAGCAGGGATTCCCCTGGCCTATCTTGTGTTGGCCGGGCGGACGGCTGACCGCACCACGCCTCTGGAGAACATGCAAGCGCTTGAGCAACTCTTTAGTCGACTGCAACAGGGCTCAGAAGAGGAAGACTTCCTCCTGGTCAGCGACCGGGCCATGCTCGATAAGGCAGTACTGGCAGCCTACGAAGAGAAAGGCGTGCACTGGCTGGGGCCGCTGTCAGCCGATGGTTTATTGCGGGAGGTACTGACTTCAGTAGCAAACGAGGAGCTGGACAAACATCCGCTAGACTACCGTCCCATCAACCAGCCAGCTGACGAGCCGCTCCGCTACTACGGCGTTCTGCGAGACGCGACGATTGAGCACGACGGCCAGGAAGTGCCTATCCAGGTGCTGGTGGTCAAGAGCCGCACCAAGGTCAAGCTCGACCGCGACCGGCGCGAAACCTACCTCAAACGGCTAATAGACCGGCTGGAAGAGATTCAGGGCATGCTCAATAGGCGACGCTACAAACGAAATAGCTTTGCTCAGAAGCAGATCGACAAAGCGCTGCGCGGCAATCCCGCCAAGCGGTTCGTCGATGTTAAGCTAACTGGTGAGGACGGCAATTTGTTAAAGTTCCCGCCTCCTGGCTCCTACTTCGAGTCCTCGGAGGCACTACAATGAATTGGATTCTGACAACTGTCGAATCTCAGCTTAGCCTTTCACAACTCTACCACCGGGGGCCGCTTTCTCCAGCCGCATGGCCTGACAGCCTTCCTGAATCAGAGGAAGTGACATTCTTAACGTTCGTTTTGTGACATTGTTCACTTCCAGTAGATGGGTGTTTCAATGCCCTATGTTCGTTGTAGGTCCCCACGCCAGCGAACCCACCCTTCATTACCAGATCGATTCCATGTGCCACACGTTCAGGCAGCCGACGCGCGTTTCCCCACCCTCGCTTAACAGGCGCAGGCCGGTGCTATCGGGCCTGGTAGGGTAGATGCGCGTGGAGAACACGGCGCGTTCATTGACGTACACCTCCACCACTGAACGGTCGAGAAAGAGATGTAGGCGCAATTTCCCATCCTCGCATGCCACGGGCATGCGCTCCACCTGTCGGTGGCTGTCTGGCGCCGCGCGGTGCGCCTCTGGATCGGCGCTCGCTCGCCGGCGGTCAACCCACAACGTTTCCTGCTCCACATCGTAGAGCAGCCTTGTTTCCTCTTCGCCATCTGGCGAACGGCGGAATGCCAGACCAAATCTCGTCGCCGTGGTCCCGGCAAATTCTGCCTCAATCTCCAACGCGTCTCCCTGCACATCTTGCAAGACGGGCGGCCCGTCCGGGGTAACCTCCAGATCATGGAAAGCCACGTTCCGGTCGCGCAACGAGCGCAGCTCCGGCGCCGGCGTCATACACAACCGCCCCTGGTTATCCACAGACACAACTCTGGGCAGCGACATCACGCCCGCCCAGCCGGCTGCGCGTTGCGCCTCCTCGCTGCGCCCCTCCCACAGCCAGGTAAAGAGCAAGTAACGCCCGCCCTCATCGCGCATGACCTGTGGGGCGTAGGAATAGGCGCCGTACTCCAGCACGCCCTGGGCCTGGCTTTCAAAACGGTGGTCTTGATACGCGCCGGTAAAGTACCCTGTATAGAGTAATTTGCGCGCTTCCAGGTCCTGAAAGGAAACGATCAACACATCACGATTCTCAAAACGCAGTAGATTCGGACACTCCCACATCGTCGCCGTCCAGAACGGCTCGCGCTGATATCTGTCTCCGGCAAACAACGGCCCCACATATTCCCACGCTAGCAGGTCGCCGGAGCGATAGAGAAGAATAGCGCCCCCTTGCCCGATAACCTGCGTACCGATGATCATGTACCACGTGTCCCCCTCCTTCCACACGTACGGATCGCGAAAGTGCCAGGGGTCGCCGGCGTCAATATCCGCCGGTGGTCGCTCGATTAGCGGATTGGCCTCCGACTTCCGCCAACGCACCAGCTCGTCGTCTCCGGTCGCCATGCACACCACCTGGGGATGGACTGCTGTATAAAACAACGCCGGCTGCCCGTCGTTGTTCACAATACAGCCAGACCAGCAACCGCCCTCGTCCAATCCGCCCGCTGTGGGCGTCAGCGCCGCGGGCAGATCCTGCCAATGCAGCAGGTCATCGCTGACCGCGTGGCCCCAATGAATGTCCCCATGAAACGGGCCACGAGGATTGTACTGGTAAAACAAATGGTAGCGCCCCTTCCACTGGATCAACCCATTGGGATCGTTCATCCAGTTGGCCGGGGGCAAGAAGTGGTACTGTGGGCGGTGGGGGTCGGAAGCCAGTTTTGCCCGTTGTTCTTGTACGAATTCCTCACCGACTGTCATCTGGTTCGTGCATGCTGCAATATTATCCCAATCGGCGTGGGGCGTGCGAAATTCTGACGTCTAAATCCACGTCGGCTCCTCATACACCCCGAACACATCGCGCAGCACGTCCGTAATCTCGCCCAGGGTGGCATAGGCGCGGACGGCGTCGAGCAGGTAGGGCATCAGATTCTCCGTTCCCTCGGCGGCTGCTTCCAGGGCGGATAGCGTCTCGCGCACGCGCACGTTGTCCCGCTCCGCCCGCAGCTTCTCCAGGCGCGCCACCTGCCGGTCGTACCCCTCTGGATCCATCGCCAGAATCGGGATGCGCACATCCTCGCTCTCATCAACGTACTCGTTGACGCCGACGATAATGCGCTCCTCCTCGTCCACCTGGCGCTGGTGTTCGTACGCCGCGTTGGAGATTTCGCGCTGGAAGAAACCGCGCTCAATGGCTGGGAGCACGCCGCCCAGCGCGTCCACCCGTTCCCAATAATCGTATACTTCCTCTTCGATTTCGTTCGTCAGCTTCTCCAGGTAGAACGAACCGGCCAAGGGGTCCACGGTATTGGCCACGCCGCTTTCCTCGGCGATGATCTGCTGCGTGCGCATGGCGATGGTCACCGCCTCTTCACTGGGCAGGGCCAGCGCCTCGTCCATGCTGTTGGTGTGCAGGCTCTGGGTGCCGCCCAGCACGGCAGCCAGGGCCTGGATGGCCACGCGCACAATGTTGTTCTCCGGCTGCTGCGCCGTCAGCGAGACACCAGCCGTCTGCGTGTGGAAGCGGCAAAGCCAGGAGCGCGGATTCTGCGCGCCAAAGGTCTCGCGCATTTCGCGGGCCCAGATGCGGCGCGCGGCGCGGAACTTGGCCACTTCCTCAAAGAAATCGTTGTGACAGTTGAAGAAAAGGCTGAGCCGCGGTGCGAACTCGTCGATATCCAGTCCCCGCTCCAGACACCAGCGCACGTACTCCAGGCCATCGCCCAGCGTGAAGGCCAGTTCCTGCGCCGCCGTGGAGCCCGCTTCGCGAATATGGTAGCCGCTGATGGAAATGGTGTTCCACTGGGGCATGTGCTCGGTGCCGAACTCAATCGTGTCCACCACCAGGCGCATCGACGGCTCGGGCGGGAAAATGTACTCTTTTTGCGCAATGTACTCTTTCAGGATGTCGTTCTGCAGCGTACCGCGCAGCTGGTCCATGGGCACGCCCTGCTTCTCTGCGGTAGCGATGTACATGGCCCAGATGATGGCTGCCGGGCTGTTGATGGTCATGCTGGTGCTGACTTCGCCCAGGGGAATGCCGTCAAAGAGCAGCTCCATGTCCTTCAGGCTGCTCACGGCCACGCCGCACGTCCCGAACTCACCCAGCGCCTCCGGCGCGTCGGTGTCATAGCCCATCAGGGTGGGCAGGTCGAAGGCCACCGAGAGGCCCATGTTCCCCTGTTCTAACAGGTACTTATAGCGCTGGTTGGTCTCCTCGGCCGTGCCGAAGCCGGCAAACATGCGCATCGTCCACTGCCTGCCGCGATACATGGTGGCGTGAACGCCCCTGGTGTATGGATATTGGCCGGGAAATCCCAGATCGCGGTTGTAGTCGAAGTCGGCGACGTCCAGCGGCGTGTATAATCGATTGATAGGGTGATTAGACGTGGTGCGGAACTCCTCGCGCCGTTCGGGGAAGCGGGCCAGCGTCTGCTGCAACGTTGTTTCTTCCCACTTCTCACGTTCCTCGGCCAGCTTTGCCAGCTTTTCCTTGTCGTACATGCCTCTGCACTCCTTTTGGACTCTGGTTTTGCAGCTCTGGGTGGAATCGTTTCGTGTTCGGGACGCGCCTGCTCATCGCGCGCCTGGCCCCCATTATACTCAGCGCCAAAACGTTGTGCGAACGCGCCTCAGGGTCGCATCGTGCTCATGGCGTGCCCAAATCGTTGGTTGCCCTGGCAGGGGCCATCCGCTAGAATGCGCCGGCAATGGCAACAGGATTAGACCTTGATTGAATCACCTGACACAACCGACGTCGCCTCCAGTACGGGGCCCGGTGGCGCACCTTCGCCCGCCGGTCTCAACGAGGAGAACGGCGTCGTGCGCGCCGCGGCCGTTCTGGCCGCCGGAAACGTGGCCAGCCGTGTCCTGGGCATGGCCCGCGAGATGGTCAAGGCCAACCTGTTTGGCGCGTCGGGCCTGCTGAGCGCCTTTGAAATCGCCGCCTATGTACCCACGACACTCTTTGACCTGATTATCGGCGGCATGGTCAACTCCTCGCTGGTGCCGGTATTCAGCGAGTACGCGGCGAAGGAGCGGCGGGCGGAGCTTTGGGCCGCAGTCAGCACGTTCCTCAGTGTAGCCACCGTGGCGCTGCTGCTGGTCGTGCTCGCCGTCGAATTATTTGCGCCACAGGTGGCCTGGCTGCTTGGCGCCTACAATCTGGAAGAGACGTCGCTGACTACCGTCGCCATCCGCCTCACGCGCCTGTCTGCGCCGGCCGTGCTTTTCCTCAGCCTCTCCAGCATTCTGACGGGGGCGCTTTACGCCCTGAAGCGGTTTGCGCTGCCGGCGTTCACCGCCGCCGTTTTCAACGGCACCATCGTCGTCGTGGCCCTCTTGCGCCCGGAGCATATCGACAGCCTGGTATACGGTCTCCTGTTAGGCTCCATCCTGCAGGTCTTACTTCAACTGCCGGCGCTGCGCGACGCGCGGTTGCGCTGGAACCTGAACTGGCGCCACCCGGTCATCTATCGCATCCTGCGCCTGTACGCGCCCATCGTCGCCGGGCTGGTAGTCAACCAGGCGGGCATCTTCGTGGGAATCAATCTGGCCACGCGCGCCACTCACGCCACCCTGACGCCGTTGGGCGTGCCCTTTGCGGCGCAGACGGGCGACGCCAGCCTCACTTACATGCGTTACGCCACGACATTGTACCAGTTCCCGCTGGGGCTGGTGGTCACTGCCCTGTCTATCGCCATCCTGCCCACCCTCTCGCAACAGGCCCTGGGCGCCCTCAGCCGCTTCAAGCAGACGCTGGCGGAGGGCATTCGCCTGGTGCTGGCGCTTATCCTGCCCGCAACCGTGGGATTATTTGCGCTGGCCTTTCCCATCGTCTCGCTCCTCTTTGAGCACGGCCAATTCACGAACCTGGACACGCACATCACCGGCTGGGTGTTGCGCGTCTTCCTCTTTGGCCTGCCCTTCGCTGCTGTGGACCAGATGCTGATCTTCGCCTCCTACGCGCGCAAGGACACCCTGCGCCCGGCCCTGGTCGGGGTGGCCAGTATCGTGGTCTACGTGGCGGTGGCCGTGACCCTGCTGCGGCCCTTAGGGTTGCTCAGCCTGATGGTGGCCGACGCCGTCAAGCATGTGACCCACACACTGTTGATGACGCGCGTGTTGCAGTCGCAAATCGGCGGCTTGCGCGGCGAGGGCATCAGCCGCTCGGCGGCCAAGTCGATCCTGGCCGCGCTGGCTACCGGGCTCGCTGCATACGGCGTGGCCGATCTGGTCGGGGCTTACGCGCCCGGCGCCGGCCTGCTCTGGCAACTGGCCGTGGTGCTCGCCGCGGGCCTGGCCGGACTTGTGACCTTCGCAACCATGGTGCGCCTGCTGAAAATCAGCGAAGCCCGTTCCCTGCGCCAGATTCTACGCCGCGAGTAATCATCATGACGGCACGAGACAGCGGGGGTACGCTGCTATCGAAGCAGTTGGTATTCGCCTTCAAGTTAGGTTACAATCACACACAATCTTGTGTCACCCTTACATAAGAACTCAAAAGGAGTGGTCTCGTGGCAAGCAACGTGTTCACCCTAACCGTGCGCAGAGGTCCAGACGAAGGACAGGAATTTACCGTTGCCGAGGACAACATTACCATTGGGCGCGATCCTGTTGTCGATATTGTACTCAACGACCCCGAAGTCTCGCGACAGCATGCACGCCTGACGCGCGTAGATGATGGCTACCAGATTCAAGATCTGGGCAGCACCAACGGCACCTTTGTTGACGGTAAGCGACTGGCCGGCGATCCCGTTGCACTGACGCCGGGCATGGTCATCACGATGGGCAGCAATGTAACCCTGGTGTACCGTGCCGCAGCGGACCCCATGGCGACCGTCGTCTCCGCAGAAACGGGCGCGGACGCTCCCCAGAGTGAGCCTGTGGGTTTTCCTGGTGATGAACCAGAAGTCGAACTGGAGGACATGGCCGAAGATGCCCCGGTCGTCGAGGCCTTTGAAACCCCTATGCCAGAGCCTGTAGAGGAAGTAGAGCCTGAGGACGAAGACACGTCGCTCGAGTATCCCCCGGCCGAGGAGCCGGAAGCGCTGCCGCCGGTCGACGACGCTGACGAGCTGCCCTCCTTTGATGATTTTGGGGCGCAGGCTACGCCCGACGAGCGCACGGTGCTGGATATGGAAGCGCAACCCTCTGCTTTCGAAGCTGATTACGATGATTTTGGACAGGAAGAGGGCGACGAGCTGCCTTCCTTTGGGCAGGAAGAGGATCTACCCTCCTTTGAAGATGCCGATTCTGAGGCAGAGCCCGCCGACTACAAACCGCAACCTGAATCAATCGACCGCAGCCCGCCTCCCCCACCACCGCCCTCGCCGCCAGAGCAACAGAGCGGGCGCAACCGCAATCTGATCATCGCCGTGGTCATCATTCTTCTTTTGCTCTGTTGCTGCTGTCTGCTGGGCTACGTGGCCTGGACGTATGGTGACCTGTTCCTGAACTCCTTGCAGATTTAATCCGAACGGGATTTCCCACACAACGATCAAATAAGGGCCGTCACGTGACGGCCCTTTTTCATGTGCGTTTGTCGCTTATTCCTGGTCTTTCACCTTGTCCTTCACCAGTTCGTGATCAGCATCTACGATTATCGCATCCTTCAGATCATCTTCCTCGTCAGTTTCCTCGTAGACCGCCTGAATTTTTTCCAGGTGGCGGGTCACCACGTGCGGTGGGGCCATTTCGATGAAGACCTTGGCGCCCACCAATAGCACCGTCAGATCGTCGAGCTGGCCCAGTACCGGATAGAAATCGGGCGCAAAATCAAGAGGAAAGAGCACGTAAAGAATCGCAACCGCCGGCAGCAACTTCAAATACGTGGGTACCTCTGGATCACGCATCAAAGAAAAGACAAGACGTATCTGGTGCCAGATCTCCTTCCAGAAACCTGGATCGCTGGCGCGCTCGGGCAGGCCATTGGGCACATTCGAGTTTTCATTATGCGTGTCAGCCATTTAACCTCCAGTTCTCAATCTGGGAAGCGTTTCACACCCCTGATTGTACTGCAAAAACCCGCTCATGACAGATATGAATCTCCTTAAAGAAAGAATTGCACCGCCTACGTGGTTGCCGGCGCGCCGGACGCCGGCCGGTTGAGGCTCTGTTGGCCGATAGAGGGTCGGGTGCTACAATCCGCAGGTCGAAAGGCGTTTACGCGCTGCGCATCGTCTTCAGGCGTGAAAGGATTGGCATGGGTCTGTTATTCATATTGAAACTTCTGGTCGTACTGTTCTTTCTGGTCATGTTTTTGCGTGGCTCGCGCCTTGTGTGGGGCATCGGCCTGCTGACTGTCAGCAGCGCTTTTCTCCTGGACACTGTTCTGGGCACATTTGGGCAGGATGAGATGCAGGCCGATCTGGGCTTCTTCTATTTCGTTCTCTCCGGCGCCCTGTTCGGCGGAGCCGCCCTATGGCTCTGGGGCCTGCTGCGCCCGCAGCTGGCGCTCGACCAGCCTGGTCCAACGCAGGGCGCGCAAATCACCATCGCCCAGGAACGCAGCGGGCCTGCAATGAATAACTCACCGCGAGGCGCAACGACTGAGAATGACGCTGTAGTCGACCGCGGCGAGCTCTACGAACAAATACACCGGCGGTTGGGACCGGACGACGTTCGCGACCTGATCTTCGACCTGGAACTGAACGAAAACGACGTGTTGGCGCCGCAACAGGAGATGACCCAGACTATCCAGCGCCTGATGGCCCGGGCCGAAAAGGAGGGCAAGTTGGGCGCGCTGGCCCTGGCTGTCGAACGCATCCTGACACCCGTACCGCCGGAAAGCCTGCCCCGGCGCGAGAAGCTGGGCATCGATTCGCCGCCCACCGTCTTACGCCACTATCTTCTGGCGTATTACTCGCAGCAGGAGATAAGCGACATGGCCACCGATCTGGAGGTTGACTGGGAGCAACTGCCTCACCGCAACAAACGAGAACTGGCGCGCACGCTTCTGCTTTATCTCAACCGCCGCAACCGCCTGGACGAACTGATCCAGCAGCTCAAGAACCCTCAGCCGGCGCCCGAATAGGTAAGGGAGGCGAGCCATGCGCCAGCTCATGATCCAGGCGCCACAGGGCAAGGGAGCCAGGGTCCTTGACATCGCCGCTCTCTATAACCCGAGTAACATTTCACGGCTGGAAGCGCGCCGCGACGAACAGGGGTGGGAGTTAATCATCCTTTACGTCTCCAACGATCAGGTTGGCCCCCTCATCGAAGATCTGGGCGTACTTGACGACCTGCATATCACATTGCAGCCAACCGGCGTACTTCCCATGTCCCCGCCCGCTTCCCGGGTGCCGGAGCAGATCAGGGACGTCAGCCCGCGCAGCCCGATGGAAGTGTGGCTCAATGGGTTGCAGAGCATCGGCTCCTGGAAAGGCTTCATGGGCTACGCGC
Organism: Candidatus Sulfomarinibacteraceae bacterium; assembly: GCA_035464315.1. Taxonomy (GTDB): domain Bacteria; phylum Chloroflexota; class Anaerolineae; order Promineifilales; family Promineifilaceae; genus JAAYYY01. Next base: position 9,615 of record DATHSI010000147.1, read on the forward strand.
TGGCAGCGGCCATCGTCGTCTGGGTGGCCCTCTTTACCAACACGATCTTTCTACTGGTGGCAGCGATGCTCATCGCACCCTTCGCCGGCCCGGCTATGAACGCGGCCCTGGCGACCGCTGCCGGAGACAAGACGTTGTTGGGCCGCAGCCTGCTACGTTACTTTGTCTCCCTGGCCTTCCTCATCCTCGCCACGGCAGCCCTCAGCGTCATCCTGCAGCAGAAGACGCCGACGACGACAATGGTCTCCATCAGCCAGCTGTCTTCCGTGGCCGTCTTGCTACCGCTCATCGCCGGCGCCGCCGGCGCGCTCAACCTGGTGCAGGCCGAAAACAGTAGTCTCGTCTCGGGCACGGCCGTGGGTCTGCTCATCGCCGCCTCGCTGGCGCCGCCGGCGGGCGTCATCGGCATGGCCGCCGCCCTGGGGCGCTGGGACATGGCTTTCAACGGCGCCTTTACCCTCCTGTTGCAGCTTCTGGGCATCAACCTCGCCGGCTCGCTCGTCTTCCGCGCCTACGGAGTGAGTCCCTCCGGTTCCCGCTACCAGCGTGGAACATCCCTGGTCTTCTACCTCTCGCTGGCCATTACCACTGTTTGTCTGGCGTTGCTACTCGCCTACCAGTTCTCCTCCTCGCCCGCCCTGCAGCGCTCCACACGCGCGCAGAGGGCCGTGGAAGTGGTGCAACAGGTGATTGAGGAAAACGACGCGGCCCGGTTGGTGGAGACAAACATGCGCTTCACGCGCCCTTCCCACCTTTCCCAGGAGACGTTGCTGGGCGTAATTTATGTCCAACGCAGCGAGGATACAGCGCTCAGCGATGAGGAAATAAGCGCGTCCCTGGTCGAAGCTATCCAGCAGCGGCTCTTGGCCGAAGGCTTTGACGTAGCCCCCGTGCTGGACATCACCGTGTTCGAACCGCCGCCAACGCCTGAGCCTTAGCCCGTGGTCTCACCGCCGTCGCTGTCTGACGAAAAGGCGTTTGTACCAGGACACCAGCACGCTACGAATCCAATCGTAGATCTTGTAGCCAAAGGCGATGACCGGATGGGTCCATTTGCCCACGGGCACGCCCCCTCGCAGCGCGTCCAGCAACTGCTGCGGCGTACCAACCGGCTGCGAGGGCACCTCCACCCAGGCGGCCCCCACATCGGCCAGCGTGTGGGCGTCGCTGCCGGCGCTCATCAACAGGTCCCGCTCGTCGGCCCAGCTAACCGCCGCCCGGTTCCAGCGCGGGCGCGAGATGCGAGCGTTGAACGTTTCCACGATGTCGATCTGCCCCGCAATGCGCGCGCGAGCCGCCGGGTTCAGGCGCAGCCGTTTGAGCGGGTCGAAGCCGTGGGGCAGCAGCACCAGGCCTCCCTGCTCGTGGATGCGCGCCACCGACTCCTCCGGCGTCAGCCCTGCTTCGATTCTTTCCTTTAGAAAGAGCCCGATAATCTCCCCTTCGGTGGTCGTGATTTCTTCGCCCACAATCACCGTCAGCGGATACCCTTCGGCGGCGACCAGCTCCTGCAACTCTTGCGCGGCCCAGATCTCATTGTGGTCGGTGATGGCCTGGGCCCGGATCTGGCGCTCGTAGCAGCGGTCGGGAAACAGCTCTAGCGGGGTGATGCAGTCGGATGACGCCTCTGTGTGACAATGAAGGTCGATCTTCATGCGCCCGGGCGACGGCGTTTCCTCCTCGGTGATCACCGCCCCCACGCGTTCCACCTCTCGCGCCACGTCGGGCGGCGCTATTTCCAACTGTTCGTCGGCCAATGGGTCAGGCGCTTCTGGATCCAGGTCGGTCTTGTCAGTCACTCTATCGCTTCTCCCTCACTGTGTTTCGTCATCTCTCGCGTTATCACGACGCTCCCCGCTACCGCCGCAAAGCTCACATTGGTTCGTGCGGCAGCCAGAATTTCAGTGCCTGGGGCAACACTTCCGCTACTACTTTAGCCCCGCGCGTTGCCGCTCGCCGCCGGCGGGCGCTGGGCCTTTCACGCAGGTTGGGGTGCACCTCGCCGTCAATGTGCAGGGGAAATCCCTTCCAGGCCAGCTCCAGGCGCCGGCCCTGGGTAGCCACGACGCTGGGCAACTCATCCAATTCCTCGGCCACAATGCTCATGATGTAGCTGAAAAAGTTGTCCCGTTCCTGCGCCTGGATGCGAATCACCTCAAACAGACCATCGCCCGTATCGGCCTTCGGCGCTACCCGCAATCGCGGGCCAAAGGCGGTGGTGTTCAGCACCTCAACCAGCAGATAGTCGCCGGAAATGTCCTGGCCATCAAGTGCCATCTCAAACGGTTTAGGGTCATACTCCGGCAAGGTTTTGGTAAAGGCGGCGATGGCTCTCAGGATGCTCTTGGGCTGGTCCGGCCCGTATTCCGCCAGCGTATCGGCGTAGAAGCCAAAGCCCATCGCCTCCAGAAAGTAGTGCTCGCCCCACGGCGTGGTCACCTTGCCCACGTCGAAGTCACACTCGAAGGGATCGGCCAGCGCGGAGATAATGTCGTGGGGGTCACCCTCTATGCCAAACGTGCGCGCGATATTGTTGGCGGTGCCCAGAGGGATCAGCGACAGTTTTACGTCGCGCCCCAGCAGCCGCGTGGCCACCGCGCGCACCGTCCCGTCCCCGCCCACGGTGACCACCAGGCCACCGTCGCACGAGGCCAGCGCCCCGTCCAGGTCGTACTCGGACTCCGTCCGTTGGTAGACAGGTTCGTAGCCGGCGTCACGCAACGCGTCCTGCAGGCTCTCCTCGGACACCTGTCCCGTCGCTCGCGCATTCGTATTGTAAATAAGGGTCGCTTTCATTAACCAGAACTCCTCTCGTGGGGCCGTTGCCACGGTTGAACAGGCAGCCCGGGAATCGCCGAGCAAGCCGGGCCATCCATACTATGCCCATAGACACATGCGCATGCTAACTGCTAATGCAAAGCGCGGCAAGGGTCAGGCATGTGTCATGAGGATATATTTTTGGTCACAATTTCCGGTGCAAATCAAGTTGCCGCCCCGCCCGAAACGTCCTATCATCCCCTCGACTGAGTGAAACGAAGCATCTCACGACGCTCAGGATATCAAATACACAATCGAACCAGAACAAACCACAAACACAAGCAGGACAAATGACCGAACACGCACAGACAAAACAGGAAGACTCCCTCTCAACCTTCGCCAGCGTCGTGGGCGTCATACTGGGTGTTTCCTACCCCGTGCTGGCCATCTCCGCCGCGGCGCGCGCCCTTTACCAGTTGCTACTCAAGGAAGGGGTGGTGAACTACACGGGACCGGCCCTGACCGCCGTGGCCGCCACGCTCTACATTATCGCCGCCGTGGGCTTCGCCAAACGAGAGCGCTGGGCCTGGCGCCTCTCGGTCACGGCCCTGGGTGTGGAAACGCTCCTGACGCTCATCGTGGGTACGCTGAGCCTGATCATTCCCGATGCAATCGGCGGCACCGTCTGGCGCCACTTCGGCGCGGACTACGGCTTCTTCCCCCTCATCCAGCCGCTGCTGGGCCTGGCCTGGCTCCTGCACCCCCAGACGTTGCGCGCCTACGGCATTCAGCTGCCCTGGACGGCGGGGGACGGACCGCGGACCGCGGCTTAGCCCTGCGGGCACGCGGCTTAGCCGCCGCAAGCACCGCGGCACGCTGGGCCATCATCTCATTATCTCAAACAACACCCGCCGGATCACCTCCAGCAGCAACAGCGCAATCAGCGGGCTGAAATCCAGGCCGCTCATAGGAGGCAGAAAACGGCGAATTGGCTCCAGAAAAGGCTCTGTCAGCTCGTACACCGTGCGGCGAATGGGGTGGTAGGGGTTCATCTGCGTGAACGAGAGAACGACGCGGGCCAGAATCAAGATCCAGAAGACCCAATAAATCAGGTTGATAAGCGAAATAAGGATTCCCATGTTGGTGCCTTTTCCTTGTGCTCAGTATTGACGTGACCCAAAGATGGCGCGGCCCACACGCACGTGGGTCGCCCCTTGTTCAATGGCCAGCTCAAAATCATCGGTCATGCCCATGGACAGCTCGGTCCACTTCGTCTCGGGCGCTACCTCCTCCAGCCACGTCGCAAGCGCGTGCGTGCGCCGGAAGACGCCCTGAATCACCTCTGGCTCCGCTTCCCAGGGCGCCATGGTCATCAGGCCGCGCAGGTCCAGGCCCGGGCGACGGGCGACATCCTGCGCCACCTCCCGCAAACGCCGGCGCTGCTGTTCATCTTCTTCCCAGCGCGTGGCGTCGAAGCCATGCTTGCTCTCCTCGCCGGAGACGTTCACCTGGATCAATACGGGCAGCGTGCGCCCCGTCTCCTGCAAGCGGCTAGAGAGGCGGCGGGCGATCTTGATGCGATCCAGGGCGTGAAAGTAATCGGCGTGGTCCGCAGCCAGCGTCGTCTTGCGGCTCTGCAGGGGGCCAATCAGATGCCAGACAATGCCCGAGTCGTCGCCCAGGATCGCTTCCACCTCAGCCCGTTTTTCCGCCAGCTCCCCCGCGCGGTTCTCGCCAAAATGGCGCATGCCCGCTTCGTAGGCGGCGACGACCACCTCGGCGGGAAACGTCTTGGTCACCGCCACCAGGGTGATTTCGCTTGCCGTGCGCTGCGCGCGCTCCGCAGCCCAGGCAATGCGCTTCTGCACGCTTTCATACCGTTCTGCTAATTGCTCAATTGCTACGTTCATGGTTCCCTATTATAGCGGAGCCTGATTCCTGTTCGAAAAAGTGGACCAGTCCACATCCATCACCCTTCATAGCGAATCTCAAAAATCACCCCCGTGGCCCAATCCACCACGAACAGCGCCCCATCCGGGCCCACCGTCACGTCCACCGGCGCGGCAAAGCCGGTAGCAAAGTCGGTCATGTCCTCGCCCCCCGGCCCGAAACGTACCACCTTCTGCGCCCCGGGGAACGCGCTCCACAGCGTCAGGAACAGGTTGTTGTAATAGCCGGGGAACTGTTCGTGCAGATAGCTGGTCACGCCCGTCGGCGCGCTGTGCGCCAGCAAGTCGTGCAGCGGCTCCACGATCTCCAGGTCCGCCGGCGCCTCGGGGCAGCTCTCGCACCCCTCATAGTAGGGGAAGCCGTGGTGCCCGCCGGGCTCGATCAGGTGAAACTCCTCCGGCGGGCCATGGTCCGGCCCGTTGTCCGAGCCGAAGAGCCGGCCCGCGCCGTCCCAGGTGATGTCGAACGTGTTACGCAGGCCGCTGGCAAATACCTCAATCTCCCTGCCATCCGGGTGGAAACGCAATACGCTGGCCTCCATGGGGTGCAACGGCAGGCGCTCGCCGTGGTCGCTCAGCGCGCCCAGGCCCACGTAACCGTACCCGTCCGGCCCAAAGGCGATGCCATTGGCCTGGTGCCAGCCGCCGTAACAACAGGGCAAATCGTCAAACAGGGCCGTGACCTCTCCCTCCTCGATGACCCAGATGATCGCCGCGTCATTGCTCTCCGCGCGCGAGGCGGCGAAGAGCCGCTCCGTGCCCGGCTGGAAGGCCAGCGACACCAGATAGTAAAAGCCGTCCACGTACGTCTCCACATTGCCCGCCTCGTCCACGGTCAGAATCTCGCCCTCCTGCAAGGCCACGTACAACAGGCCGTCAGGCCCGAACTGGAAACTGGTGGGGTGCGGATCCACCTGGGCGTAGTAACGGGCCACGAACCCCTCCGGCAGCCGGATGCGCGCCTCCCATGCCTCGGCGTCATCAAAGCAAGGATAGTCGCCGCACTCATAATCGCCCGTCGCCACCTGGGGCACCGGCTCGTTCAGCGGCGCCGCGGTCGGCGTGGGGCCGGGATAGGGCGTCAGGGTTATCAGCAGCGCGGCCCCGGCCGTTGGCGTGTCCTGGTTATCGTCAGCAGGCGGCTCAGTCGCTTGCGGCGTAGCGCTGGCTTGCGGCGTGGGGCTCTGCGTCGCCGCCGGCGTCTCCGTGGGCAGCGGCGTGGCTGTCTCTTGCACCGCCACACGTTCGGCGGTAGCTGTGGGAGCTGCAGGTGTGGGCTGCGTGGCGCAGCCCGCAACGAGCAGGGTGAGGATCAGCGACAAAAAGCAAATGGCAATCTTCTTCATAATAGGGGAACCGTTCCTGGCCTCGACGGCGCCGGCGGAAATCAGGCGCTTTCCTTCTCGATCAGCAGCGTAACCGGCCCGTCGTTATGAATTTCTACGTCCATGTACGCGCCAAAGACGCCCGTGGCCACGATCAGGCCCCGCTGCCGTAGGCGGTCCACAAAATGGCCCACCAGCGGCTCGGCTACCGCCGGCGGCGCGGCGCCGGTGAACGAGGGCCGGCGGCCTCGGCTGGCGTCGCCGTATAGCGTAAACTGGGAGACGACGAGCACGCTGCCGCCCACCTGCTTCAGCGACAGGTTCATCTTGCCCTCGTCATCCTCGAACAGGCGCAGGCCGGCCACTTTGTTGGCCATCCACTCCGCCTCCAGCTCCCCATCGCCGTGCGTCACGCCCAGCAGCACCACGAAGCCCTGCTGGATCGCTCCCACCACCTCGCCATCGACGCTCACGCTAGCCCGGCTGACTCTTTGAATCAAAGCGCGCATATCAGCTCTACAGCACGCCCAGCTTGCTGTGGTCGCCCACCGTCAGCTTCAGCGCCTTCGGTTTGATCGGCGAGCGCGCGATTTGCACGTCGCGGCCGATGAGGCTGTCCTGGATGCGCGCGCCGATATTCTCGATGCGGCTGTGCTCCAGGACCATGGAATGCTCGATTTCGCTGTTCTCCACCAGCACGTCGTGGTAGATGCTGGTGAAGGGGCCGATGTAGCTGTTCACGATGCGCGTGTTCTCGCCGATGATCGACGGCCCGCGCACCACGCTGTTGATAATCTCCGCGCCGCGCTCCACCGTCACGCGGCGACCCACCTGGCTATCGCGGTCCACGTACCCTTCGATCTTGTAATTCAGTTCCTCCAGCACCAGGTCGTTCGCTTCCAGCATGTCGCCCGGCTGCCCGGTGTCAATCCACCAGCCGCGATGCACGTAGGGGTGTACCTGCCGGCCATTGTCCACCAGCCACTGGATGGCGTCCGTGATTTCCAGCTCGCCGCGCCAACTGGGCTTGATCTGGTTCACCGCTTCGTGAATGGTGTGGTCGAACATATAAATACCCACCAGCGCCAGGTCGCTGGGCGGCTCCTTGGGCTTCTCCACCAGGCGGCGAATGCGCCCGCTCTCGTCCAGATCGGCCACGCCATACTGCTCCGGGTGCTTGATGCGCGTGAGCACGATCTGGCTGTTCCATTCGCTGCCGGCGAACTCCGAAATCAGCGGGCTGATGCCGCCCTGGATCACGTTGTCGCCCAGGAACATCACGAAACGGTCGTCGCCCAGAAAATCGCGCGATATCTTCACACAGTGGGCCAGGCCCAGCGGCTCCTCCTGGTGGATGTAGGTAATCTTCACGTCCCAGCGCCCGCCGCGCCCCACGGCGTCTTTCACCTCCGCCGCCGTGTCGCCGACGACGATGCCGATCTCCTCGATGCCCGCGTCGCGAATGGACTCGATGACGCGGAACAAAATCGGCTTGTTGGCCACGGGAATCAGTTGCTTGGCGCTGGTGTAGGTCAGCGGGTACAGGCGCGTGCCTTTGCCCCCGCTCAAAATAAGCCCTTTCATGCGTTCTCCTCTAAACTGCACTGCGCTTCAATGCTCCCTGCGATTTTAGGGCAAGGGCGCAAAAAAACAAGCTGTATCAACTACAAACGAACGTGACACGGAGAACCACGGAGAATGGCCCGTGCCGGGCGGCCCGGAGACGGGCGGCCCGCAGACGGGCAAGGGCGAAGCACAGAGAACCTGTTGCGATGTTTTCCTCTCAAAAGACTCTCCGTGGTCCCCCCTCTTCCCTCCCCGGTCCTCCGTGTTCCTGCTGTTTCATACTGTCTAATCAACCCGATACACGACCACATCCCCCACCCTGTGCACCGGCCGCAGATAATCCGCCGCAGCGGGGTCAAAGTCCCCCAGCCAGCGCTCCGGCGGTCCGTGCCACACGTAATCCACACCGTATTCCTGCAGCAGCGCCCGCCGCCACTCGTCGCTGGTGTCTATGCGAAAGAAACGTTGCACCGCCTGTGTCTTCTCGGCGAAGGCCACCGTCTCCGCCCAGTGACCCAGCACCACGCGGTTGCCCGCGCGCGCCGCCACGTAATTGCCCGTCTGGTACGCGGCCAGCACCACGGCTTCCCGCTGCCCATTGGCCCGCATCCAGGCCGCCGCTTGCACTTCGTCGGCCGCGCGAAACAGCGGGTACGGCTGCTCCACCGCCGCCGTCACACTCACGCTGGCCAGCACGTACAGGTTAGACAGGCTCATTCCGGCCAGGAAAAGCACGATGGCAAAGCGGCGCAGGCCGGCTGCCGAGTAGCGCGGGCGTCGCAGCAAGGCCTGTACCGCGCGCGTCCCCCGCAGCCAGGGCCAGGCCACGCCCAGAAAGCCCACGGTGGCCAGGATGGCCAGCGGCGCCTGCGCCCCCTGCACGAAGCGGCGCTGCGGGTTCAACGGCGCGTAGACCAGCAGCGCCGCCGCCGTCAGCCAGACCCACAGAAACCCCGCTGACGCCGGTCGCTCGCGGTCGCGCAGCCCCAGGAAAGCCCAGAACAGCAAGGGCCCGAAGGCCACCACGTAATGGGGCCACGGCGGCGAGGGCGTTATCGCCTGCATGTCCCAGGCGCGGAACACGGCATTCTGTCGCAGCACCAGCGCGTAATAAATAACCAGCGGCGCGGGCATCAGAAAGGCCACGCCCACCCTGCTCCCCAGGGTCAGCAGCGGGCCGCTCGCCAAGCGCCCCGCCCGCCACAACTGCCACACGCGCAGCAACCCGGCCAGCAACGCGCTCAGCGTCGCCAGGTAGATGAGGAAGGGGTAGACCACCACCAGCAACAGCAGGCAAAGGCCCAGCAACAGCGCCGCGCCCCAGTCGCTCGCTCCAACGCCCCACAGCAACTGCCACAACAGCCGCATTCCCACCAGCAGCAGCGCCGTGCCCAGCGCCACGTGCGGCGAGGTAAACGCCGTAAAGAAGAGGTGCGCCTCGGGCATGTGGAAATCGACGGGAAAGTGGCCCAGCCAGTTGCTCTGCCCCAGCAGCAACAACACCCAACCCGCGCCTGAGCCGAACAGAGCCAGCAGGTGGGCCGTCACGCGCCGCCGCACGGAGCGCAGAAAGGCGGCAATGAACCAGTAGGCGCTGAGCCCCAGCAGCAGGTCTGCCGCCACCCGCGCCCCGTGCCATACTGCTTCCAGCGACAGCCCCAGCCAGCGCGCCGCGTGCCCCAGCGCCAGATAAAACCCGCCCAGAAAGACCGGCTCGTGCGCCTCCGGCGTGAACGGAATGTAATAGCGCCAGGCCCCGTCGTACCCCTGCAGCATCTTGGCAAAGTAGCTCTGCGTGTCCTCGGCGTTCATGATGATGCCCGTGAAGACCACGTCCTCCCCCGCCAGCGTATAGCCCAGTACGTAGGGGATCGCCATGAGCAGGATGAGGGCCAGGGTGGCGGAGAGGGCGGTGAGCCATTCGCGGGGGGCCACCGAGTTTACGCCCATCGTGGTAAGTACGCGCTGGTCAGCGACGCTCATTCCGTGCAGGCGCGCCGGGTGTCGTAATCGCCAATACGGCAATCACGCCCCAAAGCAAGAGGGAGCTGAAAAATGGAAGGGAACTCAAAATAGCATCGTGCGCAAACGGTATTCCGGTCATAGCAAGGAGCCGCGTGCCGTTTAGCAAACCGTAGGCCAGTAACAAAACGGCGGCAGCTATCGGCGGCCGGCCAAGAAATCGTTCATCTGTCAGCAGCAAGGCAAATGAAATCAACAGAAAGACCAGCGTCGTCGTCCACGTGATGGTAACCACGAGTAGCGAAGCGTTCAACAGAATCGCCGCCGCCAGCAGAAAGCGCTTGCGACGGGCCGCACTGGCGAAGCAGAAAAACGTCACAGCCACAATCAAC
>DATHSI010000148.1:0-2387 GCA_035464315.1 Candidatus Sulfomarinibacteraceae bacterium
CCTCGATGATGGGGAACGACCTCGCCGGCTGTGTGAACAGCGCCTCGTAGTCCGGCGGCGGCAGGGGTGGGCCGTCCCACGCACTCCGCGACCGCAGCGCCTCTGCTGCCGCCAGGGCCTGTTCCTCGCGCTCCGCGATCACCCCCAGGAAGGAGCCGTCGCGCACCACCTTCAGCACGCCCGGCATCTGCGCCACAGGCGCATCATCCATGGCGACGAGGCGCGCGCCGGGCCACGGTGGGCGCACCACGCGGGCGTGGACCATGCCCGGTAGTTCGAGGTCGTGCACGAAGACCGGCTCGCCGCTCACTTTGGGCGGCAGATCCAGCCGTTGCGCCGGATGGCCCACCACGCGGTGCTGCTCCGGCGGCAGCGGGCGGGCGGCCCCGGTCACGCGCAGGCCAAAGCGCCTGCCGCCTAGCAGCTGCCAGTAGGTAGCGTTGCGCCCGCTGGCGGGGTCGCTGATCGTACCGTCGTCCACATGCAGCTCATCGGGGCCGGCGCAGCCGGCCTCCAGCTCCTCGAAGGCCAGAGCCAGCAGGTGCCGGCGAGCGGCTGCCGCCGCCCAGCGCACCGCTTTGCCGCTCGTTTCCAGGGACATACTGCCCACCGTCAGCCCTTCGTCCGGCGTCTGCGCCGTGTCGGCCATCACCACGCGCACCCGCTCCAAATTCACCTGCAGTTCTTCTGCGCCAATCTGGGCGATGGCTGTCTTCAGCCCCTGCCCGTACTCCACCTTGCCCGTGAAAATCGTGATCGTCTCGTCCTCGTTCACCCGAATCCAGCGATCCAGCTCCGGCGTATCCACCAGCGCGCGCGGCAGGTCCGCCGCCTCCTCGCCGCCTGCCTGCGGCTCGCGCCTCTGTACTTCGTACTTCGCTCGCGCATCCGGGCGCGCCACGCGCAATTTGATGGCCCGGCGCACGCGGTCGTAGATGCCGCAACGGCAGAGGTTGTCCGCCAGCGCCTCGCGGATCTGCTCGTCGCTGGGATAGCGCGTGCGGTTGAGCAGCCCCTGCGCGGCGACGATCATGCCCGCGGTGCAGTAACCACACTGCATAGCCTGTTCTTCGATAAACGCTTCCTGCAACCCGTGCAGCGCCTGGCCCTGGCGCAGCCCCTCCACCGTCACCACCGCCAGCCCTTGCACCTGCGCCACCGGCAACTGGCACGAAGGCACGGCCTGCCCATCCACGAGCACCTTACAGGCCCCACACTGCTCCTGCTCACAGCCAACTTTGGGCCCTTTCAGCCCCAGATCGTTGCGCAAGGCGTAGACCAACGGCGTGTCGGCGGGAATATCAAGGTCGTGGCTCTGCCCGTTGACGTGGAGTGTGATCATCGCTTCTCCCTGGCGCTAAATCGTAACTGGCGCCACGCAATAACAGCGTGCTGTGAAGTTCTTGCCCGTACATGGCAGGCCCCGCCCCAATGACTTCAAGATTCATACAATGAAAATATCATACGCCGCCCGAACCGCCAATACCAGAGCTTCCAACGGTCTACGAGGAAGCTGTCACATAGAACGCGGACCCGGCGAGAAAGATGCTCGCGCTCCATTTTCCGCCAGTTCGTTCGCAAACCCGCTCCCACCCCAACCCCCAATCTCCAATCTCCAATCAACCAATCCCCAATCCCCCATACATCCCCACCAACCGCCCCACCGTCCCCTCAATCGTCAACTCCCTCACCACACGACGCCGGAGCTCGCGGGCCAGGGCGCGGCGGCGCGCGGGGTCCTGCAGCAGTTCCAAGGCAGCAGCAGCCAGGGCCGGGGCGTCGCCCGGCGGCGCCAGACAGGCGGCGGGTAGCAGCGCCGGCAGCAGGCCCACGGCGCTGCCCACCGTGGGTAGGCCGCAGGCGGCTGCTTCCAGGAAGGCCAGGTTCTGGCTTTCGAAACGCGAGCTGAGCAGGAAGAGGTCCGCCCGGCGGTAGAAGGGCGGCAGGTGGTGGTGCGGCACCGCACCGTGGAACGTCACCCGCCGCTGCAGGCCCAACGAGCGCGCCTGGCGCTCCAGCGCCGGCAGCAACGGCCCCTCGCCCACCACGTCCAACCGCGCCCGCGGCGCGTCGCGGACGATTTCGGCAAATGCCTCCAACAGCGTAGCCTGATCCTTCACCGGAACCAGCGAGCCCACGTGCAGCAGGCGCGGTCCCCTTTCGCCAGAGGACGACTGCGCCGCCGCCTGGGAGGCAGGATCGGGATAGAAAAGGGCCGTATCCACCCCCAGCGGCAACAGCCGCGCCCCGGTCCCGGCCAAATAGGGCCTGGCCTGCGCCTGCAACAGGGGCGAGCCGGCGGTGACCGTGCGCGCCAGGCGCAGGGAGAGGCGCGTCAGCCAGCGCCCGCTGCGGCTGAGCTGCGTACCGTAGCCCAGTTGCGGCAG
>DATHSI010000149.1:0-5115 GCA_035464315.1 Candidatus Sulfomarinibacteraceae bacterium
CGGCGCGCAGCACGCCACCCGCTCCCTGTTGCTGGCGGAGACCGAGCGCTTGAGCAATCTGGTCACGCTCTTCGCCGAGCGCCCCACCCTGCAGCGACTGGCGCGCGAGCGCGCCACAGCCCATCTCCCACCCTATCTGGAAGCATTCCGCCAACAGAGCCGCCTCGACCTTCTGCTTTTCTGCGATACCGGAGGCCAGCCGCTGGCAGGCAACACGCCGCCCGACACTTGCCCCGGGCCGCCGACAGCCACAGTCGCCCTCGTCGCCGGCCGGCCCGCCATCCTGGCCAGCCAGGAAGTGGACGATGACGCTTCCGGCCAGGTGTTGGGCACGGCCACGGCCGGCATCTGGCTGGACGAACCATTCCTGCGCCAGCTTGCCGCCGACACAGGCGTCGAGCAGAGCATCCTGACCCCGCGCGGCGACCGCCTGTCCAGCACTTTTGCGGCAACCGGAGTGCCGCAGACCGTGCCAGACGTAGATTTCTGGCAGCAACCGGCCGACATTCGTCTGGATGGCAACCGTTACTTTGTGGCCTACTCCACGCTGCCCGCCGGCTCGGAGGACCCCGTCCTCCTCTCGGAGGTAGCGCTACCCGTCGGCGACCTGGTCACCACAGAAAACCGGGCCTTGCTCATCCTCGGCGGCAGCACCGGCCTCGTGGCCATCCTCGGCGGACTATTGGGCCTGTGGTACGTGTGGCAAGTGGTCGCGCCCCTTCAGAGACTGACCGCAGCGGCCGAACAAGTCAGTCACGGCGACCTCATGGCGCCCATCCCCCTCATTTCCAGCCCCGACGAAATCAGCACCCTGGCAACCGCCCTGCACCGCAGCCAGACCAGCATGCTGAAGGCGCTCCAGGAACGCTCTGAGGCCCGCGACTGGCTCAACGCCCTGGTGCAGTCCATCGTCGAGGGGGTGGTGACGGTCGACGGCGACGGACGCATCACCTTCTTCAGCCAGGGCGCAGAGAATCTGAGTGGGTGGAGCCGCGACGAGGCTCTGGGCCGGCCCCTGAGCGAAGTGTTCCCCATCGCCGGCGACGAAGACGACCGTTTCCTGCAGCACGTTCCCCAAGAAGGCAAGAAGCGACAGATCATGGTCCGCAACCGCGCCGGCAAGAGCATGGTCCTCGCCGTCACCGGCGCTCAGGTAGTTCCCCCCGGCGCAGACACCGCCCAGGTAGCCATGGTCCTACGCGACGTCACCGAGGAGGAAGCGCTGCGCCATCTGCGCGCCTACTTCCTGGCCAACATCTCCCACGAATTCCGCACGCCGCTCAGCACGCTCAACGCCTCCATAGAGCTGCTACTGGACCCTGCCGAGGATTTCTCCACAGACGAAATGCGCGAGCTGCTCAAACCAACGTACCTCAGCCTGCGCGCCCTGCAGACCCTCATTGACAATCTGCTGGAAAGCAGCAGCATCGAAGCCGGGCAGTTCACCATCCAGAAACGGCCCACGGACCTCAACGTCGTGCTGGAAAACGCCCTGCGCATGGTCGGCCCCCTGCTGGAACGCCGGCGACAGCCTCTGACCGTGGGCGAGCCCGGCGCCTTGCCCATCGTGCCCGCCGACGCCGGGCGGCTGACCCAGGTGCTGGTTAATCTACTGGCCAATGCCAGCAAGTACTGCCCGCCGGGCGCGCCGGTCGATATCCACGTGCGGCAGGAAGCGGGCGCCTTGCGCATCGCCGTGGCCGACCGTGGACCGGGCATTCCGCTGGGCGAGCGGGCCACCGTGTTCCGCCGCTTCGTGCGCGGCGGGCAATACGGGGCTGCGGACGCCGACGGCGAGCAGTACGGCATCGGGCTGGGCCTCTACGTGGTCAAGACGGTGGTCGAAGCACACGGTGGGCGCGTGGGCGTGGACGACCGGCCCGGCGGCGGCTCCATTTTCTGGTTCGAATTGCCGCTGAACAACGGAGGAACAGCATGAAAGCCCTGATAGTCGAAGATGACCTGGCGCTCTCCGACGTGCTGGCCTTTACCCTCCGCCGCGCCGGATTCGAAGTCGTCGCCGTTCACGATGGCCTTGATGGCCTGGACGCCTGGCGCCGCGAGGAACCGGACGTCATTCTCCTCGATCTAAACCTGCCCGGTCTGGATGGGCTTGCCGTCTGCCGCCGCATCCGCGCCGGCTCACAGACGCCCATTATCATCCTCACCGTGCGCGGCGAAGAGGCCGAAGTGGTGCAGGGGCTGGAGTTGGGCGCCGACGACTACATCGTCAAACCGTTTAGCCCCCGCGAACTGGTGGCCCGCGTGCGCGCCGTCCTGCGCCGCGCGGGCCAGACGCCCGGCAGCGGAACGCTCAGCGCCGCCGGCCTGACACTGGATCGATCGCGCAACGAAGTGCATCGCGCCGGAGAAGACCCCATCCGGCTCACCCCGCTGGAGACCAGCCTCCTGGAAACGCTCATGCTCAACGCCGGGCGCGTGCTCACCGGCGACGCCCTGCTGGACGCCGTGTGGGGCGCCGAGGGCGGCGACCGCGCCATGCTCAAACAACTCGTCTACCGCCTGCGCGCTAAAATCGAACCCGATCCCGCCACCCCCACCTACGTCGAAACCGTCCCCGGCGTAGGCTACGGCTTCATCGACGACAACGCCTGAGGATTGCTCATCCCCAGCCAGGCCCTGTTGTATACGGTGTCATCCTGAGCGCAGTCGAAGGATCTACACCGGACCGCCGACGGCAGACCGCAGACCGCGGCTAACCCCCAATCTCCAGTCAGCCAATCTCCACTCTCCTCCTCCTCTCCGTGACCCTCCCCAGGCTGCCCATGGCAGCCCTTCCCCGTGTAATATCAGTCCCTTTGTTACCCCCCTGTTACCGCGCCAACACCCCGCTGTGACCGCCTTCCCCTATCCTCAATAGTAGCAGTCAACCACTGCATGCGGTCGCGGCGCCCGGCCGGGTGCGCTCGCCGCAAAGGATGGACGGACAATGTCGGGAAGCGGAAAAGTCATAGCGGTTGATAGTCTCTCCCTGCCGGCAGGCCACAGACGACACAGAGCCTGGCGCACGTGGCTGCGCTATATTACCGGAGGCATTTGGCTGGCCCTGGTGCTCTACTACGGCGCCCGCAGCCTGTGGACCGCCCGGGAAGGGCCGGCCCATCTGGTCGTCTACGCCTTCAGCACGCAGGAGGAGCTGTTCACCCAGAGCATCCTGCCGGCCTTCGAGGAGTCATGGGAAGCAGAAACAGGCCGCGAGCTGACCATCGACGCCGTCTTCGGCCCCTCGGCCACGCTGGCGGGCCAGATCGTCCTCGGCGCGCCGGCCGATGTGGCCCTCTTCAGCAATGCCCACCACGTCACCTATCTGCGCCTCGGCAAAATGATCGACCAAGACACCCAACCGCACGTCATCGGCGGCACGCCCATGGTCATCGTCACCCGTCCCGGCAACCCGCTGGAGCTCCACGATTTCAGCGACCTCGCGCGCCCCGGCCTGCGCCTCATTCACGCCAGCCCGCGCAGCTCCGGCGGCGGCGAGTGGGCCGTGCTGGCCGAGTATGGCAGCGCGCAACGGGCCACGGACGATGACGCCGCGGCCGCGGCCCAGCTGCGCGCCACCTGGAGCAACGTGCGCCTGCTCGCGCCCTCCGCCCGCACCGCCATCACGCTATTCGAGCTGGGCGACGGCGACGCGCTGGTCACCTACGAACAGGATGCCCTGCTGGCGCAGGAGCGCGGCGTGCCGCTGGAAATCGTCATCCCACCGCGCACCATCATCGCCCAACCCGTAGCCGTCATCGTGGACCACAACGTGACGCGCGCCGAGCAACCGGCGGCGGAGGCATTCGTGCGCTATCTGCTCAGCGCCGAGGGCCAGCAACAGTTCGCACACTACTATCAGCGCCCGGTCAACGGAGTGGGCGCTCCCTTCCCGCCGCTGCAAGATCCCTTTACCGTGGAAGATCTGGGCGGCTGGACCCAGGCCCACCAGCAAATTGTAAAGGCGCTGTGGCAGGATGAAATCGAGCCACGCCTCGACCTGGAAACGACACCACAACTCTTAGGACCCGGCACGCCTGCTGCTGACAATGGACGCGATCGGTAACGAAACTGCAAAAGATGGCTGGCGTTCTGTCGCTACGTCGTGAAGACCTGATTGTTGACCGCGATCTGCTGGCGCGCCTCCCAGCCGGGCTGGCCGCCTACTATCTGGCGCTGCCCCTGGCCTGCGAAGACGGCGCCATCAGCGTGGCCATGGCCCACCCTGACAATAAGACGGGGCTCGCCGTGCTTGGCGACCTGCTGGGCGCCCCGGTTGTCCCCGTGCACGTGCGGGCGGAAGCCTTGCGCGGCGCGCTACAACTGCTCTACGACCACATGCCCGCGCCCGCGCCGCAGGTGCTCTGCTGGAGCGACGGCGGCGCTTCCCCGCCGTCGCTCGCCGGGGTCGCCGCGGCCTTTGCCGCCGCCCTCTCAGGACCCGTCACCACGCTGTCATCACCCGACCTGGATGCCCGCACCGTGCTGACCATTGCCCACAGGGGCCGCTACAGCCTCGCCGTGCTCTCACCGGCCCCCAACCAGCCCTGGGCCCCTTTGCTGGAGCGCGCCTCGCTGCCCCTTTTTCTGCTGCGCAGAAACGGACTGCCGTGCGGCAACCCGCTGCCCCTGCGCCACGTCCTGGTCGTCTTACGGGGCTACGCCTCAGACTGCTACGTCCTGGAATGGCTGGCGCCCTTCCTGGGGCGGCCCACCATGGTCACCTTACTGCCCCTGCCCCATAGCCGGGTAGAAGAGGCGTTGCTTTGGCTGCCCCACAACAACGCGGGCGAAAGCCACCTCGACCACTGTCTGCGCCATCCCGTATTGGAGCCGGCGCGCACCTTCATCAGGATGCGCCAGGGCCCGGCGCTGCAGCAGGGCGTCGACGAGATACAGCAGGAACAGTACGACCTCGTGGCCATCACAGCCGAGGGCTACGGCCACTTCGTTAGCGACGTTCTGACCACAATGGAGCAGCGGGGTATTGGCAACGAGTGAGCGTTTTGCATTCTCTAGCCGCCGGCCCCTGAGAAAAGCAACGCCGGCAACTATGATGGAGGAAACTGTGACACGCGATAGACAGACATCCCTGGCAGGCCGTCTGACACT
>DATHSI010000150.1:0-5313 GCA_035464315.1 Candidatus Sulfomarinibacteraceae bacterium
CCAGAAGCCGCTCGCTCACTTGCCTGGTGGCAGTGGATTGTGGGGATCGACGTCTTTTTTGTCGTGATGACGACACTGTTTCCGCACGCGCCAAATAATCCAGTCAAGTGGCACATCCTGCAGCACTTCACCCTGAGCGGCGAAAGCAATGTCGCGGCCTGGTGGTCAGGATTCTTGCTCCTCCTGCTGTCACTGTTCGCGTTCCAACTGGCATATGAAGGTTCGCGCCACAAGGCTGCCTGGTTCGTTTTCTCACTGGTAATGCTTGGTCTATCTCTCGACGAGGTTGGTTCGATCCACGAACGGGTCAGCGCCGCCGCCACCGACACGTGGGGCGCGCTGCTGCCTTATGCGATAGTACTGGGCATCCTCGTTGCCTATGTGCTCCTCACGCTTGTCCGGCGACCGGAGACAAGAAGGGCCGCTGTGCTCATTGCCGTCGCATTCTTTCTGTTCGGCGCGGTCGCCGGGCAGGAATACCTGGAACACTTGGTAGAGTGGCCACAGTGGACAACGGGCCTCCGCGTGGGTGTGGAAGAAGGTACCGAACTCCTGGCAATGCTGCTTATTTTCGTAGGGTTGATCCACGCCGCTGAACAAGATTCTGCCATACGCCAGTTACGGATCATTCCGGATCCAGCGCGTTTCCCCTACCTGCCGTTCCTCTTGCTTGGTGGTCTTCTGTTTCACCTCGGCGCCAGCCTCACGGTCAGCTCCCTTTCCGACTTTGAGAGAAGAGGGAACCCAGCCATATGGGTTCCGTTAGTCCTCTTCGTGCTTTTGTTCGCTCGCGCCATATCGTCAATCTCCTCCAAAGAGGGCAGCGCCAGGCAACATTCGAACTGGTTCCTCGCAGCCGCCGGCGCCATCCTGCTGTCGATAGGCAGTATGTACTACTCCCGAATCGTGATCCATCAGAGTGTATGGTATCCAGGCCTGGTGGTTCTGGCGCTTTACACCGTGATCATCTGGGCCCGAATCGCCGCCACAGACCATTCCAGACAATTCTTGACCGCCCTGCTCGGCGCGTTGCTCGCCTACGGTGTGGTCCTCGTCGCCCTGACCCTTCTTCAAAACCTGCCCGCCGCTCAGTTCCTGGCAAGCGCTTACCTGTTCGTACAGGTCATTGTTGCCGCGTCCCTCGACATCATCCTCCGCGGGCCGCTTCAGGGGCGGCGGCTGGTCCTGTGGCTTGCGCCGCTGGCGCTTGCGCTGCTGGGTGGGGTAGTCGGCAGCGAGCAGGGTCTGTTCATCATTTACGGCATCCAGTCTACAGCCATCTTAGCCATCATGCTGCAGCCACACCTTTCTCCCGTTGCGGCGCTGCAGGAGTGACCGGATCCATGGCCAAATCGAATTGCCAGGAGGATGGGCTTGCTGTAGGGTTGTAAACAACCGGGCGCGCGCTCGCGCAGGCGGCCCGCCCCCAGGCAAATCGACAGACATCAAAAGGAAACTGGCTAAAAGACAACCAGAAATCATTATGACCGTAGACATTCGCCGAATCACCGAACATTCGGACTATCGCAAGCTGGAAGAGTTGCAGCGCGTCATCTGGAACATGGATGACGTAGATGTTATTCCCGGGCGCACCATGCACGCCATCGACTATAACGGCGGCGTGCTGCTCGGCGCCTTCGACGACGACGAGCTGGTGGGATTCGTCTTCGGCGTCCTGGGCACCGTGCAAGGGCTGGAAAAGCGCATAGACCAGGTCGCGGCGGCGCGGCTGCAGATGTACTCCACCATCATGGGCGTGCACCCCGCCTACCAGAGACAGGGCCTGGGCTACCAGCTGAAGCTGGCGCAGCGCGAAGCAGCCCTACGCCTGGGCATCCGCCTCATCACCTGGACCTACGACCCGCTGGAGAGCCGCAACGGCTGGCTGAACATCGGCAAGCTGGGCGCCGTCAGTCACCGCTACCTGCGCGATTTCCACGGGCCGCAGGGCGGCATTAACGCCGGGTTGACCACCGACCGCTTCTACGTGGAGTGGTGGGTCACCGGCAACCGCGTGCAGAGCCGCGTTGTGCGCCGGCGCCGTCCGCTCAGCTACGACCAGCTCATCGCCGGGCGCGCCATCCTGATCAACGAGGCCACCTTCAACGACCAGGGCCTGCCCGTGCCGCCGCCCACCTTCGCCGAGAGCGACCGCAATCTGATCATCGTGGAGATTCCCTCCAACATTCAGGAGATAAAGCACAAGGACATGGATCTGGCGCGCCAGTGGCGGGCGCACACCCGCGTGCTGTTCGAGCATTACTTCGAGCACCAGTTCATCGTCACCGACTTCGCCCGCCGCACCGGCGAGCAAGGCCGCGAGCGGTCTTACTATGTGCTCACTTACCAACACGCATGAAATAACGTGACACGGAGAACCACGGAGAGAAAGCGGGAGGGCCACGGAGAGAGTGAGAAATCGGATGTCTTTCAGGAGATTCCCGTAAGGCGAGTTAAGCCCAAAGACATCCGATTTCTTTTCTTAATAAGTCCTCCGGGGTCCTCCCCATCTTCCCCGTGGTCCTCCGTGCAACATTAGTTGATTTCCAACATGAAGATTGAAGCCATCGACCTCTATCACATCAGCATGACCCTCGTGGCCCCCTTCGTCACCAGCTTCGGGCCGCAGCAACGGCGCGACAGCCTGATCCTGACGCTGCACGCCGGCGGGCTCAGCGGCTGGGGCGAGTGCGTGGCGACCAACACCCCCGGCTACAGCTACGAGACGGTGGGCACCGCCTGGCACATCCTCGGCGACTTCCTGATCCCCGCCGTGCTGGGTCGCACGATACAAGAGCCATGGGAGCTACCCTCCATGCTCAGCTCCGTGCGCGGCCATCCGCTGGCCAAAGCGACGCTGGACCAGGCCGTGTGGGACGCCACCGCGCAGCGCGATGGACTCTCGCTGGCCGAAAAGCTGTGCCAGCCATATGAGGAAGCGCCCCGCGACCGCGTCAGCGTGGGCGTCAGCATCGGCATCCAGCCCTCCATCGAGGAGACGCTGGACGTGATCCGCGCCCACCTCGACGAAGGGTACGGTCGCATCAAGCTGAAGATTAAACCAGGCCACGACCTGACCCTGGCCCGCGCCGCGCGGCAGGCGTTCCCCGGCGTGCCCGTCATGCTCGACGCCAACTCCGCCTACACCCTGGACGACGCGCCCCTGTTCCAGGCCATGGACGAGCTGGACCTGTTGATGCTGGAACAGCCGCTGGGCTACGAAGACATCTACGACCACAGCCGCCTGCGCCCGCAGATCAAAACGCCGTTGTGCCTGGACGAAAGCATCCACTCTGCGGACCACGGGCGGCTGGCGCTGGCCCTGGGCGCCTGCGACATCATCAACATCAAGCCCGCCCGCGTCGGCGGCTGGACCGAGGCCCGTCGCCTGCACGACCTGTGCCGCGAGCACGACGTGCCTGTGTGGTGCGGCGGCATGCTGGAGAGCGGCGTGGGGCGCGCAGGGCAGCTGGCCCTGGCCTCCCTGCCCGGCTTCACCCTGCCCGGCGACATCTCCGCCACCGACCGCTACTACCACCACGACATCACCGCGCCCTTTACATTGAACGCAGAAGATAGTACCATCGACGTCCCCCGCGGCCCTGGCCTGGGCATCGAAATAGACCACGACCGGCTGGCGGCGGTGACGGTGCGCAAAGAGTCATTTACGTAGAACAAATTTGTAATTCGTTCGAACGAGTTACAAACTCGTTCTACAGGAAGTAACACCATGTTCAACAACATCAACATCTCCTTTATCGGCAGCGGGGCCATGGCCGAGGCCATGATTCGCGGCCTGTTATCGCAGGAGATCGTGGGCGCGCAACAGATTGTGGCGGCTGGCCCGCGGCCCGAGCGGGGACGCGAGTTACAGGAAAAGCACGGGGTGCGCGTGACCACGGACAATATGGAAGCCGCCGAAGAAGGCCAGATCGTCGTCCTCTCGGCCAAGCCGCAGGTGCTCTCCTACATCATGCCCCAGGTGCGGGGCCACCTGCGCCGCCGCGACCTGGTGCTCTCTATTCTCGCCGGCGTGCCCATCAAGAAACTGGCCGACGGCCTGGCGCACGCTGCCGTGGTGCGCGCCATGCCCAACACCCCGGCGCAAATCGGCCAGGGCATCACGGTGTGGACGGCGACGCCGGAGGTATCCGACCTGCAGAAGCGGCAGGCGCAGGCCATTCTGGGCTCGCTGGGCCAGGAAGTGTTTCTGTCCGAAGAAGAGTACCTGGACATGGCCACCGCGCTCAGCGGCACCGGCCCGGCTTACGTTTTTATGTTCATGGAAGCGATGATCGACGCCGGCGTACACATGGGCTTCTCGCGCCGCGTGGCCCAACAACTGGTGATCCAGACCCTGCGCGGCTCCGTGGAATACGCCGAGCGCTCCGGCAAGCACGTGGCCGAGCTGCGCAACCAGGTCACCTCGCCCGGCGGCACCACGGCGGAAGCGCTCTACCACATGGAGAAAGGCGGCCTGCGCACCGTCGTCTCCCGCGGCATCTTCGCCGCCTACGAGCGCTCCATCGCCCTGGGCCGCGGTCAGCTGCAGGCTGACATCGACGTTTAAGAAAGAGTGGGACACAGATAAACACAGATGAACGCAGAGTTATTGTTTTGATTGGGGTTTTGCGGTGAGAAATCGGATGTCTCTCAGAGAGTTCGCCCAACCCGACTCACACGCAAAGACATCCGATTTCTTCAATTCGTCCGATTTCTTAAAAATAGAAAATCTGTGCAATCTGTGTTCATCTGTGTCCCCCAAATTTTATGACTGAACCCACAACAACGACAGAAGCAACCGACCTATTAGCCGGGCTAAATCCGGCGCAGAAGGAGGCCGTGACGGCCGGAGACGGCCCCATCCTGGTGCTGGCGGGGCCGGGCAGCGGCAAGACGCGCGTGCTGACGCGGCGCATCGCCTACCTGGTGCGCCAGGCGGGCGTCGCGCCCTGGCACATCATGGCCGTGACCTTCACCAACAAAGCCGCGCGCGAGATGGAACATCGCCTGCAGCAACTGCTGGAGGGGCGCCTGCGTGGGCTGACCGTGGGCACCTTCCACGCCACCTGCGCCCGCATCCTGCGCCGCGAGAGCAAGAACCTGCTGGGCTACGAAGGCGACTTCGTCATTTTCGACCGCGACGACCAGCTACAGGTGGTCAAACAGGCCCTGGCCAACCTCAACCTGGATGACAAGAAGTTCCCACCGCCCAAAATGCTCAACGGTATCAGCACGGCCAAGAATGAGCTGGTGACGCCGGAGAACTACGCCGCCAGCAGCTACATCGCCGAAGTCACCCGCCGCGTCTAC
>DATHSI010000151.1:0-13585 GCA_035464315.1 Candidatus Sulfomarinibacteraceae bacterium
TGGACGTTGCTGCGGCGACCGGCTTCAAAGCCGCCATAGACTTTGAGCCGGCGACGGTCCTCACCAGTAACGACGAGCGCGCTTCCGCCCTCAGCATCGTGCTTCAAACGCATGCACAGCACCCTGCCTACTTGCGCATGGACGGAAAACCCGTGATCTTTTTCTGGGCGACGTGGGCCTACAGCGTCGATGATTGGACCTACATCCGCAGCCTCGCCGATCCGGATCGCCAGAGCATCTGGATTGCCGAGGGCGCAAACACGGAGTATCTAGCCGTATTCGACGGCCTTCACCTGTACAATACAGCCTGGGCCGCCAATCCGGCGGGGATTGCATCGGGCTGGGCAGCCAACACACGCAACGCAGCAGAAACGTATGGCGGTTTCAAATACTGGGTAGCCACGGCCATGCCCGGCTTTGACGACCGGCACCTGGGTCGCGGTGATCAGGCCGTCTATCGCGATCGCGCCGGCGGCGCTTACTATCAGAACAGCTTTGCCGCCGCCGCTGAGAGCAGCCCCGATCTACTGGTCATCACCTCGTTCAACGAGTGGGCCGAAGGCAGTAACATAGAGCCGAGCGTGGAGTTCGGCAATCATTACCTGGATCTCACCGCCCAGCTTGTGTCAGCGTATAAGTCAGGCGCTGTCGCAGCGCCGCCGCCGCTGCCCGACCAAACTGAAGAACCGGTGCGGGATGAAATCGCTCAGGAGAACTCGGCGGCACAGAATGAGAGCACGCCAACGGCGTCAACAACACCGCTTAGCACAACTGGCTCCCCCGCGCTGCCCACGCCCCGGTCAGATGGCGCCATCGTTTACGAAGTACAGGAAGGGGACACGCTCAGCCATATCGCTTCCCGTTTCGACGTGCCCCTACCAACGCTCCTCGATTACAATAACCTGGAGCCGGACGACTTTCTCAACGTGGGGCAACCATTGATCGTGGGGTTTGCCGAGGGCGTCAGCCAGCCGCAGCCTACAGCCAGCACAAGTCTACCAGATGGTGTTGAGGCGCGTGAGGACGGAACGCTGGTCTACATCGTCGAGGAAGATGACACGCTGATCGGTATTGCCGTGCGGAACGATCTGACCATGGAGGCCTTGTTTGCGATGAACGAAGGGCTAACTGAGGACAGCCTGCTCTCCATCGGCCAGGAGATTATCGTTGGTCAACGACGCCAGCCCGAGTCAAGCGGCGGTTCAACCGATTTCCCCGCAAGTGAGGCGACGCCTACCACAGCAACCACCCCCGCCGGCGCGACCCCCACGTCTCAGGCTGTCGCGCCTGCACTGCCTTCGCCAACGGTTGCTCCCCCTGCCACGCTGCAGACGGCAGCAGGCGCCACAGAGAGCGAACCACCGCTTATAGAGGATGAGATTGCGGTCACATCGGCGCCCCCATCCGGCCCGGCCGAATCCTCCGCGAGCACCGAGAGCGTACCCCTCTGGCTAGCCATCGCCGGCGGTTTCCTCGTACTACTTGGTCTCACTGGCGGCGTCTTCTTCTATCTGGGCAATCGTCGTCTCTGAGCCTGGCGCTAACCGGAGGACTTCGGCAGCAAGGCCACTTCCAGGGCGTGTCCCAGCGAGCGGCACTCCAATACCTCCAGACCATCGGGCGCCTCAGCCTTATTGCGTCCGGGACTACGCGGCACAATGCAGCGCCTGAAACCCAGTTTTGCCGCTTCTTTCAGCCGCACGTCGAGCTGGCTTACCGCGCGGAGCTCGCCGCTGAGGCCTACCTCACCGATGAATGCCATGTCTGCATGTACCGGGCGATCCTTCACACCGCTGGCAATGGCCACCGCCACCGCCAGGTCGGCTGCTGGTTCGTCAATCTGCAACCCACCGACGACGTTCACGAAAACGTCCTTATCGTGCACCCCCACATTCACGCGGCGGGTCAGAACAGCGGTCAGTAGGAGAAGGCGGTTGTAATCTATGCCGTTGGCCGTGCGGCGCGGATTGCTGAACGCCGTGGTGCTGGTCAGAGCCTGAATTTCGACGAGCAGCGGACGCGTACCTTCCAGCGGCACGGCGATTGTCGAGCCCGGCGCATTCGCCTGGCGCTCTGCAAGAAAGGCCTCGGAAGGATTGGGGACCTGGACCATGCCCCGCTCGACCATCTCAAACACGCCCACTTCGCTCGTAGCGCCAAAACGATTCTTGACGCCGCGCAGCAGACGGTACCGGTGAAAAGGATCGCCTTCGAGATAGAGCACCGTATCCACAATGTGTTCCAGTACGCGCGGCCCGGCAATATTGCCCTCTTTGGTCACATGCCCCACCAGAAAGATCGTCGTGCCTGTCGTCTTGGCAACTTCCTGAAACTGGCTGGCGCTTTCCCGCACCTGGCTTACGCTACCCGCTGTGGACTTTAAGTCATCCGAGTGGGTCGTCTGAATGCTGTCCACAATCACCAGAATCGGCTTTGTCTCCTTGATGTGTTGTAACATCGTCTGCAGGTTTGTCTCGGTGACCAGGAATAGTTCATCTGCTTCCAGGCTGAGACGATCAGCGCGCATCTTAATCTGTCGCACGCTTTCTTCGCCAGAAATATAGAGGGCCGGACCGTGTAAATTGGCCACCAGCGCTGCAACCTCCAGCAGTAACGTAGACTTGCCAATGCCCGGATCGCCGCCCACCAGCACCAGTGAACCGGGGACGATGCCCCCTCCGAGCACCCGTGCAAACTCCTCCAGGGGCAACGGATAACGCTCGAACCCATCAGTGGCTACTTCCGCCAGGCGCTGAGGCTTACTAACAGGTCGCGAGCTCTTGCGTGTGGATCCCGATTTGCTCTCGTCGGAGATGACCTGCTCCACCATCGTGCCGAACTCGCCACAGCGCGGGCATTTTCCCAGATAACGCGGCGTCGTGCGACCGCAACTCTTGCATACAAAACGTGTTTTAACTTTAGCCATTACGTTTTCCCATTTTTGCTTTGTGGGCCAAAAGTATGTTTGCCTAAAGGCACCATTGTCAGGTAGATTAGGGTCTGATGCAACGCTCCAGATCAATGGGTATCGGCGACTATTATAGTGACTCGTGGCAGATTTAGCCTTTTCCGTTGCAGCCAATTCTTTGTGGATAGTGGGCCTGGCCATTTTACTGGCAGCTTTCAGCTACCATTATGATCGTGCACAGCGCCGACAACACTCCTTACGACAGCAACTCGCCGAGCCATCCTTTGCCATTGCAGGCTGGCTGGCTTTCGTTCTCATCGCCTCCGGGCTCGCTGCCACCAGCACACGAATCTGGGAAACGGTCATCTGGATACTCTTCGCCATTCTAAGCCTGGCCAATGCCACCAGCGCCTGGCGCGCCGGTAGCTACAATGCTGAGAACATAGAACATCATGGAAATTAGAAGATATGTGGCCATCATTCAACGCTGGTTTTGGCTTCTCCTTCTGGCAACAGTGTTGGCCGGCGGGACAGCCTACATCGTCAGCATTCAGACCACGCCAGTGTACCGCTCAACGGCGCGCCTGTTGATCGATCAAGCGCCCGGGAGCGGCGGCAATGAGTACGCGCAGGTGTTGTTGGAACAGCGACTGGCAACCACCTACGTGGAGCTGATCAAACTCACGACCGTCATGGTCGAATCCGTCGAGCGTCTGGACCTGCCCTTACGGCCGGAGCAACTTGCGGCCAAGCTCACCGTGTCCGCACCGCCGGAGACACAATTGATTGTGCTCAGCGCCGAAGACAACAACCCGGAACGAGCCGCGCTGATCGCCAACACCGTGGCGGAAGTGTTTATCGACCAGAACCAGGCGCGACAAGCCTCGCGATATGAGGAATCCATTCGAAACTGGCGGGACCGAATGGCCGATCTGCGTGAGGAGATATCAGAACTAGAAGCGCTTATTTCCGAATTCGGCGAGCCAACCACCGTACAGGAAGAAGTGGAGCTGTCGCGGCTGGAAACCGACCTGCGGGAAGCTGAAATCCGCTATACGGATGCGTTTAACAACCTTGAACAGTTGCGTGTGGAACAGGCCAGGGGCACCAACAACGTTGTTATGGTGGAAGCGGCGCGCCCCACCGCTTCCCCTGTACGACCTCGCCCCCTGCTCAACACCCTGCTGGGCGCGCTTGCCGGTGGCATGGCCGCCCTGGGCCTCGTCCTGCTCATCGAGTATATGGACGATACCATCAAGTCGCCGGAGCAGATAGAAGAACTGGCTGGCCTTGCTACGCTGGGTACGATAGCGCTCATCAAAGGCAAGAGCGATGATCAGCAGCAGTTGGTGACACAGGAAACACCGCGAGACCCGGTTTCCGAAGCCTATCGTGTGTTGCGAACGAACATTAGCTTCTCTGCGGTCGATGGCGGCACGCGCTCAATTCTTGTCACCAGCGCCTCTCCGGCAGAGGGCAAATCAACGACGGCAGCCAATCTGGCCGTCGTTACCGCGCAGGCCGGGAAGCGTGTGATCGTCGTAGATTCCGATTTGCGCCGCCCTTCGCTGGACAGCGTGTTTGAGCTGCCGAATCATCACGGTCTGACCTCCGCTCTATTGGATAACAGGCGCCCGCTGACCCACTATCTGCAAAACACACGCGTGGCCGGACTGCGTCTGTTAAGCAGCGGCCCTATACCACCCAACCCAGCCGAAATGCTCAATTCACAGCGCATGAGCCAGATCATCGATCAGCTGGAGGACGAAGCTGACACAGTCATCTTCGACACGCCGCCGGTGCTGAGCGTGGCCGATGCTTCTATTCTGGCGCCGCAGGTTTGCGGCTGTCTGCTCGTTGTCCACTCGGGACAAACCCGCTTCGCGGCGCTGCAGCAAGCGGCAGAGGCCCTGATCAACTCCCACGCTCAAATCTACGGCGCTGTTTTGAACCAGATTGTTGTGGGGCGCTCTCATTACTATTATTATCGATACTACAGTTACGAGCAGCAGTCCGCTGAGCCACGCAGATTGGTCTCGCGCTTACCAGACTGGATTAGCGGATTAAGCAGGCGCTAATGGTTGAGGTTGAGTCACATCAAGAGAAACGCTCGGAGGGATCCCAGGACCGCCTGCTCATTTTTCTGGGTCTCCTCTGGCTAGTTCTGGCAGGGGCCATCATCTTCACGCAATTCTCCAGACCAACACCTATACAGATTGAGTGGAAGACTGAAACGGAGATCAACACCGCCGGATTCAACGTCTACCGTGGCCCCTCAGAAAGTGGGCCATTCACGCAGATTAACGAGCAGCTGATCCCCAGTGAGGGGAGCGCTGTGTCGGGTGCTTCGTATCACTTCGTTGACGAAAACGTCAGTCCCGGCGAAACTTATTACTATCAACTAGAAGATGTTGAGTTAGACAACAGCGCTCAAACGCACGAGCCAATTGCTGAAACAGCGCACCTGGCGCCTGTGTGGGCCCCAATCGCCGCAGCCATTAGCGTAATTGCCGGACTGGTACTGCTGGTAAAGGGCCTGCGCTGGGAGAAAAGTCGATGAATTTCGAACGCGTGCCCCGGCGCGGACCAGACGTCATCTGGCAGTTCATGGAGGATGGTGTGGTTCTCGTTCTGCCAGAAGAAGGGGAGTTGCGAGTCCTTAATGAAGTCGGAACAACTATCTGGCAACTGATCGATGGCCAACGAACGCTCCAGCATATTGCGGAGGAATTGGTAAGAAAGTACGAAGTATCGCCGGGAGAAGCCAGAAAGGATCTTCGGACCTTTATCGACCAGCTTGAGGCTGGACGATTAATTTATTTGGAAAATGATCCGGCAAACGGATCATAATGCGTGAGGAGCGGTCAATGAACCACAATCGGAGATCTCGTCTATCTCTTTTTCTGCCGCTGGCGCTGCTATTACTCCTGACTTTGACCATCCATGATTATGCGCAATTGGCGCAGGCGGCGCAGGATATCTCGCCAGCAGGAAAAGCTTCCGCGCAGATGAACGCAGCCGGCGACCACGGCCTGCGCCTGACGCTCGAAACACCCGCGTTCACCGTGGACAAGCAAGGTATCGTCACCGCACCGGGCCTGACCAACGCCACCCACGAAGCTGGGCTGCCCGCGCTACCCTATTACAGCACCCTCATTGTCGTCCCGCCGGAAGCAGACGTTCAGGTCCAGGTTGACGTGCAGCATTTGAGCCAGAACAAGGTTGGCACCGTGCGCCCCGCGCCGCACGGCGAGCTGATACTGCCTGAGGAAGAAGGCGATTTACAGGAATTGCCGCTTTCCGCTCCGACTCTGTCTGCTGTGCCGGCAGATCCTGATCTTGCTGTCTACACGAAGAACGAGTTGTATCCCGGCGAGGCCTACCGCGTCTCCGAACCGATGTATTATCGCGATCTGCGCCTGGTGCGCCTGGAGCTATTTCCGTTGCGCTACAATCCTGTCACCCAGGTCATGGCCCACAGCAGCGAAATGCACGTTTCGGTGACGTTCCACGGCGCTGATTCGGGGCCGCGGCATCCGGCCGGCGGCGATGCCACCGCCTACAGCGCCATTGCCCCGCACATAATTAACTACGAACAGGCGGAACAGTGGCGGAGCCTACCCCATTCAAATGCCGCAGAGCCAACACGTCTGCCTGTCGGTCGCGCGGCTTTCAAAATCGAAGTGCAAGCCGATGGCATTTACGAGCTTACCTACGATGCTCTGAAGGCAGCCGGCATGGACGTCGACAACGTCGACCCTGGCTCATTTGAGATGCTGTACCAGGGTCAGCCGGTGGCCTACCAGTTCGTCGGCGATAACAACGCAGAGTTCGAAGCGGGTGATTCAATCCGCTTCTATGGCTGGGCTTTTGACGGGCCGCCACTGGATCAACAATATATGACCAGCAACGTCTTCTGGCTCTTTGCCGGCGGCGACGCCAGCCGTATAGCAAACGCTCCACCTCCCGGCAACCCGCCTCAGACGACGAACTATGCCACTAGCTTCACGCGCCAGCCGGAGAACTATTACTTCGCCACCTACACTGACCGCTGGCACCTGTTTCCTAATGAACCGGACGTCTGGTATTGGGAACGTATTCGACAGCCTCAATCGGCCAACCCTTACACGCTCACAAAAACGATCTCTACGACGAACCCGGTTACTGACGGCAGCAATGCGGTTATCACCGCGGAATTCACCAGCTATCTCGATAATGGATATACGGACGTGGAAATGGTACTGAATGGTCAAGAGAGCTATTCGCAGCGCCTGCCCTGGAGTGGCAATCGCAATGTGAACATCTCCACGACATTACCAATTTCCGCGTTGAATGATGGCCTGAATCAGGTGGAATTTCGCTTCGACCGCACTTTCAGCCAGTTATGGGTCTATCTCAACCGCATCACCGTCGACTACCAGCGCCAATTCGTCAGCAACGGCGACCAGCTCATTTTTCAGGATACGGGTGGGCCGCACACCTTTGAAGTCGGCGGTTTCAGCCAGGGCGACCCGTCGGCCACGCTGGTATGGGACATCACCGATCGCTATCAACCGCAGGCGATCACTGATGTCAACGTCGAGGGGTCGACCACTTACACCTATGGCTTTGCCAGCAGCCACTCTGACGCCACGATCATTGCCACGCACGAGGGCAACGTGATCACCAATCCGCCGATAGAGAAGTACACACCTACTAACCTTGACCCGGCCGGCGGCGCAGAGTGGGTGGCCATCAGCTACGGTGAGTTCATTCCCGAGGTTAACCGCCTGGCCGACCACCGCAGCAATCCACAGTTTGGCGGCCTAAAAACACACGTCGCTGACATTGAGGAGGTTACCAACCAGTATGGCTATGGCCTGCCGCTGCCCGAAGCGATTCGCAATTATCTGCGGCACGCGTTGCAGACGTGGCCCACCGCCCCACGCTACCTTTTACTCGTGGGCGACGCCACGCTGGACCCACGACAGTTCTGCCAGGCGGACGATGCTCAGGTCTGCTTCTGGGGCAAAACCGAGGAACCGACGTACGTGGTCAGCGATCTGCTCATTGCCGACCGCTTCCAGGGTCACATTCCCATCGATTACACCTTCGGCCTGCTGGCGGGCGATGATTTACTGCCAGAGCTGTCCGTCGGTCGTATAGCGGCGCAGACCGGTACCGAGGTGCGCAACACCGTCGACAAAATCAAAGCCTACGAGACGCTACACCTGTCGCCGGCGCCGTGGCAAAGGAATGTGCTGTTTCTGGCCGACAACCCTGACAATGGAGGCGATTTCTGTGCGGCGAATGCCCAGGTGGGTGATCACATTCCGGGCAGCTTCGTGCAAAACCACCTCTGTATCCCTGATGATCCCGACAATCGCTTTGGGCATCCGCGACCTGAAGATGTTGACGCAGCACGCGACGACTTTTACGATGCAGTCAACGGTGACGGCGTCACGTTTATTAACTATCGGGGCCACGGCGCCGTCCAGGAGTGGGCGCACGAGCTGTCCACGGTGTACACCGATGGACCTGGAAGTGTTAATGAATGGAGTAATGCTGGCAAACCGGCGATCATTCTCAGCATGGACTGCCTGGACGGCCACTTTGCCCAGCCCGGCCGGCCCGGCCTAGCCGAAACGCTGATCAGCCTGCCCGACGCAGCTACGGCGGGTCACTGGTCAAGCACCGGGCTGGGTTTTGATTTTGAGCACAACCTGCTGCATTATGCTTTCTACGATGGCCTGTTTGTGGAAGGGCTGACAACCGCCGGCGACGCCATCGACTACGCCAAAATTGCGTACGAGCAAACGGTCTATCACGACTCGCAGATCCTTTCCTTTGCCTGGCAGGGGGATCCCGCCATGCAATTAATGCGGCCGGACCTGTCTCTGGTCAAATCAACTTCCCAGATTCTCGTGCAACCCGGAGACACCGTAAACTACGAACTGGCTCTACGCAATGACGGCCTGCACCCTGCCCAGACGACGGTCGTCGATACGCTTCCCATCGGTCTGGACTTCGTCACTGCGACGGCCACCACGACAGCCACCGTGTCCGTTGAGGATAATATCTTAACCATAGAACTGGACCCGGCGCTGGCCTGGAACGATACGGCCACTGTGTACATCGAGACCACAGTCAAGGAACATAGCCAGAGCAGCGCTCTTACCAACGTGGCCACCGCCAGGAGCCCGGGCCTGGATAGCAATCCTGTCAACAATACAAGCCAGGTGACATCCACCTTTTTCAGTGGCAATATCTATCTACCTGCTCTGCGTAAGCAGTAGATGAACGGTGCGTAAATGTGGCGGCAGAGGCGGGCGATGACCACTAAAATAGTGAGGAAAGAAAGGATCGACGAGTAGAGACAGCATTATGCAAGATAAGTCTTCTAGCGCCATACGCCGCAGCGCGCCCTTCCTAATCGTCATTGCCCTCATTGCCACTGTGATTCTGGCGACGACGACTCAGGCTGCCTCTCGTCTGAGTGTTACGCTGGTGTACTTCCGGGGCGAAAGCCAGGATAGCGCAGCGCGCCTGGAGTGGCGCACGGCGACTGAAGACAATACGGCCGGTTTCAAGCTAGAGCGCGGCCCGAGCGCAAACGGTCCATTCACCTCTCTGGACGATGTGGGCTTCATCGAGGCTCGGGGAACGATCTCCTCTGGAGACACTTATGAAGCCCGAGATGAAACGGTCAGCGCCGGACAGACGTACTGGTACCGGCTGATCGAGGTAGAGTTCGACAACAGCGAAGCCGCCGTGGATATGGTCGAAGTTTCCATTGCCGGGCCCACACCAACCGCCGAACCGATCGGCGGCGGCGGCGATTCCGGCTCTACCCCAAGCGCGCCCCCCACCAGCACCAGCGCCCCAACCAACACACCGCAGCCCACCCAGGCCAACAGCGGCGGCAATTCAGCAGCGACGGCAACGCAGGCCAGCGGGTCCGCGGCGACTCCAACCGCGACGGTGACAGGCCAATCGGCGACTACGCCGGACGGCAACAACAATCGGCCCACCAACACGCCTCCGCCGTCACCCACGCGTATGACGTTCGATCAGAGCGCCAACGAAGCGGAAGCGGCCGAACCACCGTCAGTTGCGCAGGTCACACCGGCTAACGGAGACGATGGGTATCCGGGACCGGGCGGCACCGGTGGCATCGACACCCCAACCGTTGATAATCGAAGTCCGGCCGACGAGTCTTATCCAGGGCCTGCCGAGGTTCAGATAGAGGAACAACCACCTGAGACAGTGACGTCTGAAGCATCTGCTTACCCGGGCGGCGCGCCAATCGGAAGCGGCGGCGGAGATGAGGATGCGGGACAGCGGATTGTTGGCGCCGGAGACACAGCAGAAACCGCTGGCGACTCGGCGCAACAGGCCCAGGAGAGCGCCCTGGGTCGCGCCGTGCTATGGATAGGGTTTGCCTTCGCTCTGCTCATATTCGCCGGTGGCGCCATCTTCGCCATTGTGCTCTCCACTCGCAAACAAGACGACACCCTCGCTTAGCACGATCAAATTACATGCCGCCTATACCAACTTTATCGACTCGCGCTATCGTCCTCTTGCTGCCCGTATTGCTCGGGCTGCTACTGGGCGCCGGGTGTCGCCAGCCGGCAGTTGGCGACGTCTCAACGGTGAAAATAGCGGTCGCAGAAGATGGAATTTATGCTCTCACCTCCAGCCAGCTGCGCCAGGCAGGACTCTCCATCGAGCAGCTAGACCCCCATACGTTGCGTCTGTCGCATGACGGACAGACCATACCGCTGCTGGTTCACAACGATACACTTCTTTTCCATGGTCAGGCGTCGGACAGCAGGTACACGGCACACCGCACGTATCTCCTGGAGACAGAAGCCGAGGGCAGC
Source organism: Candidatus Sulfomarinibacteraceae bacterium (assembly GCA_035464315.1). Classification (GTDB taxonomy): domain Bacteria; phylum Chloroflexota; class Anaerolineae; order Promineifilales; family Promineifilaceae; genus JAAYYY01. The sequence goes on from DATHSI010000151.1 coordinate 10,771, forward strand.
ATCATTGGCGCGGCAGAAGCGCCGCTCACGGCCGGTCCGCAACTGGAGCAGATCCCGCGCCGTGTACACCTTGAACGAAATCATGAGTATCTGAGTGACGCCCGCGTCGAGGATAGCCAAGAACCCTGGTTCTGGCAGTCGATCCCTTTGCAGGGCGCGCTCCCCATCGAAATGGTCCTCTCCCACGTGGCCGACGGCTCCGGAAAGATAGAAGTGCGCCTTTACGGCGCCACCCACAACCCGCAGGTGGACCCGGACCACACCTTAAACGTCAGCGTCAATGGGCAGCCCGTCGGCACCGTGAGCTGGGATGGACAGACGGCGCACACAGGCACTGTGATGCTGCCGGCGGGCACACTACGGACCGGAGAGAACACCATCTCGCTGGAAAACGCACCTGAAGATTTCCTGGATCTGATGAAGCTGGACTGGATCCGGGTCACTTACCAGAGTGAACCCTCTACCAGCGACGATCGCTTCGAGCTCAGCGGAGTCACCGGCCGGGCCGTATTGCACGGATTCAGCGCTGAACCGTTGATCTTCGATGTCACTGCGCCCGATGCTCCGCTCCTCCTTGAGGATTGGAACTACAGCGGTGAAACGGCGCATATTGACCTGCACGAAGCAAGGCGTGTAATAGCCGTTGGGCCAGAGGGCTATCACCAGCCGGCGTCCATCACCCCCTCGCGCCAGAGTGACTGGAAGGCGGACGATCTCGGGGCTGACTTGATCATTATCAGCACGGAACAGCTGGCGCCCGCTCTGGATGAGCTGGTGGAGGCGCGCCAGAATCAGGGCCTGCGCGCCGCCGTCGTGCCCGTCGAAGATATTTACGACGAGTTTGGATTTGGCCAACCGACCCCGGAGAGCATAAATCGCTTTATCAGCCACGCGCACGAGCATTGGCAGGCGCCGGCGCCGCGTTATCTACTACTGGTAGGCGATTCAAGCATCGATTACCGCGGCTATATGGCCGACCGCCCCGAAAATCCGATCTCACCCCCAGACAACGTCGTTCCACCGTACCTCGTGCAGGTCAGTTTCGGAGGGGAAACCGTTAGCGACGCGAGGCTGGCGGATGTCGACGGCGATTACCGGCCCGACCTTGCCGTCGGGCGTTGGCCCGTGGATAGCGTGCAGCAGGTAAGAGCCCTGGTGGCGCGTACGCTTGCCTATGAAGAGGCTACCATACCACAACGAGCCATCTTCGCCGCCGACGGCACCAGCAACGAATTCGCCAACCTGACCTCGCGCCTGCTGGAGAATGCCGGATTTCAGGACGATACAGCCCAGGTCTTGAATGGGCCTACGTCAGCCGAGCTGACGGAATTGTGGACCGACGGCAGCTGGCTCGTCACTTACACCGGGCACGGCAGCCTCGAACTGTGGGGCAAAGATGACGTCTTTTCCATCGATGCTGTGGAAAACCTGGCCACAAGCCAGGCAGCGCCTATCGTGGTGCAGTTGACTTGCCTCAGCGGTCTGTTTGCCCACCCCGAAATCGAATCGCTATCCGAAGCGATGCTTGTACAGGAAAACGGCCCGGTGCTGATCATCGGCGCCACCAGCTTGACCCTCTCCATACATCAGGAACCGTTCGCCGTCAACCTTCTCGAGGCGTTACGGGGAAACGCCCCGGAAACTCGTTACGAACGGATCGGCGATGCCCTACTCCACGCCAAGCAATCCCTCGATACGGAACGGGCAGGCCTGCGAGAAATCAGTGACACCTTCGGTCTGTTTGGCGATCCGAGCACCGTCATTCGCCGCCCTGGCGAGGCCAGTTGACCAGCAGCGACCGCCCCGAAAAGCCACGTTGTGTGCTTGACGAGCCATCCATATCACTGTACAACATCAGGCGCCCGTGCGGTGCTGAACTGTTGTGTAAAACGGGAGTTAAAGCTTGATCGCTGAGAAGAGTGAGGGGGGCAATACCATCCGGGTTCTTTCCTGGCTGAAAAGGACACCGTGGCTGCGATTATTGATCAGTTTGCTGCTCAGCGCGGGCGGCCTGTGGTTTGTCGTGCGCGACACGAGCTGGAATGAAGTAGCCTTCTCATTCCAGCAGGCGCAGCTGCAGTACGTTCTCCTCGCCCTGATGGTAGTGATTGTTACCACCGTTGCCAAAACCTGGCGCTGGCGGCTTCTGTTTCGACCTCGGTCTCAGGCCCCCTCATTTCCTGACTTATTCTGGGCTGTGTGTCTTGGCCAACTCGTCAATACAGTCGTCCCCTTCTTACGCTTGGGCGACGTCGCGCGCGCGGTGAACATTGGCGAGCACGATAAGAGCAGCAAGGCTCGCGCATTGGGCACGTTGGTGGTTGAAAAGGTCCTGGACCTGATTATGCTGACGCTGACGTTGTTTCTATTGCTACCGTTCCTCGTCATCCCCAGCTTCGTCAGCGAGTCAGGCGTGGTTCTGGCTCTCATGGGATTGTTCGCCTTCTTGACCCTTTATGTTGTAGCCTTCAAAGGTGAGCTGTTGCTGCGCCTGGCCAGGTGGACCCTGAACCCATTGCCCAGTGCATGGCGCGAGCGGGCGCTGAACGTCTTAGTCGCCGGTCTGCAGGGATTGGTTGCCCTGCGTCACCCGGCGACGATTGTGGTGCTTCTGGCCAGTTCGGCGCTGATAGCCTTTCTGTCTGTACTGACGCCCTGGATACTTTTCTCAGCGATGAATATCCCTCTGGGATTGGTAGCAGGCGCGGCGATTCACGTTGTGCTCACCGCCGGCACCGTCCCGCCCTCGACGCCGGCCAAAGTAGGTGTTTTCGAATTCCTTGTAGCTTTCATGCTCCGTTTCTTCGGCATTGAC
>DATHSI010000152.1:0-10855 GCA_035464315.1 Candidatus Sulfomarinibacteraceae bacterium
GATTCTGCAGAACGCCACGACCCTACGCTTCGACGCCTCTGACCTGATGCCTGCCGAAGTTGGCGCGGGTACCTTCTGGCAGGGTATGATCGACTGGGTCGGCGGCGATGACATGGAAACCGTCTTCCAGGAGATCGAAGACAGCTGGCCTGAGTAACAGCCAGCCGCTGGCCTGAGTAGCAGCCGGCCGCTGGCCTGAGCAAAAGAGCTGAGTAGGGACTGGCCGTCGGCCACCGCCCACGGCCAGTCCCCAATCTCCAGTCTCGAGGAAACAGACCCATGGCCCAACAGGTCGTCGCCGTCGGGAGCGAAACCTCTGGCAGCAATCGCCTCAATACGTTCTTACGGGTACTGCTGTCGTTGGCTGCCGCCGCCGGCATCTTCTATGTGCTGCGCTGGAGCCTGGCCTTCATGCGCGACCGCACCGCGCCCCAGCGCCTGCTCCTGGAGCTGTACACGTTCCTGGGCATGGATGGGTCCGCCGCCCGCCTCCAAGAAAGTGGGCTGCACCCCCTGATGGCCAAGCTGATGATTATGCTCGTGGCGCTGGCCGTGGGCGTGCTGGGCGTGTGGATCCTCTTCTGGCTGGTCAACGATCTTGCCGACCGCCTGCCGGCTGCCCTGCATCGCCCCCTGCGCCCCTACATCTTCGTCGGTCCCGCCCTTCTTCTGTTGGCCATCTACCTCATCTATCCCGGCTTCAACACCATCTACACCAGCCTGACCGAAGATGCCCTGTCTATTCCCGACGTGGTCCCCACACAATACTGGGCGTCTCACAGCATCGCCGCCGGCTACGTGGCCGGCGAGCTTGAGCAGGCCAACGGGGTTACGTTCGAAGGTTATCTGCTTAACCTCGATCAGCTGGAAATCGCCCGTGTAACCGTTAACGAAAGGACGCTGTGGCTGTTCGTGCGCCCGCAGACGATTACCGACCGCGACAGCGGCGAAGCCCGGCGCGTCTTTTCCATCACGCCCTTTGGTCTGCACAACTACCAGTTCGCCTTCACCAACCCCGCCATGCGCGTCGCCTTTCGCAACAACGTCATCTGGTTGCTGGTGGGTACCGGCGGCAGCGTCATCCTGGGCCTGCTCATCGCCTCGCTGGTAGATCGTGTCAAACGGGAGGCGCTGGCCAAATCGTTCATCTTCATGCCGCTGGCCATCTCCTTCGTCGGCGCCAGCGTCATCTGGCGCTTCGTCTACGCCTGGCAACCGCCCGGCCGGGAGCAGATCGGCCTACTCAACGCCGTGGTCACGCGCCTATTGGGCATCGAACCCATTCCCTGGCTCATCGAAGCCCCCTTAAATACCTATGCGCTCATCGTGATCATGGTCTGGTTGCAGACCGGCTTCTGCATGATCATTCTGTCTGCGGCGCTCAAGAGCATTCCCAACGAGTTTATTGAAGCCGCGCGCATTGACGGCGCCGGCGAGTGGCAGATTTTCTTCAACATCGTCATTCCCATGATCCGCGGCGCCATCCTCACCGTGGCTACCACCGTCTTCATCGCCGTTCTAAAAGTATTCGACATCGTCTACGTGATGACCAACGGTAAGTTTGACACGGAAGTGATCGCCAACCGCATGTTTGTAGAAATGTTCACCTTCCGCAACTTCGGACGGGCCGGGTCTCTGGCCGTCATCCTGCTTGTCGTCGTCCTGCCCATCATGGTCATCAACATCCGCAACCTGCGCCAGCAGGGCATCAACCAGTAAGCGAGGCACGTATGAGCGCTGTTTCCCATCCAACCGGCGCCCTGGGCAAAAAGCTCCACCACTTCATGCAGCGCGCCCCGGTGCGCCTGGCCGTAATCCTTATCTGTCTGCTGTGGACCATGCCCACCGCCGGCATGTTCGTCAGCTCCTTCCGTTCGGCCAACGCCATCCGCACCTCCGGCTGGTGGACGGCAATCGTGCACCCCTTCGAAACCGCACAATGGACCATGGAAAACTACATCACCGTGCTCACCGCCGACGGCATGGCCAACGCCTTCGCCAACAGCCTGATCATCACCCTGCCTTCCACCATTATCCCCATCACGCTCGCCGCCTTCGCGGCCTACGCCTTCGCCTGGATGCGCTTCCCCGGCCGCGACTTGCTCTTCACCACCGTGGTCGCCCTGCTGGTCGTGCCTCTGCAGATGGCCCTCATTCCTATCTTGCGGCTGTACACGCAACTGGAACTGAACGGCACCTTCCTGGGCACCTGGCTGGCGCATACCGGGTTTGGATTGCCCCTGGCCATTTACCTGCTTTACGGATTTATCTCCCAGCTGCCACACGAGCTATTTGAATCGGCCTGGATCGACGGCGCCTCCCATTACACTGCCTTCACGCGCCTCGTCTTACCCCTCTCTTTGCCGGCTATCGCTTCATTCGCCATCTTCCAGTTTCTCTGGGTGTGGAACGACCTGCTGGTGGCTCTGGTCTTTCTGGGCACCAAGTCCGAGGTAGCCATTGTTACGTCGCGGCTCTCGGCCATGGTCGGCAGCAAAGGGGAAGCGTGGCACCTGCTGACCGCGGGCGCCTTCATCACCATGATCATTCCGCTGATCGTCTTCTTCTCGCTGCAACGGTACTTCGTGCGCGGCATTCTCGCCGGTTCCGTCAAGGGCTAAGCCATGAACACGATGACGGCCACCGCTCTCTTAGGACAGCGCCTGATGTTGGCCTTCGACGGCGCCGAACCGCCGCCCCACGTGCTGGAGTGGTTGGCGCGCCGGCAGGTCGCCGGCTTCACGCTGTTCCGCCCGCTGAACGTGCGCCATTCGGCTCAGGTGCGTCGCCTGTCCCAGACTCTGCAGACGGCAGCGTCGCGCGCTGGACAGCCGCCGCTGCTTATCGCCGCCGACCAGGAAGGGGGCCAGCTACTGGCGCTGGGCGACGAAACGACCCCCTTCCCCGGCAACATGGCCCTCGGCGCCACCCGCGATCCGGGACTGGCGCGTCGCGTGGGCCAGGCGCTGGGCCGCGAGCTGGCAGCCATGGGCGTCAACGTCAACTATGCGCCCGTCTGCGACGTCAATAGCAACCCGCGCAACCCCAACGTCGGCGTGCGCGCCTTCGGCGACGACCCCGACCTCGTCGCAGAGATGGGCGCGGCCTTGATTGCCGGGCAACAGGAAGCGGGCGTGGCAGCTACCGCCAAGCACTTCCCGGGCAACGGCGACTCCGGCCTCGATCCGCACTATGGCGTGCCCGTTCTGTCCCAATCACGCGCCGAGTTGGAGGACAGCGCCTTTCGGCCCTTCCGCGCCGCCATCGACGCCGGTGTGCGCCTCATAATGTCCGCGCACGTGGCCCTGCCCGCGCTCACGGGTCGCCCCGACCTGCCGGCGACGGTCCAGCGCCAGATCATGCACGACCTGCTGCGCGATGAGCTGGGGTTCGACGGCGTCCTGATCAGCGACGCCATGGATATGGCCGCCATCAGCCAGGGCGCGGGCCAGATCGTGGACGCCATCGCCGCCCTGCGCGCCGGGGTGGACGTCCTGCTGCTGGCGGGCGAGACAGAGATCCAGGAGCGTCTGTATCAGGGGCTACAACTGGCTCTCTCCCGTGGGCTGTTGCAAGGCGAGGCCGTGGAAAGATCGGCCCGCCGCGTCCTGGCCCTCAAAAAATGGCTCGGCGCACAGGCGCAACCACCTCTGAGCGTCGTGGGCTGCGATGAGCACCGGCGACTGGCCCGCGAGGTGGCCGAACGCTCGCTCACTTTGCTGCGCGACGACGGTCTGCTGCCCTTGCGTCTGGCGCCGGAAGCGCGGCTGGCTCTGGTCATGCCGCACCCCGCCGATCTCACGCCGGCCGATACGTCTTCATACGTCAGGGCCGGTCTGGCCCCTGCCCTGCGCGCCTACCACCCCCACGTCGAGGAATTCATCGTGGATCAGGCGCCGTCCGAAGCTGACGTAGCCGCGCTGAAGCAACAACTCGGCTCATACGATCTCCTGCTGCTGGTGACCATCAGCGCCAGCCTGCAACCGGAGCAGGCGGCCCTGGCCCGCGAGCTATTGGCCCTGGGGCTACCCACAGTGACCGTCGCCGCGCGCACGCCCTACGATCTCGCCGTCTATCCACAGGCGCGCACCCACCTCTGCACTTACAGCATCCAACCCCCGGCCATGGAAGCGCTCGCCGCCGCCCTCTGGGGCCACATCCCCTGCCCCGGCCAACTCCCCGTCCAGCCCATTTTGGCGCAACATCAAAATCAAGCTTACACTCTACGCAGAAACGACTGACAATCGCAACGAACAAAATGGTTCCGGAAAAAGCTAAATAAAGATCTGTCAAATCTGTGCTTATCTGTGTCCCACTCAATACTAATCACCAACGCCACCGTCTATACCCCGTCCCGGCGCCTTGAGGCAGCCGCCGTGCGCCTGTGCGGGTCGCGGATTGCCGCCGTGGCGCCCGCCGCTGAGCTGCACGCCGAGCCTGGTGAAGAACTCCTCGACGCCGGCGGCCTGGTACTGGCCCCCGGTTTCATCGACCTGCAACTGAACGGCGGATTCGGCCATGACTTCACGCGGGACCCACAGACCATGTGGCCCGTCGCCGCGCAACTGCCCCGTTACGGTGTCACCGGCTTCCTGCCCACCATCGTCACCTCCCCGCCGCAGACGGTGGTCCGCGCGCAAGAAATCGTCAGACGGCAGCCACACAGCTCCAAAGGCGCTGCGCCGCTGGGCCTGCACGTCGAAGGCCCCTTCCTCAGCCCCGCCAAGAAAGGGGCGCACAACCGTGATCATTTGCGCGCGCCGCGCGGGTCGCTGGTTGAGGGGTGGACGCCATCCACCGGCGTGCGCCTGGTCACCCTGGCGCCGGAACTGCCCGGCGCGCTGGATCTCGTCCGTACGCTACGGCAGAACGACGTCGTGGTCAGCGCCGGACACTCTTTGGCCACCTATGAAGAAGCGCTCGCCGGCTTCCGGGCCGGCGTCACCTACGGCACGCATCTGTTCAACGCTATGCCGCCGCTGCACCATCGCCGGCCGGGCCTCGCGGGCGCATTGCTGGCGGCCGGCGATGTGTGCGCGGGCCTCATCGCCGATGGCGTGCACGTACATCCGGCGCTGGTGCGCTTCGTCTGGCATCTCCTCGGCCCGCGACGGCTCACCCTGGTCACCGACGCAATGGCCGCCCTGGGCATGCCGCCGGGACAGTACCATCTTGGCGATCATTCCGTCGCAGTCGATGAACAGCGCGCCGCCCTGCCCGATGGCACGCTCGCCGGCAGCATCCTTTCGTTGGACCAGGCCCTGCGCAACCTGATACAATTCAGCAACTGTTCCACCGGCGAAGCGCTGCAGACGATCACCAGTACCCCCGCCGCCATACTGGGCCTCGGCGAGCAAAAAGGGCGCATCGCGCCCGGCTATGACGCCGACCTCACCCTTCTTACATCCGACCTGAACATCAGGGCCACCTTCGTGGCCGGAGAAAAAGTATATGAGCACCACACACTCACCGCCGATTGAAGAAACACACCTGTACCGCGAAATTCACCAACAACCGGACGTGCTACAGAGATTCCTGCGCGAAGCCGACGGGCCGGCCCGCGAGCTGGCTGCGGCTATAAAAGGACACGGTGTGACGCACGTAGTCATCGCCGCGCGCGGCACCAGCGACAACGCCGGCCGCTACGCGCAATACGTCATGGGCGCCATGAACGGCCTGCAAGTGGCCCTGGCTACCCCCAGCCTCTTTTCCGTCTACAAGCGCCCGCCGCGCTTCGGCAAAGCGCTGGTGCTGGGCATCAGCCAGAGCGGAAAGAGTCCCGACATCGTCTCCGTCCTCGCCGAAGCCCGGCGCCAGGGCGTCCTCACCGGCGTGATCACCAACAACCCCAACTCCGACATGGGCCGCCAGGGCGACGTGGTCATTCCCCTGCGCGCCGGCACAGAGCGTTCCGTGGCCGCCACCAAAACCTATACCGCTCAACTGGCCGCTGTGGCTCTGCTCAGCGCCCATCTGCGCGGCGATGGCGGTGAATTGCTTTCCTCGCTACACGAAACCCCTCAGGCAGTGCGCGATACATTGCATATGAACCAGGCCATCGCGGACATCGCTCCCCGCTACCGCTACATGCGGCACTGCGTCGTCATCGGGCGCGGCTTCAACTACGCGACGGCCTTCGAGCTGGCGCTCAAGCTCAAAGAGTTGACCTACACCGTGGTTGAACCTTACAGCAGCGCCGATTTCCTGCACGGCCCCCTGGCCCTCCTGGAACCCGGCTTCCCGCTCCTTCTCGTGGCCCCCGGCGGCGCCATGATCCCCGTGTTGAAGGAATTCGCGCTAACGGCAGCGCAACACGATCCGGAAATCATCGCCATTAGCGATGACGACGACGTTCTGAGCCAGGCCCGCGTGCCGCTGCCCCTGCCCCACACCGTCCCCGAATGGCTCTCGCCGATCACAGCCATCGTCCCCGGGCAGCTCTTCGCCCTGCACCTGGCCTCAACGCGCGGGTACGAGGTTGACAACCCGCGCGCCATCCAGAAGGTTACCGAAACGCACTAGCTCATGAGAGATCGCGGACGGCGGACGGCAGACCGCAGACCGCCGCCGTCTGGCGAAGCCAAGGAGCACACCTCATGAACGTCAACACCTATCTACAACGAATCAACTATAGCGGCCCGCTGACGCCAACGGCGGATACCCTCAGGCGCCTGCAGATGGCGCACCTGCTAGCCGTGCCCTTCGAAAACCTTAGCATCCACTGGGGCGAACCGATCGTTCTCGACGAAGAGCTCCTCTTCGACAAAATTGTGCGGCGTGGTCGCGGCGGCTTCTGCTACGAGCTAAACGGCCTTTTTGCACGCTTGCTGCGCGCCCTTGGCTTTGATGTAGCCATGCTTTCCGCCGCCGTTAACAACGAGGAAAACGGCTTTGGGCCGGAGTTTGACCACATGACTCTCCTGGTCACCAATGAGGAGCGCTGGCTGGTGGACGTGGGCTTCGGCGATTGCTTCCTGGAACCGCTGCGCCTTGATGAGCACCGCCCGCACGAAGAGGGCGAGCGCGCCTACCGCGTCGATGCCAACGGCGAGTCCCGGGTGCTGCACCGGCGCGAAGGCAGCGGGACCTGGGAAGCGCAATATCGCTTCACCCTCACCCCGTACGAATACGTCGATTACGCCGAAATGTGCCACTACCACCAGACCTCGCCGCAATCGCACTTTACACAACGCCGCGTTTGCTCCCGCGCCACGCCCGACGGGCGCATCACGCTCAGCGAGAGGCGCCTGATCATCACCACCAACGGCGCGCGCCACGAACAGGAGTTGCCCGATGAAGCCGCAGTCGCCGCCGCATTGGAAGAGCATTTTGGTATTCGGCCCCCATCCCACGAAGCGCGTTCCTAGATCCTTCACTCCGTTCAGGATGACAATTGCAAGATACCTTCGCAAATCCCCGGATGCCATGCTGAGCAGCGCGAAGCATCCCCGCGGTCTGCCGTCCACCGTCGGCGGTCCACTAACCGCTGGTAACACCCGCAGCCATGAAGTATAGTAGCCACCAACCTGACCATCCGTTGCTCTCCACAGGCACACCAGATTGAGAATGGGGAGGCAGAACAGTGAACGACAGAACAGCGACAACAGAGCCGATGGGGCAAACAGAATCACGGCAAGCGCACAGCGCCCAGCCGCGCAAAGTCCATCTCGTCTTCAAGACCCACCTTGATCTGGGCTTCACGGAGCTGGCCAACAGCGTGGTTCGCCGTTACTTCACGCACTTCATACCGCAGGCGCTGGCAACCGCGCGCGCCCTGCGCCGGCGCCAGAGGTCCGAGCGTTTTGTTTGGACCACCGGCTCCTGGCTCATCTACGAGTTTTTGGAGCAGGCCAACAGCGCGCAACGCGCCGAAATGGAGGAGGCAATTCTCGCCGGGGACATCACCTGGCACGCGCTGCCTTTCACCACGCACACAGAGCTGATGGACGCCTCCCTCTTCGACTTCGGTCTTACCCTGTCACACGAACTGGACCGGCGGTTTGGCCGGCAGACAATTGCAGCCAAGATGACGGACGTGCCGGGTCACACGCGGGCCATGGTGCCCCTCCTGGCGCGCCACGGCGTGCGCTTCTTACACCTGGGCGTCAACCCCGCCTCCACCGCGCCAGACGTGCCCGACGTTTTCCGCTGGCAGGCGCCGGGCGGAGAAGAAATCATCGTCGCTTACTCGCGCACTGCCTACGGCAGCCCCATCAGCGTTCCCGGTCTGGACGAGATGCTGCTCTTTGCCCATTCCAACGACAACCTCGGCCCACAGAGCGAAGCCGAAATCGTGGAGCAATTCGCGCGTCTGCGCCAGAGTTATCCACAGGCACAGATCGAAGCGTCGGATCTCAACAGCTTTGCCCAGGCCCTGGAGGCCGCCCGCCCTACGCTGCAGGCGACCCTGCCCCTGGTCACCAGCGAAATCGGCGATACCTGGATCCACGGCGCGGGCAGCGATCCGGCCAAAGTAGCCGGCTGGCGCGCGCTCAGCCGCCTGCGCCGCCGCGCGCTACAGGAGACGCCAGAGATAGCAGACGACTCGCGTTTTCGCGCTTTCTCCCGCGCGCTGCTATTGGTGCCCGAACACACCTGGGGCCTGGACGAAAAAACACACCTCGCTGATTACGAACGTTACAGCCGCGCCCACTTCCAGGCGCTGCGTGATGAGCCGCAGACGGCGGCCTTCGCCGCCTCCTGGTCAGAACAGCGCGCCTACGTGCAAGAGGCGTTGGACGCGCTGGACGATTTGCCGCTGCGCCAGGAGGCGTTGCAAGCTATCAAGGATACAGTGCCTCGCCGCCCGGACCTGACCGGCTATGAGACGGTGGAGGATCTGGAGCGCTCTCTGGACACTGCGCGATTTTCCATCCAATTCGATCCTGCCAGCGGCGCCATCATCTCCCTGCAGGACCGCGAAGGCGGGCGCCACTGGGCAACGGCCGACGCGCCATTAGGTTGGCTACGCTACCAGACCTTAAATGAGCGCGACTACGAACGCTTCATGGACCAATACCTGACCACCAGACCCGACTGGGCGCTGCGCGACTTCAGCAAACCGGGACTGGAAAGCGCCGCCGCAGAAAGTGGCTGGTGGCAGGTCTCCCTGAGCCGCCTGTTAGAGCGCGCGGACGAGGACGCCCACCGTTTTCTGCTGGAGATGACCCTGCCCCAACAATGCCGCCAGCGTTACGGCGCGCCGGGCAAATTCTACCTCAGTCTCACCGCGCCCCACGACGAGGCGACGCTCTATTTCGAATTGCAATGGTTTGAGAAAGCGGCCAACCGCCAGCCCGAAGCGCTCTGGTTCTCCTTCTGCCCCCGCCTGCCTGCGCCCGAGCGCTGGCTCATAGAAAAGATGGGCATGCTTATCTCCCCCCTGGACGTCGTGCCCAAAGGCAACCGCCGCCTACACGCCGTAGACCGCGGCGCCTTCTACGATGACGGTCAGGTGCGCCTCACCATCGAAACGCTCGACGCCCCTCTGTTGGCCCCGGGCGCGCCGTCACTCCTGAACTTCACAGACGAGCAACCGTCGCTGCAGGAAGGGCTACACTTCAACCTCTACAACAACGTCTGGGGCACCAACTTCCCCATGTGGTACGAAGACGACGCCCGCTTCCGTTTCATCCTGCGCTTCCATTAACCGGCACCCGCGCGGTCCAAAAAAGTATGTCTCTCCTTTTCCAAAACGGCCGCCGGTTGGCCTATACTGTAGGCTATTGCACGATGTACAGACGTGGTAAGGAGTGGAAACATGCCAACGCTCGAAGCATATAACGAGTTTCAGGGCCGCCATTGGGAAACTGGCAGCTTGCGCAATTTCATGGCCTACTGCAGCTATACTCTCCCGCACAACAACGCCCCGCCCACTGAGGCGTTGCTCCTGGGCATCAGCGGCGGCGCCGTGATGGGCTACTTTTCCTTCGCCTATGAAGGCTACGACCCTCAGGCCAACATCCTCACGCGCAACACGTTCGACCCGCTGCAAACGCTTCTTTCCCGCCTGGGCGTGGAGCAAATCGTGAACCAGACGTCTGGCGCCGACAGAGGCCGGCGCAACCTGCTCGAAACGTTGGAAGAAGGCCAGCCGGCTATCGTCTGGGCCGACGCCTACAGCCTGCCCTACAACGCACTTCCCGGCGACGAGGGCATGTGGCAGATGATGCCCCTCGTCGTCTTCGGCTATGAGGAGTCGCGGGACGCCGTCTACATTGCCGACCGCGCCCGCGTGCCGCTGACAGTACCGCCCGACCAGTTCGAGGCTGCGCGCGGCCGGGTCAAGAAGACGAAGTACCGGTTGATGACGCTCGGGCCGCCCAACGCGGACAAGCTGGCTGCCGCCGTGCGCGAAGGCATCCGCGACTGCCTTCGCCTCTACACCGAGAAGCCGCCGAAGGGGTCGCGCCACAATTTCGGCTTTGCCGCGTACAGGCGCTGGGCCGCGTTGCTCACCCAACCTGCGATGAGAGGAAGCTGGGCCAGAGAGTTTCCGCCTGGAACGAAGATGTATGCTGGCCTCGTGTCAGCCTACCAGTACATCAACCTCTTCGGTAAAGGAGAAGAGGATCCGGCGGAGCGCAACCTCTATGCCGATTTTCTCGAAGAAGCCACGACCATTCTAAATAGACCCTCCCTGGCATCCGCTGCAGACCAGTTCCGCGCGGCAGCCGGCGCGTGGGGGCGGCTGAGCAAGGCGTTGCTACCTGACGATGCACCAATATTTGCCGAAGCCCGTACGCTGCTGATGCGCCGTCACCACCTCTTTCTGCATAACGGCAACAACGCCCTCGCCGACGTGCAGGCCATCAACCAGCGGCTGGCCCAGATCCGCCACCAGGTGGAAAGGGAC
>DATHSI010000153.1:0-2692 GCA_035464315.1 Candidatus Sulfomarinibacteraceae bacterium
CCGAAGTAGATGCTGCGCACGGGCCAGCGGTTGACAGGGTAGCCCATCGCTTCCAGGCGGGCCACGGCCTGCGGGTCGTAGCCGTGCTCGCATTGCAGCACGCCGTCCTCCAGGTGCACGCGGGGGGCGCGCACCGCGCCGGGCAAGTCCATGTCGTAATCCAGCACGTTGCTCAGCACCTGCAGGATGGCGCTGCGGATGCGGTTGCTGCCGCCGCTGCCGGTGACCAGCCGGATGCGCTCGTCGCGGAGGACGATGGTGGGCGCCATCATGGTGGGGATGCGTTGGCCCGGACGCCACTGGTGGAAACCGCCGGGGTTGAGGTCTTCCTCGCCCAGAATGTTATTGGGGATGAAGCCGGTTTGGGGCACGACGTAGCCCGCCGTTTCGCCCGCAGTTGTGGTCAGAGCCACGGCCATGCCCTGGGCGTCGACCACGCTGAGGTGGGAAGTGTGCGACGGCCCGCGCCGTTCGCCGGTGGCGGTCGACGGCTGGTTCAGCGCCAGCGCGCGGCGCACGCGCTCCACGTGGGGCGCGACGGACGACTGGGCCAGGAAGCGGGCCACGGCGGCCTCAGGCGGCAACTGGGCGGAAAGCCGTTCCCACGTGGGGCGCGCGCGGGCGGCGGCGGCCATTGTTTCGTAGAGCAGCTGCAGGTGGCGGGCGGAGTTGTGCGGCGTGTCCTGTAGCGTGAAGCGGGAGAGGATCTTGAGGGCGAAGGCGATGAGCACGCCGCCGCTGGAGGAGGGGGGCGGCAGCAGGACGTGGCAATCGCGGTAGGCCAGGCGAATAGGCGCGTGGCGCTGCACGCGGAACTGTTCCAGGTCGGCGGCGGTGAGCAAGCCGCCGTTCTCCTGCTGGTCGGCCAACAGGGCGCGGGCCAGCGAGCCGCTGCGTGCCGCCGCCGCTCCTTCCGCCGCCAGCGCCTGCAGCGTTTCGGCCAGGTGGGGGATAAAGAAGCGGTCGCCGCTGCGCACCATGGCCCCCTGCGGGGCGAAGATGGCGCGCATGCCCGCGGTGTGCGTATACAGCGGGCGCAACAGCTCGCAGGTGGCGGCCTGGAAGTCGTCGAGGACCGCTCCCTCGCGGGCCAGCGTGATGGCCGGTTGCAGGAGGGTCCTCAGGGGCAGGCGGCCGAAGTCGGCGGCCATGCGGCAGAGCCCGGAGATGTTTCCGGGGACGGCGACCGAGCCGCGCCCCAGGTGGAAGTGCTGAGTCGTCGCGCCGTAGTCGATGGTCACGCGCTCGAAGTCCAGATTTTCTACGGCGCGCCGGCGTTCCAGGCCGGGCATGGCGCTGAAAAAGTCGTAGACGACGTGCTGCGCGCCCTCAGCCGCGCCCTGTGGGGCGAAGATCTGGGCCATGCCGCTGCCGCCAAGGTGCACGACGCCGGGCTCGGCGATGAAGGAGGCAAAGGCGGCGGCGACGGCGGCGTCCACGGCGTTGCCCCCGTGGCCCAGGATGGACAGGCCGGCTTCGACGGTCTGGGGATTCCCGGCGGAAATTACACCGTGCATAGGTTGTTGCTCTCGCTGGCTATGATTGACATGGTTCTGGTTCTTCTCCGCTGCTGGTTGGCGCGGGCCACAACAGTGGGCAAGTTTATCGCAGCCGGCGACGGCTGCCGAATGCGGCGGAGAGATCCTTCGCGATGCTCAGGATGACAATTCGCAGGATGACACTTCCTGGGAGAGGTCTTCGATTCTGAACGGAAAACGGAGCGCGGGCAAGATGCCCGCACACATTGCGAGCAGGGATGCTCGCGGTCCATATGATGGCTTGTTCTTGCGATGGCGACAGCGTCGCTTGACTCCCACATCCGAAAACATTATAATATTTGAGAATGTTTCAAAGATTGATATTAGCTACCAAATGACAGACCTGGCCAAAGCCGACCTGATCATCCACCCCGTGCGGCTGCGCATCCTGCAGACGTTGCTGGGGGAGGAACTCACGACACAGGAAATCGCGAGGCGGCTGCCCGACGTGCCGGAATCGACGCTGTACCGGCACCTGCGACTGCTGCTGGACGGCGGGTTGTTGGAAGTGGCTCAGGCGCGCCTGGTGCACGGCATCCAGGAGAAGGTGTATGCGCTGGCAGAGACGCCGAACCTGGGACCTGACGACATTGGGTCACTGCCCGCGGAGGAGCATTTTCGCTACTTCACCACCTACGTCCTGGTCTTGCTGCAGGAGTTTGCCGGCTTTTTGAGCAGCGTGGCCGACGAGCAGGGCGTCGTGGATCTGGGCAGCGAGTACGCCGGCTTTCGCGACGTCAGCTTTTACGCCAGCATTGAGGAACTGGATCAGTTTCAGGCAGCGTTACAAGAAGCAGTCCTACCATTACTGAACAACCGGCCCGCCGCGCACAGGCGCCGCTACCGGCTGGCGACCATTGCCCATCCGGTGCCCGGCGCGACGGACGGCGGAGAGAAGCAGGAAGGAAACCGTGAGTGAGTTGAGCGAATTACGAGAACTGTTGCCCCTCTTGGCGCCTATTCTGGTGGTGCAATTTGTGTTGATTGTCGTGGCTCTACGTGACTTGCTGAGGCGCGACCGGGTGCGCGGGCAGAAATGGATGTGGGCCCTGGTCATCGTCTTCATCAATCTCTTGGGACCGATTCTGTATCTGGTGCTGGCACGAGAAGATGAGTGAGGGACGGGATAGGGACGTTGCCATTCGCTGTGAAGG
>DATHSI010000154.1:0-61042 GCA_035464315.1 Candidatus Sulfomarinibacteraceae bacterium
CGGCCGCCAGCTCCGGCAAACCGCCCGACCATCCGGCCTACGGAATTACAGCCAGTGGCGTGCGCGCCGGAACAGGCATTGTAGCCGTCGACCCACGCGTCGTGCCCTTTCGCAGCTGGGTCTACGTCCCCGGTTATGGCACTGGCTATGCGGGGGACACCGGCGGCGGCGTCTTGGGACGCTGGATTGATCTGGGGTACGATGAGGCGGAGTACCAGAGCTGGTCCGGCTACGTCGACGTCTATTATCTGACCCCAGTCCCCGATCCCGAAGACATCAACTACCTGATCCCAACCGCCCTCCCCTGATTAGCGCCAAATCCTCCATGGAACATCCCAGGCAAATCCTCCAGCAGCACGGGCTCCGGCCGAAGAAGAGCCTGGGACAAAACTTCCTATACGATGACAACATTCTGGCGCGCATCGTGGAGATTGCCGGTGTGTCGCCAGAGGATAACGTGCTGGAAATCGGTCCGGGGGTAGGCCACCTGACCCGTCATCTCGCCGGGGCGGCGCGACGGGTGGTGGCAGTGGAGCTGGACGACCGTTTGATGCCGGTGTTACACGAGCAACTGGCGGACGCTGAACATGTGACTCTGGTTCACGGCGACATTCTGGAACAGGATCCGGCAGAATGGTTCGGCGCCCGCGCCTACAAAGTCGTGGCCAACGTCCCCTATTACATCACCGGCGCCATCCTACAGCACCTGCTGGAAGGTCAGAGCAAGCCGCAACGGATGGTTATGACCCTTCAGAGGGAAGTAGCCGAGCGCATCGTGGCCCGGCCGGGCCAGATGACGTTGCTCTCCGTCAGCGTGCAATTTTTCGGCGTTCCACATATCGAAGGAGAAATCAAAGCAGGCGCCTTTTGGCCACGCCCCGACGTCGATTCCGCTATCGTGCGCATCGAACTACACCAGACGCCGCCGCTGGAACCTGAGGAGCAGGCAGCTTTCTTTCGCATCGTGCGCACCGGCTTCAGCCAGAAACGCAAGCAATTACAGAAGAACCTGCGCGCCCTTGGGTACGAGCGTCGTCAAATCGTGGCCCTGTTGCGTCAAGCAGGCATCGATCCCAGAAGGCGCGCGCAGACCTTAAGCGTTGCAGATTGGTTAGCCGTCTACCGCACGCTTTCAGTTACCTGAGCGCCGCTCGTTGGCTACACGTTGCGCCAACCGCCGGACGTGTTCCAGGGATCGGGCGCTGCCGGTCGTTCCGCTTGCTGCGCCGCTCTCGCTGCACCCGGTTGCTTTCCCCGCAACGCTTCCAGCGCAGCGATTGCCAGCCACGTGCTATTGCTAGAATCGGGCTGATGCTGCCAGGAGCTCAGCTCCTCGTCAAGAAACGTCGTCGTGACCTCTCCGCTTAGAAAACGCGGGTGCTCCAGAATATCCAGTAGATAGGTGATATTTGTCGTAACGCCCAGTATCACCGTATCCTGCAGGGCGCGCACCATCTTACGAACGGCCTCGGCGCGGTCCTCACCCCAGGTGATCACCTTGCCCAACATGGGATCGTAATAAGGGCTGACCTCCGTGCCGCTTTCCACGCCGTCATCCACCCGCACCCCTGGCCCTGAGGGCGGGCGATAAAAGGCTAACTTGCCCGTGGACGGCAAGAAGTTATTGGCCGGATCCTCAGCGTACACCCGGCACTCCAGGGCGTGGCCCCGCTGGCTCAACGACGCCTGATCGAAAGACAGACTCTCGCCGGATGCCAGCCGGATTTGCCAGGCAGCGATGTCCACGCCGGTAACCAGCTCAGTCGTGGGATGTTCAACCTGCAGACGCGTGTTCATCTCCAGGAAGTAAAAGTCGCGCTGCGGCGTCACTACAAACTCAACCGTTCCGGCGCTCACGTAGCCCACGGCCCGCGCCAGCGCCAGCGCCGCCTCGCACATCGCCCGGCGCAGCTCAGGCGTCACAACCGGTGATGGCGTTTCCTCTATGATCTTCTGATGCCGCCGTTGCACAGAGCACTCGCGCTCAAACAGGTGCACGATGTTGCCCTGGCTATCACCCAGAATCTGGACCTCCACGTGCCGCACCGTCGTGAAATACTTCTCCACCAGCACATGGCTGCTGCCGAAGGAAGACTCAGCCTCGTTACGCGCCTGGTGCAAGGCATCCTCAAAATCAGACGCAGACCGTACAATGCGCATGCCCTTACCCCCACCACCCGCGCTGGCCTTGATCAGCACCGGATAGCCGATTTCATCCGCGGCCTGCCGTAGTTCTTCGTCACTGTGCTCCGCCCCGTCGACGCCGGGAATAATGGGCACACCGGCCTCCGTGGCCAGTTGTCGCGCCGTGGCCTTGCTGCCCAGGGCGCGCATCGCCGCCGGCGTGGGCCCAATAAAGTGCACGCCATGCCGGGCGCAGGCCACTGCAAACTCAGGGTTCTCGCTGAGAAAACCGTAACCGGGATGAATGGCGTCAGCTCCGGAGGCCTCGGCGATGGCCAAGATCGCCTCCTGATTTAGATACGTCTCCCGCGCTGTGACGCCGTCAAGCTGATAACTCTCGTCTGCCAGCCGCGCCCAGGGCGCGCTACGGTCTACCTCCGAGTAGATGGCCACAGTACGCACATCAAGCTCGCGACAGGCGCGAAAGATGCGCCGCGCAATCTCGCCTCTATTTGCCACAAGCACTTTTTCAAACACGCGTTTCTATTCTCCTCGTTGCTCAACCGCCACTGCCGGCAACTGGCGGCACAGGTGTGTTAGCCGCGCTCGTCACGCTGCAATTGGCGGTCGGGCGCCAGCGGTTCGATATCCATCGTCTGCGCCTGGCCCCCGGTAATAATCTCCGCCGCCAGTTGTCCCGCCAGCGGCGCCATAATGATGCCGATCCCTCCCCAACCACAGTTGTGAAGGAGGCCCGGCGCGGCCTCGTCAACCCCCACGATGGGCAGGCCGTCGTGCGTCATAGGACGCACCGCAGTCCAGGCGGTTAAAATGGACGCGTTCTGCAGCAGTGGCAACCGGTGCATCGCGGTATCGATGATAGCTTCAACCTGCGCCTCATCCAGGCCCACATCTAAGTCGGTCACGGGTCGCTGGCCCATGCCCATCAACACACCTTCCCCTTCCGGTCGCACGTACCACTCTTTTTCCAGGTCCTCCACAAAAGGACGGTCATCGGGAATGCCCGCGATGGGATTGGTCACGACAATACTGCGTGTGGCATTCTGCAATGGCAGGGTCAGGCCGGCCCAGCCGGCTATCTCGCCGGCCCACGCGCCGGCGGCATTAACCACGGCGCGGCTATGAAACAAACCGTCATCCGTGTGCACGCCGCTGACAGCGCCATTCTTGAGCAAAAGGCCCTCCACCGTCCTCCCCTCGTGAACCGCAACTCCTAGCTCTCGCGCCTGTCTCAGATAGCCCCACATAATCATGTGCGGATCAAAAGGTCCGTCCTCTGCTCCCCAGCTGCCAAGGACGATATCCTCGGTGTTCAGTTCCGGAAACAGCCGGCTGACGTCGCCAGGCTGCAACAACTCGCTGCTCACACCCGCCTCCTGCAGCATGGCGACCTGCTGTTTCAGTTGCCCGGCGCTGGCCTCCGTAGCCACGTACATCCAGCCCGTTGGCCTGAAATCGGTGGAGACGCCCAGCTCGTCCTCGAAAGCCATATAACGATCATAACAGTAGCGGGCCATCTGTACTGTGAGTTCGTCCTGGCAAAATTGCAGGCTCAGCATTGCCGCCGATTGGCTAGAGGCGCCCGCACCAACCTGATCTCGCTCCAGAAGTATGACGTCCGTCATACCCATTCTGGCCAGGTGATAGGCAGTACTGCAACCGATAATACCTCCGCCCACGACGATGACGTCTGCGGTGCGTTTCATAGGCTCCTCTGTGTGATGATGTACGGCGCTCGTCTACTGGCGGCCGTCGGCCAACCACTTCTGGGCAAAATCAACCGCATCAGGCTGCGGAAAAAAGCGCACTGTTGCTTTGCCCACGCGCCCTATGGTCACGGCGCCTGTTGCGTCCCACGCTTCCCCAATCTGGGGGAAGGGATCCACGTCCAGATCGATATCCTTGTACTGCACCCAGCTGCGCTCGCCATCGAGAGTAATTGGCGCGCCCAGGGTGACGTGCGTGGCTCCTGATACACGATACTCCGCCAGGTGAAACGACGTGTTGCTATCATACCCTACCCCCAGCAGCAGTACCCAGCTATCCAGCTCGTAGAGGCGCGCCAACGGCGACCCCTCGCCCAGCCCATAATTCAGCTGGTGATCGCCGGTAATGGTTTGCGCGTGCGGACCATGCGCCGCGAAAGAGTAGGCAGGATGTGAACTGCGCAAAACGCCAGGCCACCGCCGGAACGTCTCAGGAATCGCGCCCATGCCCCGGCTTGGGGTTATTGCCGGGTCAAAAGGAGGCATTGTATCTCGGATCGCCTGCCACCAGGCCTCAGGCACCGGTGGATTCTCCCACTCAGCGGGGTCAGAGTAATCACCCGTGTGCGTTGGCATCACCAGCGTTCCCTGCTCGCCAAGGACGTTCAACAGCGCCTCGATGACAGCTACCGGACCTCCGCTCACCCACCCCAGAGAGCTGAGCGAAGAATGAATCAGCACCGTCATCCCTTCCTGCAATCCGCACTCGCGCAACGCTGCAGCCAGACTCTCCACCGTGAGTGGGGCCTCCAGCCCTTTTATGGCATCCGCTTCACTCATTGTCCCTCCTCACTCTATTGCCACCGCGGCTTCCGCTTCTCCAGGAAGGCGTTCATCCCCTCCTGTCCCTCGTCGCTGGCGCGGCGCTCGGCAATGAGATGGCTTGTGTACGATCGCAACTCCGCCGCGGGCCGCATGAGGACATTGGCTATCAGCCGCTTCGCCTCGCCTTGCGCCTGTGGCGCGCCCTGCATTAATTGTTGCACCCTCTCGGAGACCATCTCATCCAGCGCCCCCTCGTCCACAGCCAGATGCTGTACCAGCCCTATGCGCTGCGCCCGGCGCGCGTCGAAACGCTCTCCGGTCAGAAAAAGCTCGCGAGCGGCGCTGCTTCCAATACGCGGCACGACAAAGGGCGAGATAACCGCAGGAAGGATGCCCAGGCGCACTTCGCTGAAGGCAAAGATGGCGGATTCCAAAGCCACGACGATGTCACAGCAGCTAACGAGCCCCGCGCCGCCGCCAATCGCCGCGCCGTTGATGCGCCCAACGACAGGCCGCGGGCAGCTGGCCACGGCCTGCATCAGGTCAAAAATGGCCTGGCCCTCGGCGACATTTTCCTCGAAGCTATGTCCTGCCGCCTGACGCATGAAATCGATATCTGCGCCGGCGCAGAAGGAACGGCCATTGCCGGTCAGAATAATGACGCGTACTGCTTCATCGCGTCCCAGCGCGCCGAGCGTGTGCGGCAACTGGGCGATCATCTCTGGCGTCAGGGCGTTATGGTTCTGGGGACGATTAAGGGCCACCGTGGCCACGGCGGCATCCCGGCGCACTTCTATGCTCTCACTCATACTATCCCCAAGTTGAATCGTAACTTACTCTGGCGCGACTATGATACATGAAAAAAACGTGCAACGCGATTTTCGAACACGTTGCACGTTTTGTCTGTGACAGATTGAGTTTTTTGAGGCGCTGTAATGTTAAACTTCCGGCACCAACGCGCCTACCGGCGCTTCAGCATCCGTGGACTGCTCGTTCATCAACGCTTCGAACATGTCCCGATCCAGCGTCTCCTCCTTCATCAGCCGCTCAACCAGCTTTACCAGGTTGTCGCGATTGCGAAGAATAATGTCCTTGGCCCGCTCGTAGTTGCGATCCAGGATCGTGCGCACTTCGCGGTCGATCAACTTGGCCGCCTCCTCACTGTAATCACGATTGGCGGACAGCTCGCGACCTAGGAAAACGTTGCCCTGATCCTCGCCATATGTGCGCAAACCAAGTGCATCGCTCATACCGTACTTTGTAACCATGGAGCGTGCAATCTGCGTGGCCTGCTTCAAGTCACTGGCTGCCCCGGTCGTGACGCGACCAAAGAAGATCTCCTCCGCAGCACGGCCACCCAGGGCAAAAGCGATCTGATCCTCAAAGTGATCAGTGTGTCGTGTGGCCCGATCTTCCGGCAGTGACATGACGTAGCCGCCGGCGCCGCCACGAGGAATGATCGTAATCTTCTGCACCGGATCGGTATGCACCAGATTGTGGCTGACCACGGCGTGGCCCGCCTCGTGATAGGCGAAGATCTCTTTGTCGTCCTCGCCGATGACGCGGCTTTTGCGTTCGGGCCCCATGACCACGCGGTCGAATGCTTCCTGGAGTTCGTCGCGTGTGATCGTAGTCTTATCCCGCCGCGCTGCAAAAATCGCCGCTTCGTTGATCAGGTTTTCCAGGTCTGCGCCTGAGAAACCGGCCGTCAGGCGGGCAAGATCGGAGAAGCTGACCTCCGGCGAGATCGGCTTGCCTCGAGCGTGAATACGCAAGATCTCCTCGCGACCCTGGATGTCTGGCAGGTCGACGATTACCTTGCGGTCGAAGCGTCCCGGACGCAACAGCGCCGGATCCAGCACGTCCGGCCGGTTGGTGGCAGCGATGACGATCACGTTAGTTTCGTTGGAGAAACCATCCATCTCCACCAGAATCTGGTTCAGCGTCTGCTCCCGCTCATCGTGCCCACCGCCCAGGCCCGCGCCACGCTGGCGACCAACAGCATCAATCTCGTCCACGAAGACGATGGAGGGCGAGTGTTCCTTGGCCTTGTTAAATAAATCGCGAACGCGGCTGGCGCCTACACCGACGAACATCTCTACAAATTCCGAGCCGGAAATGTGGAAGAAGGGCACGCCTGCCTCTCCGGCAATCGCCCGGGCAAGCAACGTCTTACCGGTGCCGGGCGGGCCAACCATCAGCACGCCCTTGGGAATGCGCGCGCCAACCTGCACGAACTTCTCCGGCTCACGCAAGAATTGCACGACCTCGTGCACCTCTTCTTTTGCCTCTTCCACGCCGGCCACGTCATCAAACGTCACCGTCGGCCGGTCGCCCTCATTAATGTTCTTGGCGCGGCTGCGCCCAAAGCCAAATATACTATTCCCTCCGGATTGCATCTGCCGGAAGCCCCGGCTGAATATCCAGATCAGGAGTAATATCGGCGCCAGTGAGAGGGCAATGCTTAGAAACGTATTCCATCCCGACTGGTCATTTGGCTCAAACGTAAAGCTGTTCCGTCTCTCAACGGGCACTTCCAGAGCCGCCAGCGTTTCCATGAAGCCCACATTGGCCTCTTTTGTCGAACTAAACTGCGTCCCGTCCTGCAACGTTACATCCAGGCTATCACCATTTACTTCGATCTTGTCCACCTGCTCATTCTCAATGTAGGCGATGACTTCCGATAGAGGAATTTCCTCCGGGGAGTTGAATCGCCGGCTCAAAAAGAGCTGTAGACCTAGAATGATAGCCAGAATGGCCAGTATCCAGGCCCAGGCTGGAATTGAAGGACGGGGATTGGGTTGCTCATCCATATACTCTTACCTTCTCAACCTGACATTGCTTCAAACATGGTCAGGGTCACTATACATGATATTGAATGATAATACCCGAAAATTATAGGAGTTCTATAAACTCTCTATAAAACGCTTCTGCCTGGAAACGCTCCCCTTGCTCCCAAAATGGGGATTGAAAAACCTCCACATATTGTCAGGGATGCAGAGGTCTTTCCAACCTGGTTGCAGGCCACTCTTCCTGCAAGCAAATTCAGGAACGCCGATTACTCCTCCCGAAACATGGATGACAGAGCGCGCACCTGCTGTTCGGCGCGATAACTGCTGCGCACCAGCGGCCCGCTCTCTACCCACCTGAACCCTAACTCCTCTCCGATTTTGCGCAATTCCTCAAACTCGTTCGGCCGGTAATAGCGGTCGATGGGCAGGTGCTTGCGGCTGGGCTGCAGATACTGCCCGATGGTGAGAATATCCACCTTGATCTCAGCCAGATCGCGCATGACGTCCACCACTTCGTCAAATGTTTCACCCAGACCGACCATAATTCCGCTCTTGGTCAGTACGTCGGGCTGCATGCGCTTGGCGTTGCGTAACGTCGTCAGCGCCCACTCATAGTGATCCTGCGGCTGTACTTTTCGGAAGAGCCGCGGCACGGTTTCCACATTGTGGTTCAGAATCTCCGGGCGAGCGTCCATGACGATCTTCAGCGCCTCTTCGCTACCCTTGAAGTCAGGAATAAGCACCTCAATGGAACAACCGGGCTGCAGCTCTCGAATGCGCTCAATGCACAGGGCAAAGATCGGCGCGCCGCCGTCCTTGCGCTCATCGCGGTTGACGGAGGTAATGACCACGTGGCGCAGGTTCATCTTCTGTACGGCCTGGGCCACGCGCTCCGGCTCCTCCCAATCCAGGGGCGCCGGGCGCCCTGTCTTTATGTCGCAAAAGCCGCAGCTGCGGGTACAAGTATCGCCCAAGATCAGGAACGTCGCCGTGCCCGAGCCCCAGCACTCGCCAATGTTGGGACACATCGCTTCTTCACAAACAGTGTGCAACTGCTTGCTGCGCATCAAGTCTTTGAGAAAGCTATAATTCTCGCCGCCGGGGACGCGCACCTTGATCCACTCAGGTCGCCGCCGCGGGCGCCCGGTTTCCGCCTTCGTATCGCGTACGTCAATCTTGTTCAGGTCAACGGTTGTAGACATGGAACCTCGAAATGTCGTCTCGTAGTCATTCAGATCTAAATCGGCTGACGCCGGCTGCGTTTCCTGTTCTTCGACCAATGCCAGAGGCCGACGATTCAAACGTCATTGTACGCCGAAAGGAGAGGGCCGACAAACCTCGACCGCGTGTCAAAAACGCTTTCTGCAGCCGCTACGACAGCAGGGATGACGTCAGTCACGGCCATCGACCGCCCCGTCATTCGCGCCAGGCTGGTCACGCCGTGCTCCTCAATACCGCAGGGAACAATTCCCTCAAAGTGTGCCAGATTTGGATCGACGTTCAGCGCGAAGCCGTGGCTGCTGATGCCCCGGCTACTCACTTTGATACCGATCGCCGCGATCTTCCGCGGTCCATCCGGCCCATCGACCCACACGCCTGTGTAACCGTCGTGCCGCCAGCCACTCACGTCAAATGTGGCCAGGGCGCGGATGATAAGCTCTTCAACGTCACGCAGGTAACGGTGAAGGTCGGGACGTTCGTAGCCGCGGGCGCGGAACAGCCGCCTCAAGTCCAGAATGGGATAGCCGACCAGCTGGCCCGGCCCATGATAGGTCACGTCCCCGCCGCGGTCCACCCAATACAGCTCGATGCCCTCTTTCTGCCGCGCCCGTTCGTCAATCAGAAGATTCCGCTCGCTGCCGCTACGGCCCATCGTATACACAGGCGGATGTTCCAGGAGTAGCAAGCGGTCCTTGCCATTGCCGGCATGCCGCTGGGCCACCAACTCTTTTTGCAGTGACCAGGCGCGCTCATAGTCAATACGTCCCAGCCATTCGACGTCCATCATTTCCATATCCTCTATTTTACGCCAGACAACGACCTGTTGCATGTGATGATGCTCACATGCGTAGCTTGACATATTCACGAGATCGATAGCATAATGTTGACGTAACGTAACGGATTGGCGTGATCGCGCCGCCAGACAGAGTAGGACACATTGAGTTTGCGACAAGATAGCTCGCCGTGGGACACACCAGAGCCATTTCTCTGGATCCTTATCCGCAACAATCTGCCCGTAGTGGCCTTTCTGCTGCTGGCTGCAGCGGGCATGCTGGTCACATACTGGTTCTACGCCTCACCCGAAGAAGGCATTGCCGAAGCCGTCGTCGAAGCCAGCAGTGGGGAGTCTTTATCTGCCGCGATCTTCAAACAGGTCGCAGCCCGGCCGGTGGCGCAACGGTTCGCACAGACCCCAGGCCCGCTACACATAGCCGTCATTGCCGGGCATATGAACCACGATTCTGGGGCCGTTTGCGCCGATGGGCTGACAGAAGCAGACGTCAACCTCAGAGTGGCGCATAACGTCGTGGACGCCTTGCAGCAACGCGGCATCAGCGCCGACGTCTTCGCCGAATTCGATCCTCGCCTTCAGGACTACGTAGGCACTGCCCTCGTCTCCATTCACGCCGATTCCTGCGACGACATCAACGAACTGGCCACCGGCTTCAAAGTCTCCGGCTCCACTGCCACCGACTCTTCAACGCTATCGCTGTGTATGCAGCAAGAGTATCAGAAAGTGACCCACCTGCCGTATCACGCCAATTCCGTGACGCCGGATATGGCCGACTATCACGCCTTTCGCGAAATCGCCCCCGGCGTGCCGGCAATCATCATCGAGATCGGATTTATGAATCTGGACCGCGAACTACTGACCACCAGCGCAGAGATTCCTTCAGAAGGCGTACTTCAAGGCATTCTCTGCTATCTAGATTCGAAAAACGTCGTGGCTACGGGAGGCGATCAATGAGCCAACATAGCAGTTCCCTGCCAGAATCCGTGCGCCGCATGCTTCAATCCGGCAGGAAAAAAGAAGCGCGCGAGTTTCTGCAAAAACTGGTGCGCGAGGATCCTCAAAACTATCGCGCCTGGCTGTGGCTCGCCGGTCTCAGCCCCTCCCCACGCGCCAGCCTGAGCTATATTGAAAAAGCGGAAGCGCTGAACCCCAACGATCCCACAGTGGCCCGCGCTCGCGCCTGGGCCGAAAAACGACTGGCTGCCGCAGGAGCCGGGGAACAGCCAAGCCAGGCCAAGCCTTCGCCGCCGGCGCCCAGACCACAACCACCGGCGCCAGCCACTGACGATGTCGTAACGCAGTTGCGGGAACGACAGGCGGCGCAGGAGCCGGAGACGGAACCGCGCCGCGGCTCCCAGCTGTTGCTAGCCCTTGGGGTGCTCGGCCTGTTCGTGATCGTGGGCGCTATCGTGTGGACCTGGGGCGACGCCTTGTTGGCGCTGGCCCCCTGGCAAGGCAGCCAGCAGGAATTGGTTGAGGCAGCGTCACAGCCGACCGTGGGCGCGCCGGCGCCCACGGCAGCCGACAGTTCCAACCGCTTCGTCAGCGGCCAATTTGCGCCCAAACTATCCGGTTCTGAACAGGCAACAGACCCCGCGCCTAAGGAGACTGCGACTCCGACCCCAACAACGATGCCCCTGCAGCCCAAGACCGGCAACGACGACGCCGGCGAGCCACGCCCCACGTGGACGATGACGCCCTCCCCAACCAACACGCCAACGGCGACGCCCACGCCCGTGCCCACGTTCGTCAGCGAGGAAACGGCACCCACCGAGCTCGTCGTGCGCCCCGCCGGCGTGGGACCCAACGAGCGCTGGATCGACGTCAACCTGACCACACAGACGCTCGTGGCCTACGAGGGCAACACACCCGTATTCGACACTCTGATTTCCTCAGGCACCTGGCAGTACCCCACGGTCACAGGGCAGTTCCGCATCTGGTTACGTTACACGTCCCAGACCATGGACGGACGGCGGTTGGGGTACGACTATTACCTGCCCAACGTGCCCTACGTTATGTACTTCTACAACGATTACGCCCTGCACGGCACGTACTGGCACAACAACTTCGGCACCCCTATGAGCCACGGCTGCGTCAATTTACCCACCCCGGCGGCAGAGTGGATCTTCAACTGGTCCAGCATGGGTACGCTGGTCAACGTGCACTATTAAGAGCACAGCCGCCGGTGACGTTTTCACCGGCGGCAATTCTGTCCATCATACGGCTAGAACTAGGCTACTAAGCGCCCACTCAGTCCGCCAGATCGCTGGCAATCTCCAGCTCACCCTCTTCCTTGGCCTCGGTGGGCCGGGGCCGGTGCATGTTGACGACCGTGGTCACGTCGTGCACCACCTGTCGCGTGTCTTTAACGTTCAGCTTGTCAAAGAGGAACTCGAACTGATCCTGGAGCGCGTCGCCAATCTTGACCTTGTCCTCCTCGCCGATATTCCACCAATCCTGCTTCAGGGCGCCAAACGCTTTCTTGCGCGTGGAGTAGAAGAACTGTTCCTGGGTCTTGCCCTCCTTCCATTCGTTGCGGCGCTCGTTCAGCAGGTGATCGTAGGCCTTCTTGACAATATCTTCGGGCGCGTGGTCGTAGATGATGTTCTGGAACCCGGTCGCCAGGTGGATTTCCAGGGTGCCCACTTCAGGGAACTTGTTGAACGCCTCCGAAGGCAACGTGGATGCGCCGTGCTGCACGGCGCCGCCCAGCCCATACTCCTGGCGCGCTATCCGGCTCAGCTCCTCCAGCGTCTCGAAATCGACGCTGACGTCGGCCAACGTGCCGTCGGGCAGCACCACGCCGCCATGGCTGGTCCCCGTTTGCACGGAGATCTTGGAGATGCCCTGGACGTCATCGCCCAGCTCTGAACGGTAGCCGTCCATGTAAGCGCGCAATTCGGGCACCGTTGAATTCTTCTCGCCTACCTCGCCGATTTCACCGCCAAGCGAAACCGTAATGCCATCAGGCTCCAGCTCGCGCACGTACCGCGTTAGATCCGCGGACAGCGTGTAGTTGATACGCTGCTGTTCGTCGAGCGTCTCCTTGTCCAGATCCACCAGCGTGGATGTATCAATGTCAATATTGTAGAAACCGGCCTCCACAGCCTCCTTTATCAGATCGCGGACGGCGCGAAGTTCGTTCTCGCGATCGGAGACGTAGCCCTTGGCCGAGACCTGGAAGTGGTCGCCCTGGATGAACAGCGGCCCGCGGAATCCTTCTTTGATAGCGGCGCCGACAACGCTGGAAACATACTCGCTCGGCCGTTGATTTGTATAACCGATCTCTGAGCGAGCAATCTCGAAGATAAGCGCGCCGACATCCAGTTTATTGGCGGCGCGGAAGATGGCGCTGGCCATATAGAAGTTCATGCCCCGCACGTTGATAGCCGGCACCGTGAAGTTGTGCGGAACTTCGCCACGCCCGATCGCCATATACAGTTCGTGGATCGAAGAGGGGCAAATGTCCAGCGCTTGTCCCAACTCCCATAGCAACCAGCGCGCCGTGTCTCGAACCAGGCCTTCCCCAAACACGGCTGTGGTTACCACCGCTTCAATCTTGTTCTTAAGGGTGTCTTCGCCGGTAACGGTAACGTTGTCGCCCTCAACGTGAACGGCGCCTTCTACATGTGCGAATAACTCGTCTACAGAATTTGCCTTCATTTATTTGCTCCTTTTCGCTTGCTCATCAACGATGTAATGGCCAATGGAATGACTCCTGAGAACCAGCTAACTACTGTGGAAGCCCCGCTGACGGCTAGCAAGTAAGCTGGGAACCGGTTACACTACCGATTACAGCACAGTCGCTCCTGGCTGCACCAGGTGACCCTCGTAAGCAGAAAGCATACGTGATCATGCTCATATCTTTTATTATAGTCAGTTAGAGGCAAATGCCAATGAGGCGGGCCTGACCACGGGCTCTGCTCGAAGGAGTCGGCGATGAGTCTGCTAGAGAAAGCGATTTCGCTCGCCCTACGCGCCCACCGCGGCCAGGTAGATCGTTGCGGCCAACCGTATATCCTGCATCCCCTGCACCTGATGCTGCAGATGGACACAGACGCCGAGCGCATGGCCGCCGTCCTGCACGATGTGGTTGAAGATACAGACGTCACGTTGGCGGACCTGGAAGAAGAAGGGTTTCCACAGGAAGTATTGCAGGCCGTGCGCCTGCTGACGCACGACAGACCAGACAATCCGTATGAGGCGTACGTACGCGCCCTCAAGGAGAATCCCATCGCCCGCAAAGTGAAACTGGCCGATCTGCAGCACAACATGGACCTCCGTCGCCTGGACCGCGTGGAACAGAAGGATATGGAACGGCTGCAACGGTACCGGCAGGCGTGGGAAACGTTAAGCGAATAGCATAGGAGCATCATGAGTAAGAACAGAAACCAGCTATCGGACACAGAAATGCAAGAGCTCGTAGAGGATTGCGTGCGCTTCGCGCAGCGACTGATCCAGACGCCAAGCATGCCCGGCGAAGAAGCAGCCGTCGCCGCGCTCATTGAGACGGAAATGCGCAAGCTCGGTTTCGACGATGTTTGGATGGACGAAGCGGGCAACGTCAACGGGCGTATTCACGGACAGGATCGGGACCTACCTGCACTGGTCCTGAACACCCATATGGATCACGTCGATCCCGGCGACCCCGATCTATGGCCCGTGCCCCCCTACTCCGGCGAGATCGTCGACGGGCGCATTGTGGGTCGCGCCGCCAGCGACATCAAGGGGCCGCTTGCCGTGCAGGTATATGCGATGGCCGGCCTGCTGCGCAGCGGCGTCCGGCCGCGGCGCAACGTGGTCTTTACAGGCGTGGTTGAAGAAGAAACAGGCGGAGCAGGCGCCATCTACTGGGTGGAGCACGTTGACTACCCTGTGGCCCTCGTGCTCCTCGGCGAGCCATCAGAAAACGAGCTGAGCCTGGGCCACCGCGGCATGCTGCAGATGTGGGTCACGTTTGCGGGCCGTTCGGTGCATGCCAGCGTGCCTGAAAAGGGAGACAACCCCAACTACGCCCTGGCCACGTTCCTCAAGCGCCTGGAAACGGCGCAGGAAGAGTTACGCAGCCACCCGCTGCTGGGACCGACTACTGTGTCTCCAACCATCATCGAAGTGGACACGAAAAGCCAGAACGTGACCCCGGCGTGGACGCGCGTCTTGTTGGACTTTCGCACGTCGTCTGAGAGTCCGCGCAGCCTACAAGAGTTTGTTCATCGTGTGGCCGGTGATCATCCCCACACGATTACGTCGGCCCTGGAGCAACTCCCGATGTCCGACTCAGATGAGTTGCTGGTAGGCTACTACACGCCGCCCGAGAGCGGAATTGTGCAGCGCGTGCAACAGTTGGTGGCCGAGGGCATGGGACGCGAACCCTCGCTGATCAGCTACCGTTTCGCCACCGACGGTCGTCACTTTGTGGATTACGATATTCCCATCATCGGCTATTCCCCAGGCGAGGAAGATCAGGCGCATATCGCCGGCGAGAGCATCTCGATTGCCCGCATAGAAGAAAGCCTGCACGGTCACCTGTCGCTGCTGGCCAACTTCTAGCGCACCCTTGCCTTCGCCTCGCCGTGGCGGCAGCCACGATCAGCGCCGGCAGCAGACCGTTCATCACGCTTCCGTCGACGAGGATCCGCCGCCAGGATAATTCGTTCGTCATGATCTTGATTCCTCCCTACGCAACGTTCCTTACCTCAGACAAGCGTCGCGCGCGCGAGCGTACGCCCGGCATCGGTTAAGGTCAAATGCCCATTGTGGCGTTCAATCAGCCCTCGCCGCTGTGCCCGCCGCACGACCTCGCGCGCAAACTGCGGGTCCCAGCGCAAATGGTGGCTCAGGTGCGACAGCCGGTTTTCCTCTGCCGCCTGGGGCGTGCCCTCGTGGTTCAGCAGGTGCATAGCCAGAGCCGCCTGCGCAAACTCCCACTTCTGCCGCGCGCGGCGGCGGGCCAGGGCCACGAGGCCCCGCTCGGGCGCCAGCAGGAAGACCAGACCAAAGATGACGCCAAACATGGTAGCCATGGAGCCGGCGATGTTGGCGTCCAGCCAGTGAGCCAGCCAGTAGCCGCTGATGGCGCCGCCAACGGCAAAAACCACGCTGAGCCCCAACATTTTTGGCAGCCGGTCTGTGAGCAAATAGGCGCTGACGGGCGGCGCGACCATCAAAGCCACCACCAGGATGGAACCGACCGTGTCGAAAGCGCCAACCGCCGTCACGGACACGGTGGCCATCAGACCATAGTGAATGAGGCCGGGCGAAAATCCGAGCGCCGCCGCCAGGCCCGGGTCAAAGGTCGCCAGCTTTAATTCCTTATAGAAGACGGTAATGAAGAGCAAATTCAACACCAGAATGGCGCCCATCACATAGAGCGCCACGGGTCCCAGATCGAGCCCGGCCAGCTCAAACCGTTCAAAAGGCGCGAACGCCAGCTCGCCCAACAACACCGCGTCTTCGTCCAGATGCACATCCCCCGCGTAGCGCGAAATGAGAATAACGGCCACACTGAACAGCGCCGGAAACACAAGGCCGATAGCCGCGTCCTCCTTGACCAGACGCGTGCGGTTGAGTAGCTCCACCAGGCTGACGGTGATCACCCCCATAAGCGCTGCGCCCACGATTAACAGGGGCGAGTTGATGTCCCCAACCAGGAAAAACCCGATTACGATGCCCAAGAGCACAGTATGGCTGATGGCGTCGCTCATCATGGCCATCTGCCGCAGCACGAGGAAGACACCAGGAAGCGCACAGGCCACAGCAGCCACGGCGGCAATTAACTGTATTTCAAGCTGCGTGATCGTCATCGTTTATATCTCCAGTTCATCGACCAGTTGGCGCGCCTGTACCAGGCCGGTCTGCGTCAGCGCCCACTGATCGTCCCCCTTCTGTTGCACCAGTCCCCGCTCCTGCAATCGCTGCAAAGTCCGCTCCACGCCACCGGCGCTGGCGCTCATGGCGCGCAAAACGGCCAGATCGTGGGCGTGCTCCTTATCTTCATGCTGCGCGGCCAATGTGTACAAGTCGGCCAGTACGGCGTCGACGCGCAGACGGCGGCGATTCCGCAGCTGGCGCACCCAGCTCCAGACAAGGCCGCGATTCGGCGCCAAGAACAAAGAAATGACGACAATAGCGCTGATGGTCAGCACAATAGTGGGGCCGGTCGCCAGGCCAGCGCCGCTGCTACTGATGATCGCGCCAATAACCCCCGAAAGCGCGCCGAAGAGCGCCGCAAGCAGCACCATCAGGCCCAGCCGGTCGGTCCACTGCCGCGCTGCAGCCGCCGGCGCCACAATCATGGCGCTCATCAAAACAACACCCACGGCCTGCAGGCCCACGACAATGGCGATCACCAGCGTTGTGGTCAGCAGTATGTCAATCAGGCGCATGGGAAACCCCAGGCTGGCGCCGAAGTCGGGGTCGAAGCTCAATAGCTTGAACTCTTTCCAGAAGATGGTCATCAGTATCAGAGCCACGCCGCCCAGCACAGCCATGGTTATCACATCTCGCTGTAGCAGAGCCGCCGCCTGGCCAAAAAGATACGTGTTGAGGCCGGCCTGTGTGGCGTCAGGAATCCGCTGCACGAACGTCAACAGCATGAGGCCAAAGCCAAAAAAGACGGATAGCACCAGGGCCAGGGCGCTGTCTTGCTTGATGCGTGTATGGCGCACCACGTTGCCCATGACCAGCGCCGCTACCCAACCGGTGATAGCCGCCCCCAACAGCAGAACGATGGAGAGCTTGCTGCGGGTCAGTATGAAGGCAATGACAATGCCCGGCAGCGCTGCGTGCGACATGGCGTCGCCCAACAGGCTCTGCCGGCGCAGGACGGCGAACGAACCGAGCGAGCCACTGACCACACCCAACACCCCGGCGCCCAGGGCAACGGTGCGCAGCGTGTAACTGTAAAGCAGATCGGAAAGCAAAGCGGCGAAGTCCATGCTATACCTCCTGCCGTAAGCTGTGTCCCTGTTCTGCCGCACCCACGTTGCCGTTCGGCGCCGGCGCCCGCTCCAGGAAGGCCACTCGCCCGCCATAGGTGGCGCGCAGGTTTTCTTCCGTGAAGGTCGCAGCCACCGGCCCTGCGGCGACACAACGCACGTTGAGCAACGTGACCCAATCAAAATACTCAGGCACGGTCTGTAGATCGTGATGCACGGCGACCACCGTCTTATTGGCCGCGTTCAACTCCTTGAGCAACGTGATAATGGCGCGCTCGGTGGTTGCGTCGACGCCCTGGAAAGGCTCGTCCATGAAGTAGATCTGGGCATCCTGGACCAGGGCCCGCGCCAGAAACACTCGCTGCTGTTGGCCGCCAGAAAGCTGGCTGATCTGCCGCTCGGCAAACTTGTGCATGCCTACCTTCTCCAGCGCCTCCAGCGCCAACCGCTCGTCCTCGCGACCCGGCCGGCGAATCCAGCCCAGACGCCGGTAACGGCCCATCATCACCACGTCCAAAACACTGGTGGGGAAATCCCAATCCACACTGCCACGCTGTGGAACGTAGCCTACCAGGTCTCGCTGTTGGGCATACGGCTGACCATAAATCAGCACCTGCCCCGCCGCAGGCTCGATCAAGCCCAGAATTGCCTTGATCAGAGTCGTCTTGCCTGCCCCGTTGGGCCCTACGATGGCCATCAGAATACCTTCGGGTACGTCCATGTCGACGTCCCACAACACCGGCTTATCGCGGTAGGCCACGGTCAAATCCTGTACCCGGACTGCCATTTTGTCGTTCATCTCACTGTCTCCCATCTACTGCGACGTCTTTACCATGCTCGCACATGTTGCTACGCTCTTACTCCGCCAGTAGAGCGGATACGATGGTATCCACGTTGTGGCGCACCATGCCTTCGTACGTGCCTTCCGGTGTGCCCGGATTGCCCATGGCATCCGAGAACAGCTCGCCCCCGATCTGTACCTCGAATCCCTCGGCGCGCACGGCAGCCTGCACAGCCTCGATGTTGCGCTGGGGTACAGAGGACTCGATGAAAACGGCCGGAATCTGTCGCTCGGCGATGAAGCGCGCCAGGCCCTGCACGTCGGCCGTGCTGGCCTCGGAGGCGGTACTGATGCCCTGTAGACCGCGCACCTCAAACCCATACGCCCGGCCGAAATAATTAAACGCATCATGGGCCGTGACCAGGACGCGCTGATCCGCGGGCACGCGCGCCGCCTGCTCCTGAACGTATTCGTGCAGGGCTTCCAGCTCGGCTAGGTAAGCCTCGGCGTTCGTCTCATACACGTCGGCGTGCGCCGGATCAAGCTCGACGAGCGTGTCGCGCACCGTCTCCGCCGCCACCATCCATAGCGTGACGTCGAACCACACGTGAGGATCATAGGCGCCTTCGAACTCCGGCGGCGCCAGCAACAGGCTGCGGTCGATGCCATCTGTCACGGCTACGGTGACCACGTCCGTCGCCCCCATCCGTTCCAGAACGTTGGCCATCTGTGCTTCCAGATGCAGGCCGTTGTAGAAAATGACATCGGCGTTGCGCAGGCGGGCCACGTCACCCTCACTGGCGGAATAAAGGTGGGGATCGACGCCAGGCCCCATGAGACCCACTGCTGTCACACGCTCGCCGCCGACGTTCTCCACAATGTCCGTGATCATGCCAATTGTCGCCACGACCTGGATCTGCCGCTCCGACAGATCAGCGTCGCTGCCGCTGGCCTCGCCACAGGCCGTCAATACGAGCAACAGAAAAATCAATGTAATGAATAGTATCTTGCGCATTTGCTTTCATATCCTCCAAAAGCGTGGGTTTGTGCTTAAGCGGTCTACGGCTCGTCCTGGGACAAAGCCACGTGAATGTGCTGAGCGACCGCGGCGCTGATGTCAACCGCTTCCCCATCCTCCGCCCGGCGAACGCGGACGTGGTCGGAAAACGGCAGTGGCGCCAACACTGTAATGGCAGCGTCGGGCGTTAGAGATAGTTCTTCCACGTAACGCAACAATTCCGGATCGCGGTCGTGAACGCGGCTGATAACCGCTTCCTGTCCCGGCTCAACTTCGTCCAGCGGCAGCGTATCGCAATCCGGCAACTGCAGCTCCCGCGACGGAATGGGATCTCCGTGAGGATCGTGGGCCGGATCACGCAGCCAGTGCGCGATCCGCTCGCCCAGCGCGTCTGAAATAGCGTGTTCCAGCCGGTCGGCCTCGTCGTGAACTTCATCCCAACTGTAGCCCAACGCCTCGTGCAGAAAGAGCTCGAGGAGGCGGTGGCGGCGAATGGTTTCCAGCGCCACGCGCTCGCCCGCCTCCGTCAAAGCTGCGCCCCGATGCCGGCGGTACTCCAGCAACGGCGGGTCATTCTCAGCCAGCTTCTTGAGCATGCCCGTGACCGAAGCCGGCGTCACATCCAGACGTTCTGCAATTTCTCCCGTACTGGCCCGGCCCTCAGCGCGACACAGCTCAAAGATTACCTTCAGATAATCTTGCGTAGATTGCGTCGCCAGGTCGCTCATTTTCTTTATCTACCCAATCCATATTTTAAGCACAATACTGTTTAGTTTTAGGTTTACCTAAAACCAGTATACGGAAAAGGAGCCGGGTGTCAAGAACAGGTTTGAGATTAGTACAAAAACCGGATGGGGATTATGGCTCTCGGACGTAGTCGGACACGACCCAGCCGCTGGCGCCGCCGGGGGTGAATACGTTGATCCAGGTGAAACCGTTGAGCGGCACAGGCGCCTCCGCCGTGCGGTAAGCATAGGACCCTTCGGGCAATACGCTCAATTCGGCGCCTCCCGGTGCATCGCGCACGGTGACACCGGCGCCACCGGTGTCCGAAACGATGACTCGCGGCAAATCAGGGGTGGCCGTGGGCGTGGTAGCCTTAACTCCCAGAAGGGACGGTGGCGTGGCCAATACGGACGTCGAGTAGGCTGAGGCGTCAGTGAAGTGAGCGTAGGCCAATTGCGATAGGCGCGCGATGATTGCGGTGCTGTCTGCCCATTCCAGCCAGCCAGGCCGGTACAGGGACACGCTAATCACGTAAGGCCACTGCCCGGCGAAAACAATGCCGGCGTCTCCGTGAGTGTCCCCGACCCAACCGTGTTTGTGCGCCAGGGGCACGTCCGGCGGCACTCCCTCCTCAAGCAGAGCCTCAATCTTATTGGCCTGCATCGCCTCCAACAGTGCCGCGCACTCCGCGGGCGTCAATGCCCCCGCATACTCGTCCAGCAGTTGCCCCCTACCCTCAGAACACTCGTAAATCATCTGCAGCAAGCGCGCCAGATCATGCACCGTGGTCTGCATGCTGGGATCGGGATTCGTCCATAGCTCGCTGTTCTGATTGGCAGGCGTCAGATAGGTGGGCATGTAGGCCGGGTGGGGTTCCTCATCATAGGGCACGGCGATAAAACTATTATCGAGTCCCAACCGGCGCATGGAGCGTGTGACAACCTCAGCGCCGGCAAAGGGATCGGGCCGACCGGCAACCAGCTCCAGGAGCAGGTTGGCCGTGTAGTTACCGGATAGCGTAACCGTCTCCGTGATCAGTCGCGTCTGCGCCGGCGTGGGCTCATCGTCCAGAGTGCGGTACGCTTCCACCAGAATGGGAATCTTCACCAGGCTGGTGCCAGAGATGGCCACATCGGCGTTGTGGCTGATGGACGCCGCGCTTTGCAGGTCGATCACTTCGTAGCTGGCAAGGCCCTCAAACTCCGCCAGCACCTCGTCGAAGGCCACCGCCAAATAGGCCAGATCCGGCGGTGCAAATGGTGTGGGCGTTGCCGTCGTGGTCGGCTCGGTTTCCGCTACCGGGGACTCGACCGGTGTGGCAGGAAGGTGAGTGGCTGTCTCAATGGCAGCAGGCGTCAGGCGGGCCTCTGTGGGCGCGCCGGTTGTGGGGTCACCGGCGCACGCAGCCAGCGCCAGGACGAGCAGAATCGCGCCAAGGATTAGGACAAGAGTGCATCTGTTACCGTTCAAGCCTGTTCGCTACCGTTCCTTTGAACAAAGAGATCATTAGGGTCCACACGAACAACTTCCGGAAACAGCTCAAAATGCTTATCTGTGCTAATGATTGTGGACAGGCCGTTATTGGTCATCACGGCTGCATGGATCGTGTTGCGCGCCTTCACACCTTGTGGCGCGTAGTATTCGAACAACCGAACTGCCATCTGCATATCGTCCACTGTCACCGGAAGGATGCGGGGAATGAGGTCTAGCAAGCTATTGGCCACCGTCACTGCCGCCTCCCATTCACGCAACGCACCATAACGATACAGAACCGCTTGAATCACTTCCGTATCGGTAGCAACGGAGAGCTGTTCGCTGGCTATCTGCTCAAGGATCCAGACGCACGGTTCTTTGTACCGGTGGGCTTTGCCGGCAGCATACATTGGGACGTTTACATCAAGGAAGAAGGGCGAATCACTCATCCAGGACGCCCTTTTCGATTTCATCTTCCATTTGCGACCAATCGGCAACCGGCGCTTCAAGTGCCAACAGCTGATCAAGAGCCTGGCGACGGCGTTCGCGATCCATCTCTAAGAAATAGGTCCGTTCGACCGCTTCACGGATCAATACGCTCAGCGGTTTGCGCTGCTCCTCAGCCAGCTTTGACAAACGTTCATATTGCTCGGGTGTTAATACCGTTTGCACTCGTTCCGTATACGTCGCCATACACTCTCCTCAATAGTATTTCCATGTTACTATCATCAGTATACTAATGATACTGTCCAAATCTGTGGCGGTCAATGTGCAAATACATTAGCGAACTGCGGCTGGACTGCGTCGTGCGCCTGAGTTACGATCTGTTGGAATGACCATCCCTCTTCACCTTCGGAGCAGATGAAATC
The DNA here is from genome assembly GCA_035464315.1 of Candidatus Sulfomarinibacteraceae bacterium. Classification (GTDB taxonomy): domain Bacteria; phylum Chloroflexota; class Anaerolineae; order Promineifilales; family Promineifilaceae; genus JAAYYY01. Next base: position 22,287 of record DATHSI010000154.1, read on the forward strand.
CGCGCCTTGACGTACGCTGTGGCGCGATAGCGTCGGAGGTCGCCGGCGGAACATTCCCGGTCACCGGTGCGTCTACTTATTAGTGCAAGTCAGTACAAGAGAGATTTGCCGCCTATTGACCCTGCAACCTTACTCAGAGGAGAGAACAAGATGCTGCAACGGACGAAATGGATGAGCATGACAGCTCTGTTGGCGCTGCTATGGCTGGTCGCCTGCCAGCCACGGCAGGAGCCGGCAGTCACCGTGCCGCCGGCAGAAACTGAAAGCGCAGGCGCCGAGACGGCGGAACCCACACCGCAGGCCAGCGACACGCCCATGCCCACTGCGACGGCGGCTCCCACAGACACCCCCATCCCATCGCCGACGTCACCCCCGCCTACGGCGACGGCTACAACATCGCCCGCCGCCGCCACCAGGCCTACGCCCGCACCGGAGAGCGACGCGCCGCTACAGGTCGTCTATGTCGAGCCTGACGACGTCTTGAACGTGCGCGAGGGCGCAGGCGTCGACGCCGAAATCCGAGGCGCGCTACCGCCCGGAAGCAGTGCGCGCGTGGAGGAATGGGAAGGCCAGATGGCAAACGATCACCTGTGGCTACCCATCTCTGACGGCGAAACCAGCGGCTGGGTGAACAGCCTGTTCCTCACCGAACAGATCTCCTCGCAGGAATTTTGCCAGGCCGACGAACCGCTGGACCTGGTGACCTCGCTGCAAGAGGCCGTTGCTGCCAGGGAGGGTGACGAGTTAATGCCCCTGCTCTCCACTCAGCGCGGGCTGCGCGTGCGCACCAGTTGGTGGAATCCTGAGGTGCGGCTCGCGGGCGACGGCCTGCAAAATCTCTTCAGCCAGAGCCAGGGCTTCGATTGGGGCCACGAGGACGGGAGCGGCCGGCCGATTGAGGGCTCCTTCCAGGACGTGATTCTTCCCTTGCTGGAGCAGGACTTGCTGGGCGCGACAGACATCGCCTGCAACGAAATCCTCCACGGCAACACGGCCGGTCTGGTGCAGCTCCCGCCGGAATACGAAGGGATTAACTTTTACTCCGTGCACAGGGCGCCGGCTCCCGACGATATCGGCTTCGACTGGGGAACCTGGGTCGTGGGCATCGAGCGCTGGCAGGGCGAATACCACATCGCCTTCCTGGTGCACTACGCCTACGAAATCTAGACAGATAGCCTTCCGTAGGCCCCCTCCACGCAATGTGCGTGGAGCCATCACAACAACCTGCGGAAGACTTCTATACCGGCTACGGTCGGATAATCTGCTGTCGGGCGGGGCCTACAGAGATCATGCGCACGGGCACACCGGCACTGTCGGCCACGAATGCCACGTAGCGGCGTGCGTTCGCCGGCAGGTCCTCCAGCCGCCGCACGCCCGTCACGTCCTCATCCCAGCCGGGTATCGTCTCATAGACGGGACGGGCGCGGGCCAGCGCCTCTTGCTCGCTGGGGAAATAGTCGATGCGCTCGCCGTCCAGCTCGTAGGCCACGCAAACATTCAACGCCTCAAAGCCACTAAGGATGTCCAGCTTGGTCAGCGCCAGCTCCGTCGCGCTGTTGACGCGCACCGCGTGGCATAGAATCACTGCATCCAGCCAGCCTACGCGACGCGGCCGGCCCGTGGTGGTACCAAATTCATCCCACGGATTTTCACCCGTGCCGCGCAGCCGCTGCGCCAGGTCGCCTTCCAGTTCACAGGGAAAGGGCCCGCTGCCCACGCGCGTGGTAAACGCTTTGGCTACACCCACCACGCGGTCCACCGCTTTCGGCCCGATCCCCAGGCCAACCAGCGCCCCGGCCGCCGTGGGATGGGAGCTGGTCACAAAAGGATACGTACCGTGGTCCAGGTCCAACAGCGTGCCCTGCGCGCCTTCCGCCAGAATCACGCGCTGTTCTGCCAGCGCTTCGTGCAACAAAACGCTGCTTTCCACCAGATAGGGCGCCAGGCGTTGTGCGTACTCGGTATACTCGGCCGCAACCGCGGTCGGATCCAGGGGCGGATGCTCGAAAAGCCGTTCCAGCATCTGGTTTTTCTCCGCCACGTGGGCTTCAATCGCATCGCCCAGACGCTCCGGCTCGGCAAAGAGCCCGGCGCGCAGGCCTGTGCGGCTGGTTTTGTCTGTGTAGGCCGGCCCGATGCCGCGCATCGTAGTGCCGATGGCCTCGCTGCCGCGGCGTTTCTCGTGAGCGGCGTCCAGCGCAATGTGCGCCGGTGTAATCAGGTGCGCCTGCCGGCTGATCTTCAGGCGCCGCGGGCTGGCATCGATACCGCGTTCCACCAGGCCGTCGATCTCCCGCAGCAGGACGGCCGGGTTGACCACTGTGCCATTGCCAATAAGGCAGAGCGGGCGCTCGTGAACGATGCCCGAGGGCACAAGGTGTAATCTGAAAATCTCCTCGCCAATGGTGACCGTATGGCCTGCGTTGTCACCGCCGCTGTAGCGGGCGACAATGTCCGCTTCGGCAGCCATGAGGTCGGTCACGCGCCCCTTGCCTTCGTCCCCCCATTGGGCGCCTACGATTATGTTAAAGGGCATGGTTGCTCCTAAAATGTTGTGTTGACGGTAATGAACCGGCGCCCGGCGCAGCCTGTTGCTGCCCCCCTGCACCAACGCCGCTCAGGCTCATTATAACAAAAAGCAACAGGCGGACATGCGCCTTTCTCCCTTAGGTATACGCCACCTCCCAGGCAGGCGCTGGCCGTTTTGCAGTGGTCATCGCTGTGATAAACTAAATGGCCACCGGGTCTGGAAAAGGGCGCGAATGCGCCACTCCCATTTGTACTATCAACCACCACTAAAGTGATCCAGGCAAGGACTAATATGAGCGTCAAAGTGAAAATTTGCGGCATTACACGTCTGGAAGACGCGCTAATAGCAACCGAAGCGGGCGCCGATTACCTTGGCTTCATCCTGTGGCCCCACAGCAAGCGGGCGGTCAGCGCTCAGGCGGCGCGAGCAATCACAGTCGCGCTGCGGCAGCGCGGCGACTGCCCCACCCTTGTCGGCGTGTTCGTCGACCGCAACGCTGATGAGACAGCGCGGGTGCTGGATGAGTGCGGGTTGGATCTGGCCCAGCTTAGCGGTCAGGAACCACCGTCCCAGGTAGGAGACCCTCAGTCTCCGCTGTACGGTCGCAGCTATAAGGCGCTGCGTCCCCAGACGCTGGCTGAGGCTGAAGCAGAGGCCGAATGGTACGCGCCGACGCAACCGGCCCCCGGACAACCCGGCCTCTTGCTCGACGCCTACCACCCCACGCTTCCCGGCGGCACCGGTCGCACCACCGATTGGTCCATGGCGGCGCAGTTGCGAGAGAGCGTACCGGGCCTGATGCTGGCAGGCGGGCTGACGCCGGACAACGTGGTCCGGGCCGTGGCCCAGGTGCGCCCGTTTGCCGTGGATGTCGCCAGCGGCGTGGAAGCCGGCCCTGGCATCAAAGATGCTGAAAAAGTGCGCCGCTTCATCCAGCGGGCCAAAGAGGGCGCGGGAGGCATCGATGGGTGAGCGCGAGAAACTACTCCTGGTTGACGATGAAGAGGCCATTACCGAAAATCTGGCGCCGTTCCTGGAACGGTCAGGATTCGAGGTGCGCGCAGTTGGAGATGGTCAGAGTGCGTTGCGCGAAGTAGAAGCGTTTTCTCCAGACCTGATAATCCTTGATGTACTAATGCCGCAACTGGACGGGCGCGAGGTGCTGCGACGGTTGCGCCGCGATGATAACTGGACCCCTGTGATCCTGCTCACTCAGGTGGGTGAGGCTGTAGAGCGGGCCATGGCCCTGGAAGAAGGCGCTGACGATTACCTCAACAAACCATTCGATCCCCACGAGCTGGTGGCGCGCGTGCGCGCCGTATTGCGTCGCGCGCGACCTGGACAACGCCCCCTAGCCACAGCGCAGGCGCTGGTCAGCGGCGATCTAAGGCTGGATCGCACCGCCCACCGCGTCCAATTGCGCGGAGAAGAGCTGGCCCTGACACCTAAGGCCACCGCCTTACTGGAGTATCTGATGACCCACCCCGACGAACTAATGACCCGTGAGCGGTTGCTCGACGCTGTCTGGGGCTGGGATTATCCGGCCGGCACGCGCACAGTAGATACGCGTGTCGCCGAACTGCGTCGCGCCCTGGACGACGACGCCACCGAGCCAACCTACGTCGAAACGGTGCCGGGCCAGGGATACCGCTATATCGCTTCGGTTGAAGCCGCATCATGAAGTGGCGTTGGCTAGCCATCCCCCTGCCAGCGCTGTTGACGCTGGCGTTGAGTGCATTGCTCTATAACGGCATCCTGCCGAATCCCATACTACGCGTGCGCATCAGCTTTAATGTGGTTGTGCTTCTGGCAGGCGTGCTCCTTTCCCTGCTGCTTGCCCTGGCGCTCGGCCTCCAGCAATGGCAACAGCAGCGCTACCGCGCCGCCCTAGAGCAACAGCGCCGCGAGGCTGCAGCCGACCGACGCCGTTTTGTGCAGCGGCTGGACCATGAGCTAAAAAATCCACTGACGGCCATCCGCGCCGCGCTGGCGAACATTGGCAACGCGCCTGCATCCTCGGCCCATCATGACGCTCTGCGTAGCATTGAGGCGCAGACCGTGCGCCTCAGCCGCCTGACGGCCGATCTGCGCAAAATAGCCGAGCTTGAATCTCGCCCCCTGGAACGTGCTCCTGTTGATCTCAACGCCCTGCTGCAGGAAGTAGTCGATCTGGCAAAGGACAAACCCGAGAGCGATTCACGCCGGCTCACGCTGAGTTTGCCCCAGGCGCCCTGGCCCCTGCCCACGGTCTCCGGCGACTGGGACCTTCTTTTTCTGGCTGTTTACAATCTGGTGGAGAACGCTCTGAAATACACGCGCACAGAAGACACCATCGAGGTGCGAGCTCGCGAGGACGGCTCCCGCGTGGTCATAGACGTCGCGGACACCGGGCCAGGAATCGGCGCGGACGACCTTCCCCATGTCTGGGAAGAGCTATATCGTGGGACGGCGGCACGCGGCGCTTCCGGCAGCGGTCTGGGCCTGGCGTTGGTGCGTTCCATCGTCGAGCGGCATGGAGGAGAAGTGCACTTACAGAGCCGCGCGGGTCACGGCACCGTCTTCACGCTGCAACTGCCAGTCACCTGATGTTACAACCTTGTAACGGCCTTTTTCTGAACCGGCACAGGCCAGCCATACTGGTGTAACAACTGTGGTCTATGCTGGTACCAGTACACACAGGGCGCCGCCCTGAAATCACTTCAGGCAGCGCCCAGGAAAAATTGACTGGAGGCAAAGAGAAATGAATAAGAGACACTCAGCCAGATTACTATTAATACTTTTACTGCTTATTGTACTCAGCGCCTGTGGTGTTCTTGAGGTTGGCATAGAAGCATCACCGGAACCGGGCGCTGGCGGTGAGGAATCCACGCCGGTTGAAACCACTGTTACGGAGCCCACTGAGCCGCCGATGGAAGCAGCAACAGAAGAACCTGCCCCATCCGCTACCCCGCCGCAGACGGTTGAACCAACAGATGAGCCTGCGCCTACGGATACCCCTGCACCGCAACCTGAAATGCTGCGTGTGGTCTTCGGCAGAGAAAACAACACTTACCTCTGGACGCCCGGTTTGGGTGAACAACCACTGACGGATAGCGGCGACGTGGACGACGCGAATATCAGCGATGATGGACAGTTGGTGGCTCTTATCCGTGAAGGTCACCTGTGGGTCGTGGACAACGATGGCAGCAACATGCGCCAGTTGACGCGCGATGAGGATTTCGCGGGCGTGGATCTGAGCAACATCGCAGGCAATATCATCGGCGTGCGCGTCTATCAGACAGAATGGATCCCGGACACACGCAGCCTGCTCTTTAACACCAGCCCGCAGATTGAAGGGCCTGGGCTGTTGTTGAGCAACGATCTGTGGCGCGTGGACGTCGATAGCGGTGACCTCACACAGCTTCGCAGCGCCGGAGAAGGTGGAAACTTCATGCTGTCGCCCGATGGCAGCCAGCTCGCCCTGGTACGACCAGACAGTATCAGCGTCATGAACCTGGACGGCAGCAACGTGCGCGAGCTGTTCACCTACACACCCGTGCTCACCTACAGCGAGTACCAATATTACGCGCAACCGGTATGGACACCGGCTGGCAACGCGCTGCGCGTCGCCATCCCGCCATCAGATCCCATGGCTCAGCCGGCGCAGGCCACTGAAATCTGGCATCTTCCTCTCGACGGTGGATCTCCTAACTTCATGGGTCAGGTCATGGCCTTCATGCCGCAGAACCACGCCAATGTCGTTCTGGCGCCCGATGGCAGCCGGCTGGCCTATCTCGAAGAATCAGATGCCGGCGGCAGCGCGCGAAATCTGATGCTGGCCAGCCTCACTGATCAGGTCGGCGAGCCCGTTGTGTACGCCGATAGCGTCAATGAAATTCGCGGCTGGTCACCCGACGCCAAGCGGTTGATCTTCGCGCGGCTCTCCGGTAACACAATGTCGCTCTCAATCGGCGCGCCACCCGCCGCACCAGAAAATGTCGGCAGCGCGCAGTCACCCGTCATCGCTCTTGAGTGGGCCGACGATGAGCAGTTCGTCTTTACACGGCAAGCGGGAGAAGGATGGGAGCTTGTCCTGGGCAACATTACCGGCGAAACCCAGGTCATCGCCGCCATCTCCAGCCCCCCATCAGGGTTTGACGTTGACAAGTAATGTCGTTTGCGGTTGAATCGACAATCGCATGCGACGATCGCAGGGGCATGATCGCCATGCCCCTATCATCCTTTCAGGTCTCATTGAGAATAAAAATAATTCAGTCAAGGCGAGAGTGCCATGGTTTCATCTGAGGAAACCCTCCCCGACGCCCACGGAAAATTCGGCCCTTACGGTGGTCAGTTTGTGCCCGAGACGCTGATGCCTGCTCTGGAAGAATTGACCACCGCGTATGACGAAGCGCGCAACGATCCCGCATTCGTCGAATGGTTCGAACAGCTGTTGCAAAACTACGTAGGGCGCCCCTCGCCCATTAGCTACGCTAAACGGCTGAGCGAGTCACTGGGCGGCGCGCGCATCTACCTCAAACGGGAAGATCTCAATCACAGCGGCGCACACAAGATCAATAATGCCTTGGGCCAGGCTTTGTTGGCGCAGCGCATGGGCAAGCGGCGCATCGTGGCCGAAACCGGCGCCGGTCAGCACGGCGTGGGCACGGCGACGGCGTGCGCCCTGTTGGGGCTGGAGTGTATCGTTTACATGGGCGAGGTGGACATGGCGCGGCAGCGGCCCAACGTCTTTCGCATGCAGCTCCTCGGCGCCGAGGTGCGCCCTGTCAGCAGCGGCAGCAAAACATTAAAAGACGCCATCAACGAGGCCATTCGCGATTGGGTAACCAATGTGGAAACCACGCACTATCTGCTCGGTTCCGTCCTTGGGCCACATCCCTACCCCATGATGGTGCGCGATTTCCAGAGCATCATCGGGCGCGAGGCGCGCCGCCAGATAATCGACAGAGCCGGGCGGTTGCCGGACCTGATCATCGCCTGTGTTGGAGGCGGTAGCAATGCCCTGGGCATCTTTCACGCCTTTCGTCACGACGAAAATGTGGCGTTGCTGGGCGTGGAAGCCGGTGGAGAGGGCATTGAAAGCGGGCGCCACGCGGCGCGCTTCGCCGACCTGAACGTGGCCCGCGTCGGCGTCCTGCACGGGACCAAAAGCTTCGTCATGCAAACCGAAGATGGGCAGATCATGGAAACACACAGCATCAGCGCCGGACTGGATTATCCCAGCGTGGGTCCGGAGCATGCCTGGCTGCGCGATATGGAACGGGCAGGCTACACTTATGCCACCGATGACCAGGCGCTTAAGGCTTTTAGGACCCTGTCCCAGATGGAGGGCATCATCCCCGCCCTGGAATCGGCGCACGCCGTGGCCGAAGCCATCAGACGTGCACCGCAGATGAGCCAGGACGATATCATCCTGGTCAACCTCTCAGGGCGCGGGGACAAAGATCTGGACACCGTCATTGGAGCATTGGAGCGGGAATAGCGTGGAGGGGCCAGTAAATCTGCCCCTCCACATCTAGCCGTCAACTGCTGGCTGGTCGATTACAGATCATATTCCTAATCCGTCATACGCTCCAACCAGTTGTCAACCTCGTCGCGCGCTTCGTCCTTGGCATACCCATATCGTTCCTGCAAACGACCTTCCAACTGCTCGCGGTTGCCCTGGATGCGATCGATGTCGTCATCCGTCAGTTCGCCCCACTCCTCACGGATGCGGCCCTTCAACTGCTTCCATTTTCCTTTCAAAACGTCGTCATTCATCGTACTCTCCTTTCATCTGAACAATACGGTCAACTGAGCCGGTGGTCGCCACGCCAGGCTGGCGCGCTCGCACCCACTCGACCTCAATTCTAGGAGAAGGAGTCGCCCACTTTCATGTATACGGGGCACAGCAGGAGGATACAAAAATAGCTACAATTCTGCCGGCCGGGATAACTCTGCGTCGTTCAGAATGCGGTCGGCCAGGTCAGAAATAGCACGGGCAGCGCGCGCTGCCGGTTCCAGACGTACCAGGGGCACACCTGCGCGCAACGCGTCCTCAAACGACTCGGGAGCGGCGGGAACTACGCTGATCACACCGCGCCCTAATCCATCATAGGCCCGCGTAACTTGCCAGTCGGCCTCCCCGGAGCCGGACCCGTCACCGCGCTGCACTGCGCCCAGCACTTCGTTTTCCAGTTCTAGCCGCGTGAGCGAAACGCCAGACGGCACCCGCGAGACGCCGACCACCGTAACCGTCTGCGCCAGATCCCACTCACGCAACGTTTGCAACATAGCCCGGGCGCAGGCCGCAGACAGCATTTCTGTTTCGCTAATCAACAAGATCTGATCGGCGAGCTCGAGGGCACGGCGCGACGTCGCGTCCATCACCGGCGGCAAATCGAGGATGAGATAATCGGCGCCCTGCTCCAGCACGCTCAACATTGTTTCCACATGCGTCGTCGTCAGCGGCTGTTGCGAGATGTCAGGCGGCGCCAGAAACAGCCTGATTCCAGAACGGTGGCGCGCCACGTACCGTTCCACCTCGGTCCGTGTCAGCCCCTGAGCCTCTTTTTCCAATAAAGGGCCGAAATGTGGCTCGGGCGGCGCATCCAGCAGGTACCGGAGCGTCCCCTGAGACGAGCGCAGCTCCACCAATGTCGCGGCGCGCTCCCGCTCAACAAGAGCGGCTGCCAGATTAGTAGCCACGGTGCTCACGCCGACCCCGCCCTTGGCGCCAAGCAGCGCAACGGTGCGCGCTTTATGTGGTTTCGCCAGCTGCGAGCGCGCCAGCAGAGCCTCGATGCGCGCCAACAGCTCCTTGGGATTGACCGGCTTGGTGACGTAGTCGTCAGCGCCGGCCTGGAAGCCGGCTAACTTATCCTCAATGCGCTCCAGATTGCTCATCATGAGGATCGGCAGGCGGCTGGTGGGCGACAATTCGCGAAGGCGACGGCAGACCTCAGTCCCCTTCATGAAGGGCAGAGCCACATCGAGGATGATCAGATCGGGCTGCACCTTTTCCGCCAGCGACAGCCCCTCCAGGCCGTTTGTCGCGGCGTGAAACTCATAACCGGCTCGTTCCAGCAGCAGGCCCATCATTTTCAGAAGGTTGGCGTCATCGTCTATAACCAGAATGCGTCCTTTTCTTGTTTCGGCCATCATGCCCTTCCTCTTTATGTAAGATTCAATGAACGACAACGACTGGAGTGCTATTGGCAAAAGGCCGGCGTGAATGCCCCTGTGTGGCAGATCCCCACGATCCCGAGAGCGCCCTACGACGGCTGGCTCCCATTGTATCCCGGTCTTCTATCGGAGGAAACTGGAGCGAGATTATTCTCCCATCGCAGTCAGGTCGATAATGAACCCACATGGCCCCTAAGGTACTGACACTTCAGAGCGGTGAGCTCTGAGCAAAATGGGATGGAGTCGCCTATAAAAGAGCCCGCTCCAGCCAGTCGATGGCCCGCCCATCGCGGATCATCGCCGGCGTCACGCGGATGACCAGCCAGCCGTAAAGGGCTGCTTCGTTATACTTTTCGCAGTCGCTCTCAAACCGTTTGGGGTGTGCGTGGCCCTTGCTACGCCCCGTTTTGGTCTGCATCCATATGCCGCCCTCCACCTCACAGGCCACCAACCTGCCCACGTTTTTCCAGCAGAAGTCAAAACGCCACTGGCGGTTGGCGTGGAAGCGATACTCGCGCATCGGTTCCGGCAGATCCGATAGCCGGATCTGCTCCAGCAGAACCCTGTTCCAATCAATGTGGCGCCCACCACTGTTGGGCCGCACGAACTTGCGCCAACGACTCATGAGGCAAGTCTAGCACAAATGTTCGAGGGGGTCGATAACTGTTCAGGGACTTGTCCCGCAGTAATGAATCGCCGTTTCTGCCAGGATCGCCGCCAATTGCTCCAGTGAATGAAGATCAACCCACTCCTCGGCGGCGTGCGCGCCGGCGCCTGCCGGCCCAATCACCACTGACTCTACTCCGGCGGCAGCCAGCAGCGCCGAATCCATCCATGGCGTATCGCCAATGTGCCGCGCGGGTTCGCCGAGCACCGTCGCTGTTGCAGCATCCAGGGCGCGCACCACGGGCGCTTCCGGCGCCACCTCGAACGGCTCGCGCACCAGAAGGGTCTCCAGTTGGGCCTGGAAGGTGTCGTCCGCCGCCGCCAGGCGCTCCAGGATCTGCTGTATCTCCGCCATTATCTGGTCCGCGTCTTCGCCGGGTACGGTGCGGCGTTCAATGCCCAGCCGGCAGGACGCGGCGTACATGCTCAGTTCGGTGCCGCCTTGCAGCGTGGCAGCGTGCAAGGAAGGCGGTCCCACCAGCGGGTGCGGCGCGCGCTGGCGCAACGCTTGTTCAAGCCTGTCCAGTTCGGACAGTACGCGCCCCATGCGCATGTTGGCGTCGATGCCCAGATCGAAGCGGCTGCCGTGCGCCGCCCGTCCCCTGGTCTCCACCTGCAACCAGATGAAGCCCTTGTGCGCCAGGCAAGTCTGGAGGGCAGTTGGCTCGGTGACGATGGCGCCGTCCGGATGGCAATGGTTCAGCAAATCGGCTGTACCAATGCTGGCGTACTCCTCATCGGCGACGGCGGCAATCAGAAGATCGCCCTGCAGGTTGATTCCCGCATCGAGCAACGCCTTGACCGCCGCCATTTGCGCCGCCAGGCTGCCTTTCATGTCGTATGCACCCCGACCATAAAGACGCCCATCCTCTACTCTGGCAGAGAACGGATCGCGCATGTCCTCCACCCCGACGGTGTCATAGTGGGCGTTTAACATTAGCGAGCGACCGTCGTTGCCACCCACCAGCCGGCCGAGCACGCTGACGCGCCCCGGTTCGGGTTCATGGCGCGTGACCCGCAGACCCAGCTCCTCCAGGCGACCAGCCACGTACTCTGCGATGCGGGCCTCGCCTGCCGCACCCGGCACCAGAGAAGGATTTACGGAGTCGATCTCAACAAGACCTACCACGGTTTCCAGGAGGTAGCTTCCGTCAATTTGCAGCATCAATACTCCTCTTTCAAAGCAGAATTAGATAAAGGGTAAGGGTGTTGATAACTATCGCGCGCCGGCGGAGGAAAAGCCACGGGCGCTTTGCAGCTATTATTATAGGGAAGAGGTAGGCGTGGCAAAAACAGAAGCGAAGGATAAGAAAGGTGAGGAGAAATTAAAAAACCCCGGATGAGAGCGAGGGGCATCGGAGTTGGCTGGCGTTTCGGCGGGTTTATGTATCTCGGATCCCGTGGCGGCCGATGACACAGGTGTTGGCTTCCATCTCATGCACCTATGGAAGCGGGCGGGCGCACCAGAGGGGAACTCAGAGCCGCCTACATTTGCCAACCTGCCCCAGGATCATCCGGGGTTTATAGCAAGTCTTCCTAATTCCATTATAATTGCCCTCAGATCACCGTGTCAATACCCTGTTATCTTAAAAATGTGTCCCAGCGCCACAGCCAAGAGAGTTGTCTATGAAGCCTTATCGTATCCTGACCATCGACGGCGGCGGCATCCGTGGCCTGCTCACCTGTGTGATTCTGCAACGCCTGCAAGAGGCCGCGCCCGGCTGGCTGGACAGCGTCGATTTACTCGCGGGCACTTCTACCGGCGGCATCATCATTCTGGGGCTGGCCCACGGCCTGACGCCGACAACGCTGCGCAACCTGTATTACGAGAAAGGCCCCGTCATTTTCGATGACTCCTGGGCTGACGACCTCGTTGATCTGGGCAAGATGATCGGAGCCGACTACGATATTGAACCGCTGCAAGAAGAGCTAGAGGCCATCCTGGGCGACACGCGGCTTGGCCAACTACCCAAGCGCGTGCTCGTCTCTGCGTTCGATCTGGACAACGAACATCCTGACCCAACACGGCGGCATTGGAAACCGAAGTTCTTTCACAATTTCCCGGGTATAGACAGTGACGCCGACATCCCTGCATACAAAGTGGCCCTGTACACCTCTGCAGCGCCCACCTACTTCCCCACCGTCGACGGCTTCATCGACGGCGGTGTAGCCGCCAACAATCCCAGTATGGCCGCCCTGACCCAGACGCAGGACCGGCGTGCAGAAATGATCCGTCGTCCCGCGCTAGAGGAAATCGTGCTCCTCTCACTGGGCACGGGACAACCATCCCATTTCATCGAAGGCGCGCGTCATGACTGGGGATACGCGCAATGGGCGAAACCGCTGCTCAACATTATGCTCGACGGGGCGTCAGGCATCGCCGATTACCAGTGCCGCCAGATACTCGGCGACCGCTACCACCGCCTCTCCCCCCTCCTGCCGCAACCCATCGAACTGGATCAGTGGCAACGGCGCGGCGATCTCGTCAGACTCGGGGAACGGCTGGATCTGAGCGACACGATCAAGTGGCTCGAGGAACAGTGGCAGCCAGACAGCGGCGATGAGGAAGAGTAGGGGCGGTGTACCGGCGCATCCGCCGGCCCTCCTCGCCTATTGAAGATGCTGGCGAAACCACGCCAGCGTGCGCTCCCAGGCGTCGGCGGAAGCGTCCTGGTCGTAAACCTCGCGCGTATCGTTAAAAAAGGCATGATGGGTGTTCGGGTATATGTGGATCTCGTGCGGCACCCTATGCTGCTGTAGAGCGTCCTCAAACTCGTGCACCACAGCCACAGGAATCCCGCGATCCTGGCCCGCGTATAGGCCCAACACCGGCGCTTCGATGCGTGACACGTCTGATGCCGCCAATGGGCTGCCGTAGAAGGCAACCACGGCCCCCACGTTATCATCATCCGCCGCCGTAGACAGGGCCAGCCCACCACCCATGCACCAACCCACCACCCCGACCTTACTGGGTTGCACCGGATCAAGTTGCTGCAAGTAGCGTACGGCTGACCGAATTTCGTCCACGGCCCGTTGCCGGTCGAGGGCCATCGCCAGTTTGCGCGCCTCGTCAGGCTCCTCGGCATGAGCGCCGTGATAAAGATCGGGCGCCAGGGCCACGAACCCCTCCCGCGCGAAGCGCTCGGCGACATCCTTGATGTGCGGCACCAACCCCCACCACTCCTGTAAAACAACCACGCCGGGATGGGACGCGCTGTCGTCGTCCGGCCGTGCCAGGTATGCCGGCGTCTCATGCTCATTGTGGGGAAATGCTATCATAGTGGTCTTAATCGACGTCTCTTGCATTATGTAACCTCCTTAACCTCGTTAGACCGACTTTTCTATCGTCCTCATTATAATCAATTGCCGGTCACTACTCGATCATTTGCTCAATCTCGTTATACTTCATTTCGAGATGGAGATCATTGACGGCAAGATCCCTGAAGGAAAGAAGTGGCGGGTATTGACCCTCCTGAACCCACAACAGGACCCGGGACTGGCCTGGCGCTTTGCACTGCAACTGGCGGAAGCGAGCGGCGGCGAGGCTGTGGCGTTGATCATCGTTCCTGATTCAGAGACAGAACAAGTGGTCAGCGAGGCACGCCAGGTCATCGCGCAGGCGGGAAAAGATATCTCAGAAGATCACGTTTACCATCATCTGCTGATAGCCGCCGCTGATTTCCACAAGGCATTGACGAGCATGATCGAGCGGGCAGACATCGATCTGCTGCTGGCAGACGGGGACAGCCCACAGTGGCGACGCCTGGACAGACTGCCCTGCCCCGCCGCCGTGATCCGTGGATCGGCCTATCAGACCTATCGCCAGACCAGTGCTGAAAGCCAGGCGCAAGCCACGGAGAAAGAACCCGACAAGAGTGCTGAGGAGCTATACGGGCAGCCCATCCGGCGCATACTCGTACCCACCGCCGGTGGCCCCAACTCCGCCAGCGCCCTAAGCTTCCTGCTGCCGCTTGCGCCGGAAGTAGAAATCACGGCGCTTTACGTGGCGCCCAGCTATCTGGGACCGAACGAAGAGGCCCATGGTCGCGCCCGTCTGCGCCAGCTCACGAAGTTTACAGATGCTAATGAGCGTATCGAGGCCCGCGTCGTGCAGGCAAACTCGGCGACGGCCGGGATCGTGGAAGAGGCCAGCGGTGCTTACGATCTGGTGATCATCGGCGCCAGCCGCGAGAGCACCATCGACCGCGCCCTTTTTGGCGATGTCGTGAGCGCCGTTGTGCGCGAGAGCAGAACGCCCGTTGCCGTCGTCTGGGAACCCTCTTCGCCTGTTGGAGACCTCGCTCGCACGCTGGCCTGGCGGCTGCAACGGGTGATCCCAAGACTGGATCTCGGCGAGCGCACGGACGTATACGTGCGCATCCGTCGCAGCGCCCGGCCTGACATCGACTTTTTCGTCCTGATGGGTCTCTCAGCGCTGATCGCTGCGCTGGGCATGCTCCTGGAGAGTCCCGCAGTGGTCATTGGGGCCATGCTGGTTGCGCCATTGATGTCGCCGATGATAGGCGCGGGCCTGGCCATTGTCCTGGGCAATCCGCGCTTCTTGCGCCTCTCTGTCGCCGCCGTGCTCAAAGGCGCGTTACTTTCTATCGTCCTGGGTGTGGCCACCGGATTTCTGCAGGTTGACCAGCCGTTGACCACGGAGATCGTCTCGCGCACCCAGCCCACGCTGCTCGACCTTGGCGTTGCCTTGTTCGCCGGGCTGGCCGGCGCCTACGCTCTGGCCCACTCTACCGCTGCCGCTGCCTTGCCCGGTGTGGCCATCTCCGCGGCGCTGGTGCCGCCCCTGGCCGCCATCGGCATTACCTTGGCCACCGGGCATTTTCGCCAGTCGCTGGGCGCCGTGCTCCTCTTCTCCACCAACCTGACAGCTATCGTGGCTGCCGCCGTGCTCGTTTTCCTCATGTTGGGATTCCGGCCCACTCGCGAGCAAAAGACACAGCGTTTGGTGCAACAACGGAGCGTGCGCGTGGCGATGCTCTTGCTGGGGGCCATCACCCTGGTTCTGGGCATCACCACGTACGAGCTGGCTGGGGAAGCAGCCCTTGAGACGCGCATTCGCGAGGTGGTGGACGCTCATGTAAGCGAGTTGGAAGGTACCGAGCTGGCCGAGCCGGTAATCATTGAGAACCTGACTGAACGCAGGGAACCTTTGACCCTGCATCTCACGCTGCGGTCAACGGGCCCGATATTGCACCAGCAGGCGGAGTCCCTGCGCAGAGCCATCGGCAGTGATCTCAGTCCACACGTGGATGGTGATCGCGAAATCGCCATGACGGTAACCGTCATCCGCGTAACTTTCCTGGACCCCGAGGTACCGCCAACGCCCCTCCCGACGCCGGAAAACAACCTGTCTTCGCCTTAGAACGACCCTGCGCCTGCCTCTTGGCGCAGCCCAAATAGCTTTGACATAAACGCGATTCTGGATATAATTAATTGGCTTTTTTCATGCGCCTCCGTAGCTCAACTGGCAGAGCAGGGCACTCTTAATGCCAAGGTTAGAGGTTCGAGTCCTCTCGGGGGCACACAATTCTACTGGTCAAACAGAAAATACCAGCAGGGCCGCCATGATGGCGGCCCTGTTTTCGTTTTGTCGGTGACCGGTGTCGATTACTCAGACGAAGCGCAGCTGCATGCGCCGGCGTAGCAGGGGAGCCATAGCCAGCAGGTAAGCAGCGCTGGTCGCCAACGTCAAGGCGCAGGCCCGCCAGAAAGTGACGGGCCCACTCTGTTGCACAAAGAGATTTTCGAAAATCTTGAACATCCAATAGTTGGGCAGAAGATAGAACACCCATTGCCAGTTGTCGGGAACAAAGATGGTCAGGATGGGAATCGTCAGGTAGGCAAACATCACGATTTTGATCAGGCCGATCGCCTCTAGCTGGTTGTTCGTGAAACCACCGATCACGTAGCCAATGATCAGGCCCACGCTGCAGGCAACCACGAACCCAACCAGCAGCTGGCCATAATTGACGGCTGAACCGGCCAGGATTAGGCTGCTTATGAGAGCGATGATGGTGCTGAAGGTCACCGCGAAAACCGCCCGGGCCAGCAGATAGTGCGTCATTGTCAGCGGGGATATAGCCAGCGCCTGGATGGCGTTTGTCTCCTTATCGTCGACCACCAGAAACCCCATCACCAGGGCGCCGATCATCACCGCCAGCATCACCAGGACGACGGCGCCGTATTCACCAATCAGCGAGCGGCTGGCGCGCAGCTCCTCATGAACAAACGTAGCCACCTGCCCGTCTTGTAGGATGCTGGACATGATTATCGTGACCAGCTCCTCGCCTTCCGGCTCATTTCCTTCCAGATAGACCACAAAGCGCTCCGGCGCACCTTCCTGGACCACGATGCCCGGCACGTCGTCGTTGCGCTCCACGCGTTCGATAACCGCCTCGCGGCTGTGCAACAGCTCCACATCGCCCAATTCCTCCAGCTCAGCAACCACCGCCGGGCCAACGGCGCTTTCAACGGCAAAGGTAAGCCGCGTGTCCTCAAGCGCCGGCAAGAAGAATCGCGCGCCCAGCGCCAGAAGGACGGGCGCCACAAACATATAGAGTACAAGATTGTCGCGCAATGAGTTGGTCAGGTCCTGGCGCAGCAGGCTAATAATCTGTTTGAAATTCATCGTTCTGTCCTCCGGCTCCCTCACCCAGCCCGCATCAGCTTGCGGTCAACGGCCAGGTAGCTTAACCCAAATGCGATTACGTTCAGGATCAACAGTTGCACGAGCAGAGGCGCGAGAAACTCGCTTTTACCCGTGGGAAAGAGTAGCTCGCGCGCACCAAACAGCACCGGGTAAGAGGGAATCAGGGTCAGCCAGCTCGGCGCGAAGGTGGGCATCGTGTAGGAAAAGATGGGCAACATATTCACGATGAGCACGCCGATGCCCACGAAGAACCATTCGGAGATATTGTTGAAGAAAACAGCAATGGCCAGCCCGATCAACGTCATCATGGAACTGGAGAGGATTATCAGAAGCATGATCGGCCCATAATCAGCGTCCAACCGGAAGGCGGCAAACAGCAGCAACCCGCCATAGATGACGCTCATCATCGTAAACATGACGTTCTTGGCCATGATATAGTCCAGCGTCGTGCCCGGACTGACGCGGTAAGCACGGTTAGCCCCTTCCTGCTTCTCCTGGAAGATCATCACCGCACCAACGGTAAATCCCAGGAGCACGACCTCGAAGACCAGCGCAATGGGCACGATGCTCAAATTCAGCGGCACCGGATCACTGGGCTCGCGCAACAGGGTCACGTCAAAATCACCCGGCGCGCGCTCGCCGCGCATGGTGCGCACCGCGGTGTCCAGGAGCGCTTCCATCAAGTTCAAGTTTTCCTCGGCGAGACGCCCCACAGTTAGCAGGCGGAAACGTGGATCCTGTAGATCACCTTCGTAGATGACGCCGATGCCCCGGCTGGTGTCATCTAACACCGCCTGTAGTTCTTCGCCGCTCCCCACGAAGAGTTCATCACCAGCGCCCATCTGCCGCAAGTACGCCTCGAAGTGTCCATCGCCGGAGCCGTCATAGATGACCTCCGTGGCTTCCGTGCTCATACTCTCCGGCAACAACCAGATAAGACTGAGCATGATCAAGAGCAATACACCGGTAAAAAACACCAGACCATTGCGCCAGGTCAGCACCAGATCCTGACGGATGAGAGTCAGTGGCCGCTTCATGTGAGCCTCCGTCCGGTGATCTTGATGAACGTCTGCTCCAGCGTCGCCTCTTGCGAGTGAATTGTCTGTACCTCGTTCTCATTAAGAATCAGGTTAAAGCGAGCTCGATCAGGCTCACTTTCCAGGGAAAGCACAGCGCTCTTTAGCTCAGAGGAACCCGCGCCATTCTCGCGATATTCCACACGCACCGAGCGCTCTCCGTACTGCAGCTTCAGGTTGCGCGGGGTATCCATGGCCACTATCTGGCCATCATTGATGAATGCCACGCGATCGCACAGTTCGTCGGCGATGTACATATTGTGAGTTGTGAGGAAAACGGTCTTGCCCTGGTCTCGTTTCCGACGGATGATCTCCTTAATAGTGCTGGCGAGATTCGGATCCAGTCCCGCCGTTGGCTCATCCAGAAACAGGAACTCCGGGTCGTTGAGCAGAGCGCGGGCAAAAACCAACCGCTGCTTCATACCCTTGGAGTAATTTGCGGCACGCTTGTGCATCGCGTCCTGCAGACCCACCATGTCCAGCAATTTCGACGGATCCTCCGTCGGCACACTGAACATCCCGGCATAATATTTCAGATTCTCGTACCCGGTCAGCTTCCCATACAGATTGGGGTGCTCAAAACTGACGCCGATGCGGTTGAAGAACACAGAGCGTAATTCCCTGATCGGTTGCTCCTGAAAGAGAATCTGCCCCTGCTGCACTGGCAGCAGGCCAATTATCAGATTCTGCACCGTGCTCTTACCGGCGCCGCTGGGCCCCAGGAAACCAAAGATTTCACCCTGCGCGATGGAGAAAGAGACGTCGCGCACGGCATACTGTCCCTTCCCCTCGTAATCATGATATAGATTCTGAACGTCGACCATTACCGTCTGATTCATTTTCATATTCCTCTGTCACGCCTGATGCCCCGGTGGGCGCCAGACCATGCTGCAAAATTGCCAACGTTTGCGAGAAAATTGCCTGTACCTCGTCCCCATCAAAAAACGCGCGCAGGTCGTCTACCCGCCCCGACTCCGTATCCGGTCGCTGGGGGAAGCGCTGCAGGATATGGCGACCCAACTCCGTGAATATGGTGTTAAACATGAACGCTGCCAGGTCATCGTCAATTTCCGGCGCAATGTCACCCTGAGCTTTGCCCTGCGCCACCAGGGCGCGGAAAAAAGCAAGACCCTGCGCCTGGTATTGCGCCACAAAACTCGGCGGATAGCCCGCGCCGGTCACCGCGCGATAGGCGATCTGTCCCAGCCGCGGGTTCTTCAGCTCGAAACGTACACCCTCCCGCGCAAGCCAGCGTAAAAAAGCGAAGATGCCCATTTGTGGGTCGGGAGGCTCACTTTCCAGGAATTTCTGCTTCTCCTCCGCCATCAGCCCCAGCAGATAGGCGTATAGATCCTCTTTATCCTCAAAGTACTGATAGAAGCTCCCTTTGGCAATACCCGCGCGTTGCACGATCTTCGATATGGAAACGTTGCTGTAATCATTTTGTGCGAATTCGTCAATGGCAACGTCCAGAATCCTCTCGCGCTTCTCTGCCGCCAGGTTAAAGAAGGTCTGTTTCGGCATAGGTCAAATCCTCTGTTTTTAATATGACCGGTCAGTCATATGACTACCTGGTCATATTTTACAGAAAAAAAGAGCCGTGTCAATATGTCATTGGGAAGAGAGCAGGAATTGGAGATTGAAGGATTAGAGTTTGGAGATTGAAACAGCAAACGGCGGACCGCCTGGCTGAATTAGAATCAGCTGCGGTCCGCCGTCCGTCGCCCGTAAACTATCCGCGTGCTTCCCTAAGCGCCCTTCCCTGCCGGGGGTATCACGATCCATAGAATGAGGTAGGGAACGACGCCCGGCGCGCCGCCGGGCAGGGCCAGAATCAAAAATAGCAGGCGGAACCAGAAGGCGCTGATGCCAAAGAACTCGGCAAGCCCGCCACACACGCCGGCGAGCATACCATTCTGTCGTCGCAAGTTGTTTTGTTTCATCGTCACGTCACTCCCATCGTCGTAAATCAGACTCTGCTCCCTATACGTGACAGATCTTGTTCCGGTTGCGTATGAGCCGGCCTGGTCACCGGTTCCGGTTTAAGCCTCGCCCGCCAGTTGCTCCTGTAGCGCTGCCGGCTCCGCAACAGGACGTTGGCAGACAAACTGGCGGCAGACGTAAGCCGTAGCCCTGTCGTCCAACCGCGTGCGCTCTCTCAACAAGGGCACCGTGTCACCATTGCGACCAACAGCGACGACCTGCAAGGGCCGGTACGACCCATAGGTGACGTCAAGTAGCGCCTGTACATCGTCGTCTTCCGGCTCGCCAACGATGGCCACTTCGCGAGGATCCCCCAGGACGAGCGTTGCCGCGGTGAGCCACTGCGCAAAACCGGTGGGGTACTGGGCCATAGCGCCACTCATCGCCGCCACGGCCTCTTGCGCCACGTCCCAATAGTGACCCTTGCCTGTGAAGAGACCAAGTGACAGCAACACCGTGGCAGCCATCGCGTTGCCGCTGGGCACCGCGTTGTCCTGGACGTCCTTGGGGCGGTGGATCAGTTCTTCGTGGTCATCTGAGGTATCGTAGAAGCCACCGCCCTGCTCGTCACGGAAATGATCCAGCATCATCTGCGCCAGCTCTTCAGCCCAGGCGAACCACTGTTCCTCAAACGTCGTCTGGTACAGCGTCAGCAGCCCTTCGGCCAGATAGGCATAGTCCTCCAGATAGCCGTTATAGCGAGCCTCGGACCCGACCTTCCAGGTTCGCAATAGGCGTCCGTCATCGCTGCGCAGCGTCCCGTACAGGAAGCGGGCATTATCTCTGGCAACCTGCACGTAATCGTCGCGCCCCAGGACCCGTCCGGCCTCGGCAAAGGCCGCCATCATCAGGCCGTTCCATGCAGTCAGCACCTTCTCGTCGCGGCCCGGCCAGACGCGCGCGGCGCGCCGGTCATATAGCACCTCGCGGGCGGACTCCAGCCGCTCCCGCGCCTCCGCCGGGTCCATCCCCAGCTCTTGGGCCACGTCGGCCAGCTCCCGCGGCGTATTGAGGATGCTCTTTCCTTCCCAGTTGCCGCCTTCGCTGACGTCATAGTAGGCTATGAACAACCGGGCATCATCCTCCGGTAGCGCTTCGCGAATCTGGCCCGGATTCCAGACGTAAAACTTACCTTCCTCGCCCTCGCTGTCGGCGTCGAGGCTGCTATAAAAGCCGCCGTCCTCGTGGCGCATCTCGCCCACCACCCAATCCAGCGTCTCCTCGACCACCTCGCGAAATCGCTCGTGGCCCGTGACCTGCCAGCCGTGCACATAGGCGCGGGCCAACAGCGCGTTATCGTATAACATCTTCTCGAAGTGCGGCACCAGCCATTTGCTGTCGGTTGAGTAGCGGGCGAAGCCGCCGCCCAGGTGATCGTACATGCCGCCACCGGCCATCATCTCCAGGGTGTGCGCTGCCATCTCCTGGCCCTCGCCGTCGCGCTGCACAACCATGCGCAGCAGAAACTCGATGGTCATTGCCTGCGGAAACTTCGGCGCATCGCCCCAACCGCCATACACGCCGTCGTAGCTCTGGCGCAACGCCTGCAGAGCGTGGTCGAAGACGGCCGGTTGCAAATCAGTATCCTGCCCCATCAGACCCAGGCGCTGGCCCAGATGAGCGGCCACCTGTCCGGCATTCTCGATAATCTCGTCCTCTTGCGTTTCCCAGGCGCGGGCCACGCTTTCCAGCACCTGTCGAAAACTGGGCATGCCAAACCGCGGCACCGGCGGATAGTACGTACCGCCGTAGAAAGGATGGCCGTCGGGCGTCAGAAAAACGGTCATAGGCCAACCACCCTGGCCGGTCATAGCTACCACCGCGCTCATATAAATTGAATCCAGATCAGGCCGCTCCTCTCGATCCACTTTGACGTTCACAAAATGCTCGTTCATAATGGCCGCGGTGGCGTCATCTTCGAACGATTCATGAGCCATGACGTGACACCAGTGGCAGGCAGCATATCCAATGCTCAGAAGTATTGGTTTATTCTCAGCGCGGGCTTTCTCCAGCGCTTCGTCGCTCCAGGGATACCAATCGACAGGGTTGTCCGCGTGCTGCAAAAGATAGGGACTGCTTTCTTGGGCCAGACGATTGGACATTTTAATCTCCTTTCTGTACACCTGAGAAGCAGGGACAGGACTGATTACGCGCCAGTGTAGTGTAACGGTAGCCTGGATAGTTGCTGTCATCATACAGTAAAATGTATTGGTCTTCATCAGCGCGACAGGCGCTCTTATCAAAATCAAACACCGCCCGGGAGCGAGGTTATAGCAGACACCTTTCCTTGGTGGCGATAAGCGTGGTTCTGCTGTTGAGCCTTCTCCTGTATCTTCCTCCATACAAAAACGCCTTTGTCGGCGACGACTATCTACACTTATCCTATATCAGCCCTTTTCTCGAAGACCCCCTACAGGCGCTACAGGTCTTCCACCCGCTATGGACAACCTGGTACTATCGCCCGCTACAAAATTTCTGGATCCTGCTGAACCGACTTCTCTTCGGGCTGAAGCCGGTCCCCTATTACTACCTGCTCGCGCTGTGGCACACGCTGGCGGTCTGCGCCGTCTATGCGCTGGCGCGCCGTCTGGGCCTGCGGCGAGCCGGGGCATTGCTGGCAACAACGCTGTTCGCCATTAACGCGCAGCACCACGATGTGGCGGCCTGGATCAGTAGCATCGCTACCATCATGACCACCCTCTTCTCCCTGCTTGCCGTTGCCGCCTACATTTCTTATCTGAAAATGGCCGAGCGGGGGTCTGCCACAGATTGGCGCGCGCTTGGCGCAGCCATTTTACTCACAGTAATGGCCATGTTTAGCCACGAAGAAGGGCTACTGCTTCCCCCACTACTGCTTTTTGCGCGACACGCCCTCTACCGTCGCCTCCCCTTGCCCCGCGGCGAAATGGCAGCCGGCAGCCTGTTATTTGTTCTGATGGCGGTCCTGGGCGCCGTGCACTTCGCGCGCCCCAACAGCACCATTTCACTGCAAAGCCAGACGGCGCTTGCATGGCTCAGCTATCTTCTTCCACCAGCAGTGGGCAACTACGTCGTCAGTGTAACGGGATTCTGGCTGTTACTGAACAAGACGGTAGCGGGCCTCTGGCTGCTGCAGCTTGCGCGGCAGTCCACCATCGTGGAACTAATGTTGGCTGCCGTAGTGGTAGCGCTGCTCATACGTTGGTACCGGCGCGGCGCCGGCGCCGTGAAGTTCGGCCTGGCCTGGGCTGTGCTCCATCTGGGTTTCCTCTATCTGACGGTGTGGAAACAGATACCGGAGCTTTACGCCGGTCGCCACCTGTACAGCTCCTGGGCAGCGCTCTCGCTGGCGCTGGGCGTCCCCGCCGCGAATTTCGTAGCAGCCCGCCCGGCCGGCCGCGCGCGGGAACACCGCCTGCGCCTGGCACTCACCGGCATCGCCCTTGTCCTGGCCCTTAACAGCCTGCTGATTGGCAGTGCACAGCGCACCTGGCAGCAACGAACGGTGGAGGTCGCCGGCGTGGCCCGGCAAATGAGACAACTGCTGCCTCAGGCGCCGGCACAGGCGCAAATGTTCGCCCACCGCTTCGTCCTCCAACCAGGCTTTGTGGCGGCTGCCGCCGCCGTGTGGTACGAACAGCCACAGATCAGCGGCGGCAGTCTGCAGCGCCTGAAAGAACAAGGCTATGCCACTCCCACCACGTACCTGTGGGACTACGAAGACGGCCGCCTGTACAACGCCATACCTGATTTCCAGAACCACCCGCTTACCATCCCATTGTGGCAGCCAACAGACACCAGCATCATAGGCAGTTCAGGCGACCCCTCCGACACCGGCGCCTATACGTTGCACAGCGCCGTCGGCCCGCCGGGCGAACGACGCCTGGGGGTTGTGGTCAGGCCGCCAGAGACCGGCTGGCTATCCCTGGCCTATGAAGAGAGCGTGCCTGAGAACGGCGTCTTCATAGTCGATGTTTGGGCCAGTGCCGGCGCGGCCATCCGCCTGCGCATCGACGGCGCCTCCGGACAAACGGAAACCATCGCCACATTACTGATCACGGAGGAAGATGCCCGGCGCTGGCAGTCGTTGGCGACGTCGCTGCCAGCATACAGCGGCAAGCCGGTAACAGTGCATGTGGATGTGCAGAGTCCGTCCCGGGACGACGTCTCGTTGAGCGTCCCCCGCTTTGTCGTCCCTCACTCAGATAAGAGGTGAGACCTACTGGCGTGAAGACCTCCATGCGTTATACTTCCGACTGTTGAGTGTCGCCGGGCCTGTTCCCTGCCGGTGGCGCAACCAATCTTGTGTCCGGGCAGGAGCTGCTGCACAACGGCAGCACCATACTCCTCGAGGTTGCCTATCATGGACGAGCAAAAAACGATCTCGCTGCGCTGGCTCGTAATCGCACTGGTCATCATCATTGTCGTTGGCGGCTTCCTCATTGGCGGCCTGATCCTTCTGCGCGTACAGAGCAGCCCCCAGCCGGCGCCCGCCCAGGTCTCCGACGCTGGCTCCGGGTCGCCCACGTCCACGCCACAGCCGACGGCGACGGCGCTTCCCGACCACGTTTCCATCACGCTCCACTCACCCACCGACGACTTGGAAGTCGACCTGGGCACGCCCGTGCAACTGGTCATCTCGGCCAGCGCCGGCAGCGGTGTCCACCTGATCAACGTCACCTCAAACGGTCAGGGCATCGGCAGCTTCCGCGGCATGCTAGAGACGGACGTAGAGATCGACCAGTTGTGGACACCGTCCTACGCCGGCGCCCACACCATTGTGGCCTCTGTTTCCACACGCGGCGGGGAGTCGGCCACCACTGAGCCAATTCGCATTCGGGTCGTCGATCGCGAGCTGATGGCCCGCCACGCGCCGATCTGGGCCGATGTCGAAGCCAACGTGACCGAGGTGCGCGGGCTGGCCAAGCTGGAAGCGTTCGAACCGACGTTGCTCTCACGAACGGAGCTGCGGCAGCGGCTGCAGGACGAATTTTTCTACACGGAGGAAGACGCCCGGCGCGACGTGCTGGTACTCAGTGCATTCGACTTTGTGCCGGCCAATTTCGACCTCTACACACTACAGCGGCGCTATCTCGGGGATAGCATCGCCGGTTTCTACGATCCACAAACGAAAGAGTTTGTCGTGGTCAGCGATGACAGTGAGGTGGATGCCCTGGAACAGTGGATCTACGCGCACGAATTCATGCACGCCCTACAGGATCAGCATTTTCAACTGGACCTCATTGCCGATACAGAGCTCGGATTCGAGGAAAACCTGGCCATCCGCGCGCTCGCGGAAGGGGAAGCGGAACTGCTACAGTCGCAGTATCTGGAATTGGGCTACTTCGACGACGTGCAATTTGCCGAGATTTTCAACCGGCTCAGCCGCGCCCACACGCCCCAGGCGGACTACCTTCCCCCCGTCCTGGTTAACCAGGGCCTCTTTCCATACACCGTGGGCCATGACTTTGCCCGTGCTATATACCGCCAACAGGGATGGGAAGGATTGAACCATGTCTGGCAGAATCCGCCCCGTTCCACGGAACAAATCATCCATCCCGATCGCTACTTTGCCGGGGACGTTCCCCAGATTGTGGACCTGGCCCCCCTGACGGACACGCTGGGCAGCGAGTGGCGCCTGATCGAGCAGGAGGTTTTCGGCGAGTTTCTGGTGCGCGAATATTTGAGCCAGCGCCTGAACGATTCCGACGTAGACCAGGCAGCGACAGGCTGGGGCGGCGATCGTTATGCCGTCTACCAGCGGGGCGATAGCGATCAGTTGGTAATGGTCTTACGCAGCGTGTGGGATACGCCCAACGATCGCAGCCAGTTTGTGCGTGGCTATGCCAGTTACGCCGACCGCGTCTACGGTCAGGAGCGCCTGCGGCAGCCTGACGGCGGCACGTGCTGGCAGACGGTCGACATCATCTGCCTCTACGATAGTGGATCAGACGTCCTCATCGTGCGCGCCCCCGATCTGAACATGGCGGGGGCGGTAGCCGTCGCCGCGCGCCCTTAGGAATCTCGTTCAGCCCGTAACGCGGCGTGTAAGACCTGAACGAAGCGCGCCGCCCCGGCGGCCTTATCGTCTGCGCTGTCCACGGCGTTAATCAGAGCGCTGCCCACGATCACACCGTCGGCAATCGCGCCGACCTGCGCCGCCTGTTCCGGCGTGCTGATGCCAAAGCCAACCGCCAGCGGCGTGTCCGTATGCTGGCGCACGCGGGCCACGAAAGGCTCCAGACCCTCGGCCATCTGCGTGCGAGCGCCCGTGACGCCGGTAACGCTGACCAGATAGATAAACCCTCGCCCGCGACGCGTCACGGCCCTCATGCGCGAGGGATTGGTGGTGGGCGCCAGAAAGTGGATCAGAGCCAGGCCGGCCCCGGCCGCTGCCTCCTCCAACTCGCCGGCCTCCTCCGGCGGTAGATCGGGCACGATAAAGCCATCGGCACCGGACGCCGCGGCATCCGCAACATACTGCTCCAGACCGTACGCCAGAATGGGATTGTAATAACCCATCAACAGAAAGGGGGTCGTTATACCCCGGCCCCGCAGCTGCCTGACCATGTCCAGGCAACCGGCCGTCGTGGTGCCCGCCTCCAGCGACTTCTGCGTACTGTGCTGAATAGTCGGGCCGTCGGCAAGCGGATCGCTGAAGGGTACGCCCAGCTCCAGCAAATCGCAATAAGGAGCGATCGCTTCTACAATAGCCAGAGATGTCTCGCGATCAGGATAACCAAGCGTGTAATATGGCATCAGCGCCGCCGTCTGGTCCGCGCCTATCCCGGAAAAGGCCGCGCTGATTCGTTCCTGCCCACTCTGCAAAATCCTCTCCTGCATCACCAGTTCACCTGCATCTGTCGCATCCCACTACCACACCAACTGCAGGCTGGGCGTGACGTCCAGGTCCAGCCTGTCGCGCTCGCCGCGCACAAAGCGCTGGTGTGCGGCGGCGGCGATCATGGCCGCGTTGTCCGTACACAGGACCAGCGGTGGGGAGCGCACCGGCACATCCAGCCTGGTGTTCATCGCCCAGCGCAGGGCGCGATTGGCCGAGACACCGCCCACCACGTGCACGGCAGTCACGCCATGTTCCTCGGCGGCGCGCGCCGTCTTCTCAACCAGCACCTCTACGACTGCGGCCTGGAAGCTGGCCGCCAGATCGGCCACGGGCAGACGCCCTTCATCAAAGCGCTGGACCTCACGTAACACCGCAGTTTTCAACCCGCTGAAGCTGAAGTCATAGCCCTCATCCATGATGGCCCGCGGGAAGTCGAAGGCGCGGGGGTTGCCCTCTTCAGAAGCGCGATCTATTTCCGGCCCGCCAGGATAAGGCAGGCCCAGCAACCGCCCGACCTTGTCGAACGCTTCGCCCGCGGCGTCGTCCAACGTGCCGCCCAGCCACCGATACTGAAGATGATCGGTCATCAGATACAGTTCGGTATGCCCGCCACTGACAACGAGCGTGAGCAGCGGAAACTCAATCTGTGGCGCAGCATCGGTCAGCCATAAGGAGTAGACGTGGCCCTCAATGTGGTTGATCCCCAGTAGCGGCTTGTTACGCGCCAGCGCCAGGCCTTTGGCTACATTGACGCCCACCAGCAGGGAACCCACCAGGCCCGGCCCGCGCGTGACGGCAATGCAGTCCAGATCCTCAAAGCCAAGATAGGCCTCACTCATGGCCTGATCGACGACGGCGTGAATGACCTCGATATGCTTGCGCGAGGCCACTTCAGGAAAGACGCCGCCATATTGCGCATGTAGATCGGTCTGGCTGGCAATCACATTGCTTAGAATGGTGGTACCGCTCTCCACAACAGCGGCCGCCGTCTCATCACACGACGTCTCGATGCCCAGAATGCGTGTTACCGTTTCGCTCATACGCTTCCTTTTGGCGCCGGGCTTACTGGACCGGTCACCGCCGGCTCGGGCCCTTTCTCTTTACCTACAAATTCCTGATAGGCCAGCGTCACGGTTACGGAACGGTAGGCAATGTAGATGGCATTGACCAGGGCGCTGATCAGACCCAGGACCAGGCCGCTGCCAATCAATAGCAAGATGTCGCCGGCGTCAATCGCGCGGCCGGCCATCAGTCCCAGCATAGTGGGGCCAATGGCCAGGAACCCAAGCGGAATCATCAAGAGCGAGACCACCAGGCCAAAGAGGAAGCCCAGGACAAGGAAGATAATGATTAGCAGAATCACATCGCCGATATTGTCACGCACCACGCGCCAGCCGTGGCCGATGCTGGCGAGAACGCCCAGGTTGCCCAAAACGAGACCACGCTGAGCAAACGGATAGATGACGTTGATCAGTAACGCCACGAAAACGAAGATACAGCAGGCGGTGCAAAGGGCAAGGATCGCCGCGGCAGCGCCGACGCCCACCAAATCAGGAGATGGCTGACGTCCCGGACTAATCGAGCTGGCAACGGGTACCAGGGCTGCCAATAGACCGGCGAGAGAAATGCCGCCAATAATCCACAAGGGCAGGTAAATGATGATGTTCAGGCCTGCCATACGCAGCAGGTAGTTAACGCCAGCGGAAAGAGCGTCGCCTAACGAGACGTCCTCACCGGCGTCCAGGCGGTCCGCAGCGCTGATCAATCCTGCCTGCGCCACAAGACGCACAAGCCACAGAATGATACCCAACAGGAAAGCAACGCAGATCAGACCCAGAGCGAGAGGGGCCAACGCGGCAAAGAAGCGCTCCAGGTTCGGGGCAAATCCCGGCGGTAGGTCCTCAGCCGAGAAGCTATAGTTAAACTGTCCGCCGCTGGTCGCGCCGCTACCAAGAGCGGCTAAAAAGCCCAGCAGGAACACGTATTTGTTATTCCAGCATAATTGCCAGGCGCGGGAAAAGATGCGTCCATAGTCCATGAAGCCCTCCTTTACTACTATACAGGCAACAAAATCAAGTCATGGAAACAGCGCCCGTGTACAGGCTGCTTCCTCTCACTTTACGCAAACGCAGCCAGAGGGTTGTACGACCACGGTTGCCCGGCAAACGGGCAGAACGGCCGCTTATTCCCACTCGATAGTCCCCGGCGGCTTTGACGTAATATCGTATACGACGCGGTTTACTCCGGGAACCTCGTTGACGATACGTCTGCTGGCGCGCGCCAGCAGATCGTCGGGCAGGCGCGCCCAGTCGGCGGTCATAAAATCCTCCGTCGTCACCGCGCGCAGGGCGACCACCTCATCGTAGGTGCGTCCATCACCCATGACGCCAACGCTGCGCACAGGCAACAATACGGCAAACGCCTGCTGCGTATCATCGCGCAACATGCCCGCGTGGTAAAGTTCGTCGAGGAAAATAGCATCCGCCGCCCGCAGGCGCTCCAGCCGTTCCCAGGTCACCGGCCCCAGGCAACGAATGGCCAGGCCCGGCCCCGGAAAGGGCTGGCGCCAGATGATGCGTTCGGGCAGTCCGAGCATGGCCCCGATTCGTCGCACCTCATCCTTGAATAGCTGGCGCAACGGTTCCACCAGTTCGAAGGTCATATCCGGTGGCAGGCCACCGACGTTATGATGCGTCTTAATCGTCTGCGCCTCCGGCTTCTCGGCCGTGGCGCTTTCAATCACGTCGGGGTAAATGGTGCCCTGGGCCAGGAAATCGATGCGGCCCAGGCGGCGGGCCTCCCGCTCAAAGATGCGCACAAACTTCTCGCCGATGAGCCGTCGCTTGACTTCGGGATCCACCACACCTTCTAGCGCTTCCAGCACTTCCTCGACAGCGTTTACGGCAATCAGGCGCATGCCCTGCTCGCGCTCAAAGGTCTCCACCACCTGCGTGGCCTCGCCCTGCCGCAGCAGGCCGTGGTCTACGAAAATGCACGTTAACTGGTCGCCCACGGCGCGGTGGATAAGCGCAGCGGCGACTGCGGAATCCACACCGCCACTGAGTCCCAATACCACACGTCCGTCACCCACACGCTGGCGGATGCGCGCAACTTCCTCGTCGATGAAATTGGCCGGCGTCCAGTCCGCGGTGGCGCCACAAATATCGACCACGAAGTTGCGCAGCAACCGCCTGCCCTGGGTCGTGTGCACTACTTCCGGGTGGAACTGTACAGCATAATAGTCGCGTTCCACATCCCCGGCTGCTGCAAACGGCGAGTTAGCTGTCTGCGCCAGGGACACAAACCCTTCCGGCAGCGCTTCTACTCGGTCGCCATGGCTCATCCACACCAGTTGCAGGCGGACGTCCCCTGCATCTCCATCGGCTGGCGAGCCGTTGTCGAACGTGGCAGTACGCCAGTTCCTGAAGAGCGGGTTGCTTATTGCGGAAACCTGTAAAGTAGCCGGACCATATTCCTTATGTCCGCCGGCTGCCACCACACCGCCCAGGCGATGGGCAAGCAACTGCATGCCATAACAGATACCGAAGACGGGCAAACCGCTTTCAAGCACGTAATCGGGCAACGATGGCGCGCCGTCATCGTAGACGCTCTCGGGGCCGCCGCTGAGGATGAACCCCCGCGGGTTGAGCCCCATCACCTCGTCCACCGGCGTGCGCCAGGAGAGTAACTCGCAGTAGACGTTGGCTTCGCGCACGCGGCGCGCTATTAGCTGAGAATATTGTGAACCGTAGTCGAGGACAACCACGGTATCATGTTTGCTTCCTACACTCGCGCTCATTTTACTTAGTTCACCTTTTGCAGTACGGTCTCGATGATTATAACATCAGGAGAACAGTGGCAAAATCGATCAATAAGAAAGGTGTAAAACGCTTGCGTCTTCTTTCACAAATTCCTTGACTGTCCATTCTTGACAATCTATAATGTGACTAAGTTTATAATGCGTTCAAAAAAAATTGAAAGTTGTGAACGAGGCAAACACCATGGTTAGGGATGCGATCAAGGAAACTCTTGACGCTGTTGAGGATAAATTGCACCGCGTCGTGCAAAGCGACGTGACAGTGTTGAACGATGCAAGCCACCACATCATCGAGTCTGGAGGCAAGCGGATGCGCCCGCGTCTCGTTTTCCTCTCCTACCTGGCAGCCGGCGGCGTTGATCCGGCAGTGATAGTCCCTCTGGCTGCCGCCATCGAACTCGTTCACACGGCAACGTTGGTACACGACGATATCAACGATCACAGCCTCACGCGCCGCGGTAAAATCGCAGTTCATGCCCGTTGGGGACGCACCTTCGCCCTACTCACCGGCGATTACCTCTTCGCCAAGGTCTATGAGATGATGGCGCCCTACGGCGATCGAATTAACACCATCATGGCCGACGCCACCGTGGAGTTGGTGGAAGGGGAAACGTTGCAGGCCGCCGCGGCCAAGTCTGGCCAGATGGATCGTGAGACGTACAAGAAAATCATTGCGCTGAAGACGGCAAGCCTGTTTCGCGCCGCAGGTGAAATGGGCGCCATATTGGCCGACGCCGACGACGATGTGGTCGAGGCTGTGCGGGATTACGGGTACTATCTTGGCCTGGCCTTCCAGATTGTAGATGATATCCTGGACATCGTGGGCGACCCTGAAAAGCTGGGCAAACCGATCGGCGCAGATCTAAACCAGGGCACAGGGGCCATCGCCGTGCACAATGGGCGGCGCAGTGCGCACTCCGATGTCAGTGTCGCCGAGGCCGAGAAGGATCCATTCCAGCAGATGCTAATCCGCCTGCGCGA
This sequence comes from Candidatus Sulfomarinibacteraceae bacterium, assembly GCA_035464315.1. Lineage (GTDB taxonomy): Bacteria > Chloroflexota > Anaerolineae > Promineifilales > Promineifilaceae > JAAYYY01. The sequence continues at coordinate 53,997 of DATHSI010000154.1, forward strand.
ATCAGGCGCTGTGGAAGTAGCGCGCTCCGAAGCGGAGGAGATGGCTGAACGCGCCCGCGACGCCCTGGAACGCATTCCTGATTCCCCCGCGCGCCAGGAGCTGAATTACCTCATTGACGCCGTGCTTGAACGCGAACGGTAAGAACAGGCTCTCTGCCTGAGATGCTGCGACACCTGCCCTGCCGGAGGGGCTCTTCGCAAAGGGAATAATGGACAAAACGACGCCGCTGAGCGAAGCGCTGACGTTAGTCGAACCCGGCGATACGCTGGGCCTCGGCGGCATGACCATTTATCGCCGGCCCGTGGCCTTTGTGCGCGCCCTGATTGCGCGCCGTCCCCCACCCGGTGAATTGACCCTCCTGTCCTTCACCGCCGGATTTGCCGCCGACTTACTGGTAGGCGCCGGTCTGGTGCAACGCACGCGCACCTGTTACTTTGGCCTGGAGACGTTCGGCCTGGCGCCGATGTTTACACGAACGGCCAGCGAAGGAAAGCTCCAGATCATAGAGGAAAGCGAAGCCAGCATCGCCAGCGGGCTCCGCGCGCGCATGGCGGGCGTGGGCTTCATGCCCAGCACGGCCTGGCGAGGTACCGATATGTTCGCCGCACGCCCAGACGTAAAGACGGTGACCGATCCCTATAGCGGCGAAACGCTCACCGCGTTTCCCGCTATCGGATGCGACGTGGCTCTGATTCACGTGCTGAAGGCAGACCGCGCGGGCAACGCCGTACTTGGCGGTAACCCCACCATCGATCTGCAATTGGCGACCGTGGCCGACCGCGTGATCGTAACCACGGAAGAACTTGTGGATGAATTGCAAGGGCCAATCGACATACCGGCCCTGATGGTAACCAACGTGGTTTCGCTTCCGCGTGGCGCTTGGCCCACCTCTTGCTACCCGCTCTATCCCATCGACGGCGAGGAGATTCTACGCTACATTGCGGCCTGCAACGCCGGTAACTTCGACGAGTATCTGGCAACGATGAAAATAGCGCCGGCGTCAGTGGCATAACCCGGCGCCTGCACTGCTACGACAACATGGATTATACGATTGACGAACTGATTTCCGTTTGCATCAGCCGCCAGATTGAAGACGGGGAGGTGCTGGCGCAGGGAATCGCCACGCCTCTGGTAGCTGCCGGTTATCTCCTGGCCAAACTGACTCACGCGCCCAACGTCACCTTCATTTCGGCCATCGGGCAGGCCTTCTGCCGCGATTGGGCCCCCCTGGGCGTCGCCACCATCGAAAAGCTGTGGATAGGTCGCGGCCTCTTAACCATTGATTTCGTACAGGCTGCGTCCGACCTTCTGCCCCGATTTGGCCCCAAAGAGTTTTTCCGGCCGGGCCAGGTCGATGCCTGCGGCAACTTTAACAACATCCACATCGGCGGCACGTACGAGAATCCACGGCTGCGCCTGCCGGGCAGCGGCGGTATTCCGGACGTGACCGTCTTCGAGGAAAACGTCCATCTCTACGTACCCCGGCACGGACGGCACACCTTCGTCTCAGAATTGGATTTTCGCAGCGGTCTGGGGCATGACAGACTACGGCGCGCCGGTTACGGTCCGCGCTATCTGATATCAGATCTGGGCCAGTTTGACTTTGAACCCGAAAGCGGGCGCATGCGGCTCCTCAGCCTGCACGAGGGCGTTAGCCTGCGCCGTGTGAAGGCCAAGACCGGCTTTGAACTCCTCCTGCCGGCGTCGATTCCGCAGACCGAGCCGCCCAGCAACGAGGAGTTGCGCCTGCTGCGCGAGGAGATTGACCCGCTCGGCGTGCGCGTGCTGGAAACACTCAGCGGGGCAGCGCGGCGCGAAAAGCTGCGCGAAATCCTGCAGCGCGAACTGTCTGGCTGTCACAACTGACTTGGGAGGCTAAGTATGCGATTGGCCATCTTTTCCGACGTTCACGGCAACTTGAGCGCCCTGGAAGCGGTTCTCAAGCATATAGATGATCAGGGAGATCTGGATGGGATCTTCTTTGCCGGCGACCTCTGTCTGTTGGGCCCACGACCGGAAGAGTGTGTGCAACTTCTGCGCTCGCGGCAGGATGTTTCCAACGTCTACGGCAACACCGATCAATGGATCGATGGCCCTCCCCTGCTCTCAGACGACATCGAAGAGGAAGAACGGCGGCGGCGGCAACACATCAACGACATTGTTTCCTGGACCAGAGAAAAGCTGCCAGAGATGGACCGTGCCTGGCTGCGCGAGTTGCCCTTCCACCGTCGCGTCTCGCCCACGGTGAACCCGCGGGACGACCTGTTCATCGTGCACGCCAATCCTCTGGACGTGGATCAGATGATCTATCCGCCTAAGGAGAGGCAGCGCGACCGTTTCGGCGAAGTGGTGCAGTCGGACCACGATCTGGAGCCGTTGCTGGGCGAGCTGGTCGCCGCCGTCCTGGCCTTTGGCCACTTGCACATTCCCTTTGTGCGCCATTGGCGCGATATGGATCTGGTCAACGTCAGTTCTGTCAGCATCCCCGGTGACGGCGATCCCCGCGCCAAGTACGTTCTCCTGACCTGGGACGGCAGCGCCTGGAACGCCGAGCATCAGTACGTCGACTATGACATCGAGCCCGAAATCGAAGCCTACAAACGCGAACAACCGCCCGGCTGGAAACAGGCGGTACAGATGTTACAAAAGCGCGGCATGCTCCTTCAGTTCCAGGATTAGCGACCAACCCGAAACCTGCTAACTTGAAACCCGCAACCCACTCACATTGACACCGGCGCCCGCCGAAAGTTATACTTATGACGCAGAGCATCATAATCGTTGGCGCCGCTGAGCGCCATTTTTCATACACCGGCGCATTGGCCGAAGTACACCTGCCCGCATGGGCGTGAGGAGGAGTCCAGATGAGTGTCACTTATGACGACAAACCCTGGTTGCAGCAGTACGATGAAGGCGTTCCCGAAAGCATTGATGTCCCCGATCATCCTCTGCACGAGTTTCTCAAAAACGCCGCGGAAGAATTTCCGGACGAAACCGCAATCATCTTTAAAGGCTACAAGATCAGTTACCGGGAGCTTGATGCTCTGACCGACGCCGTCGCTGCCGGTCTGGCCGCAAACGGGTTCCAGAAGGGCAATCGCGCCGCTATTTACATGCCCAATACGCCACAGTTTGTCATCACCTACTACGGCATTCTGAAGGCGGGCGGCATTGTCGTGGCCATAAACCCCCTGTATAGCGAGCGGGAACTGGAACATCAGCTCAGAGATTGCGCCGCAGACACCGTCTTCGTCCTCAGCCTTTACTATGAGCAGCTGAAGCGGGTGCAAAAAGCGGGCAACACCCAAGTCAGGCGCATTATCGTCACCAACGTCAAGGAGTACTTCCCCACGCATCTGAAACTACTATTTACGCTATTCAAAGAGAAGAAAGATGGCCACCGGGTAACCCTGGAAACCGGCGATGTGTGGTTCCAGGATTTTCTGGATGCAGGCCGCCAGATGCCGGCTCCCGACGTTGCAGTTAGTGGTGACGACGTGGCGCTACTGCAATATACCGGCGGCACCACGGGTCTGGCCAAGGGCGCCATCGGCCTTCACCGCAACCTGGTGGCCAATACACTCATGGTCAAGGCCTGGCTACCCGACATGGGCAAAGGCCAGGAAGTGGTGCTTACAGCCATCCCCCTGTTCCACTCCTACGGTATGAACACAGCCATGAACCTCGCGGTGGCCACGGCTGGCGCCATGGTCATCATCGTCAATCCTCGCGATTTGCCCGACCTTCTGGACAGCATCAACAAGTATAAACCCACGCTATTCCCCGGCGTGCCGGCCATGTACATCGCCATCAATAACAACGAGGATGTGGCCGCCGGTAAGTACGATCTGAAATCGATTCGCGCCTGCATCTCCGGCTCCGCGCCTCTGCTTCTGGAAACGAAGACGCGCTTTGAAGCCATCACCGGCGGCAAGTTGGTGGAAGGGTACGGGCTGACGGAGGCGCATGTGGCTACGCACGCCAACCCCGTCCACGGCGAAAACCGTGCGGGCATCGGCCTGCCGCTGCCGGGTGTGGAGTGCCGCATCGTCGATCCAGAGGACGGGGACCGCGAGGTGCCGGCGGGCGAGCTGGGCGAACTGGTGCTGCGCGGCCCTAGCATCATGACCGGTTATTGGGAGATGCCCACAGAGACGGCCAACGCCCTGCGTGACGGCTGGCTGTACACCGGCGACATCGCGCGCATGGACCAGGATGGCTACTTCTACATCGAAGATCGCAAGAAGGATCTGATTATCGCCAGTGGTTTCAACATCTATCCACGCGAAGTGGAAGAAGTACTGGCGACGCATCCTGACGTGCTGGAGGTTGCCGTCGCCGGCATACCCGACGCCAAACGGGGCGAAACGGTGAAAGCGTGGGTCGTCAAGAAGCCCGATTCCACTCTCACCGAAGAGGCGCTTATCGAGTGGAGCAAAGATCAGCTGGCGCGCTACAAATACCCGCGCCTGGTCGAGTTCCGCGATGAGCTGCCACGCACCACGGTGGGCAAGATCCTCAAGCGAGAGCTGGTCAAAGAGGAGGATGGGGCAGCGGAAAGCGTCACCGCTTGAAACATCTCGTTTAAACTGGCAACGGGCTCTGGCGCGCACGCCGGAGCCCGTTTTTGTTTTCAGCGCTTGCCCCCGGTCACCGTCACAGGGTACCATACATCCCCGTCAGCTTCGGTGACGCATCAACTTCGGTGACAAGTCAACTGCGGTGACGGTGACCACCACCGACAAAGGAGAACGACAGAGGTAACATGGGTACTCTGAATCCCAATATTCCCGCCCCGGAACTATCAGGGCTGATGACTGCCGCAGCCGGCATGCGCGACGAGTATGGTCAGAAGCTGCTTACGCCCCAGCTCCTCTTGCGCGCCATCCTGCAGGACCAGAACGCTGCCGCCTTCCAGATTCTGAAGACGCTGTCAGAGCAGCGCGGCTTCAAGCTGGAGGAGCTGACGCGGCGCACAGAGAGCATGGCTCGGCTGGCGCAAGGCCGCGACGCGAACTTCAACTTCACCGACGACTTCGGCAAGAACGTGCCGCTGGCCCAGGAAATGCTGGTGGTGCTAGACGAGGGGCTCTCCATCGCCCAGGCGCGAGACGAGTTAAAGGTCAACAGCGGGCACGCTCTGGCAGCGATGTGCGACATCAAAATAACCACCTACGGCGTCCTGCAGAAGCTGGGCATTTCTCAGGCCGCGGTGGTGGCTCTGCTGGACGAGGTGGCGCAGGACGGCGCGACCATCATCCACGACTTCGTGCAGGAAGCGCGCGAAGGCAGCGCCCGCCCTGTATACCAGCGCGAGGCGCTGCTGCGCGAGCTGCTGGGATTGCTGGCGCTGGCTAACAGGCGCCACGTCATTCTGGTGGGCCCCGAAGGCAGCGGCAAGCGAACCCTGGCCTACAGCCTGGCCCTGATGCTGGCCGAAGAGCACAACCCCACCGGCCTGCGCAGCGTGGTTCAGATTAACGAGTCGGCGCTGCTGGAAGACCCGCTGGCAGCCATGCGCGTAGGCCTGCGCCGTGCCAGCGGCGGCATTTTACTGGTGCCAGCTATCGAGCGCTTCTTTGCCGACAGGCTGCGCGCTCCTTTCCCCGAACAGGTCAACCGCGAACTGCAAAAAGCGCTGCTGGGCAGCGAGCAGGTGGTCATTGGAACTACCACTGTCTCAGGCTACCAGCGGCTGGAGCAAGAGGCGCTGATTCGGCAGCACACCCAGCGCCTGGATGTCCCCGCGGCGAGCCGCGACGAGACGACGGCCATCCTGTCCTACCACAAGCAGCGGCTGGAGCAGGAGTACGAGGTCGAGGTCAGCCGCGAGGCGCTGGAAACGGCGGCAAGCCTGGCCGATCAGTACATCAAGACGCTGGCGCTCCCTGCGTCGGCCGTCCAGCTTGCGGACCGCGCTGCCGCCCACATACGCATGGCCTCCCAGGAGCACGGCGCTCGGCTGCGCCAGGAGCAGGGACCGGCGCCGGACAATCGCCTGGACAGCGACGACGTCATGCTGACCGCCAGCCAGCTCACGGGCATTCCGCTGGCCAAACTCGGCGAAGACGAGCAGAGTCGCTACGCCAACATGGCCGAGCACCTGCACCGCCGCATCATCGGCCAGAACGAGGCAGTGCGCGCCGTGAGCCGTGCGGTGAAAATTGCCCGCGTCGGCCTGCGCGACCCCAAACGACCCATCGGCTCCTTTCTCTTTCTGGGCCCCAGCGGCGTGGGCAAGAGCGAGCTGGCCAAGGCGCTGGCCGAGTTCATGTTCGGCTCCGAAGAAGCCATGCTGACGCTGGACATGAGCGAGTACCAGAACGAGGGCAGCGTCAACCGCCTCATCGGCGCGCCGCCGGGCTACGTGGGCTATGAAGGGGGCGGACAACTGACGGACCACGTGCGCGAGCAACCGTACAGCGTGGTGCTCCTGGACGAAGTGGAGAAAGCGCACGACCGCGTCTTCGACGTGCTGCTGCAGGTGCTGGACGAAGGGCGCCTGACGGACGGACAGGGGCGCGTGGCCACGTTCAGCGAAACGGTGATCATCATGACCAGCAACCTCGGGGCGCGTCACCTGCTGGTGCCCGTCATCGGCGAGCACGAGCGGGAGCTGGTCATGCAGGAAGTACACCGCTTTTTCCGCCCCGAGTTTCTGAACCGGCTGGATGACATTATCTTCTTCCACCAATTAGCGCCCGATCATCTGGCCAAAATACTGGACCTGATGCTGAAGACAGAGAGCCGACTGGCAGAGCGCCAGAACATCCGGCTCAACGTGACGCCGGACGCCCGGCGCTGGCTGCTGGCGCAGAACGACCAGCCCGAATTCGGCGCCCGCCCCCTGCGGCGCATCATCAGCCGCCACCTGCGCGAGCCATTGGCCAACTTCCTGCTGTCACAAAGCAGGCCGGAGAGCGCGGTCGTGGAGGTGCACGCCGGCAACGGCGCCCTGCAGTTCGAGTTTGCCGAAGCCGCACCGGCCGGCGAGGAGCGCGCCTGACGGTGGCCCGAATCTGAAGGAGGATGGAATTGAGCAACAAAA
>DATHSI010000155.1:0-46798 GCA_035464315.1 Candidatus Sulfomarinibacteraceae bacterium
GAACGATCCGGTACGCGCATAGCCGCTGGGGATGTTGGTCGCATCAGGTAAATACCACGCCTCAGCATATCCATCAAACTGTTCGTAGGTGTGAGCGCCATGGACGTGGGTCACAATGGGCACCGGGCCCAGATAAGGGCCGGGTGTGGAGGTGAAAGTGGGCCGGCTGTCGCGTCCATCAAGGCCACCGGGCGGATTGGCCCAATGCAGAGTGGGATCCACCGCCAGCAGGTGCGGCAGGAACTTACCGTTGGCGTCAACCAGGCCGTTGATCCAGTTAATGCGGACGGGCCTGTTCCATGTGGCCTCGATGGTGAACGCCGGATAAAAGTAGGAGCCACCCTCAAGCGCGGTAGCCGGCCGGTTGGCTGCGCCGTAGCTCCAGACGGACGTCGCCGGATGGGGGCCGGACAGAATCTGCTGCTTGAACTGGGCCACGCGGATATTGTAAAAGTCAGCCCGTCTCCCGCGTCCCCGGCCGGTCATGGGCATTTGGGGTGGTTTAGGCAGCGGGCGAGTGTACTTTGGGACGTCGGTCGGCGTCAGCGAGCCGCCGGCAATCGCTGCTTCGACAATTTTCAGCAATCGGCCGCCTGCGGTTCGCCAGTACAGGGCCATTGCTGAGGCGCTACTGATCTTAATAAAATTCCGTCTTGATAACTTCATCGTCTGTGCCCTCCTTCCTGATCGGGTGCTGGGAGAAAGAACCTGCTCTGAACTCGGGGAATGCTGGCTCCCTTGTAGCTGGAAGGTATCGACGATGGATATGGTGTGGATTCTGCCGAAAGGTGTGTGCGACATTCCCGCAACTAGGATCAATTCTATCATAGTCGTTAGACGCCATACAACCTCGCACAAGCAAAGCGCGCCAAATTTAACGTCGGAACGCGGTCGAGGGGGCCTTGGGGTGTGCTGAAGCGCGGTGGGCGGCTGCGCCGATTTCCGCTATAATCAGCGGCCCGTGCGGGTATGGTGTAATGGTAGCGCACTGACCTTCCAGGTCAGGAGTGGAGGTTCGATTCCTTCTGCCCGCTTCCCCAGTTTTCAGGAAGCTTGAATACCCCTTTTTGATCCCTGTGCTATGGGAGTGCGCTCCGCCGATAGCTCGCTGATTCATACCAACGTCGGGGCAGATACAGTACTTTCGACCCAGGCGAAACCGGCGACGCTATCCTATCATAGAAGCATAACCTCTTCCCGAGAGCATGGGGAGCCAGGCGATTCAGCACAATCGCAGCGGGCCCGTAAGAACCATTTTCTTACGGGCCCGTTTCTCTTTGTGTAATTCTCCCTGGATAGTTCAGGGAACGGCCTTTCCAGTTTCGTGTCTGCCTGCTTCCGTTTCTTTCTTGCGCGCTTTCTCAGATTGTTGCCGTTGCAGGGCGTGGCGCAACACGCGCCATAAGATGCCGGGCGAGAAGAGGGCCGTCGCCGGCAGGAGCAGGTGGTTGACGTCGAGGAACGTGCGGCGCACGCGGTCGTCGTAGGGAACGGCGTCCATCACGAGGTCGGTATACCAGTAGGTCAGGCGGTCCACGACTGATTTGCCGGAGCCGCCCTCGGTGCCGGGAAAGGCAAGGTCGGCGCCTGTGGTCAACAGCCACACCGGCTTCGTAACCCGCGCCACCTGTTTTTGAAAGCGAGCGGCAAAGCCCGTCCGGACGCCTCCAGCCTTTCGCAGTTGCTCGTCCAAGGCCACGGCGGTCATAGCCGACACGGTCATGCCCTGGCCATAGATGGGGTTGAAGGCGCTGAAGGCGTCGCCGACGACGGCGAACCCTTCGGGCCAGGGCTGAAGGTCTTCGTAATGACGCCAGCGGTTCTTGGTGCGCCGGTACCCATAGATGCGCGTGAGCGGCTCAGCGTCGCTGATGGCGCGGTGGAAGTCACGGTCCAGGCTGCGGGCGAAGGCATCGAAGCCTTCTTCGTCCGTGGGCGGATAATCCTTGTTAGCGCCGGCGAGCAAGACCACCCAGGTGTTGTTTTCCTCGGGTAAAATGAGGCCGGAGCGCGTTTCTTCGGGCGGGTTGGCCATAATGCCCATCATCTCCCAATCACCCGCCATCTTCTGTGGCTTGCGGTAGCGCCGGCTGGCGTAGCCCAGGTAGGGGTTGATTATCGTCTCCCTGGGAGCCGCATAGCCCAGGTCGGCCAGCCACTCCGGCGCGCGCGAATTGCGGCCCGTGGCGTCGATCACCAACGCTGCGTGAAGGGTACTTTCGGTTCCGCGATCAGGGCCGCGCCGCCGGCGCACGCGGGCGCCCGTCACACGGCCTTCCGTCTCGTCGCCCAGCAGGCCGATGACCTCTGTGCCTTCCATAAACTCAACGCGCGGATAGTCGCGCAGCCGCCGGCGCAAGATGCTCTCCAGCAGCACGCGGCTGGCCCCGAGCAAAAAGCTGCCTGACTCATACTGTTCTAGCCATTGTCCACGGAAGCGCGTCTTGACCTCCTTAATTTCGTCGAAGTGTACGCCGCCAGCCGCCTTCAGCTCGTCGCGGATGCCGGGGAATAGTCGCTCCATGATCTGCAGACCACGGCGCAGCATGATGTGATACTGTCGTCCCTGGGACACGCCCGGGCGATGTTCGGCCGCGGAGGGTAGTTCATCGCGCTCGACGACGATGACACGCGCAAAATGATCGGCGAGGACGCGCGCCGTCCAGATACCGGCCACGCTGCCGCCTAGCACGATGGCGGTCTGGTTCTCTGTGCCAGCTTGTGGGGTGCGATGTTCTTGTTGCATGTGGTGTTCTCCTGTTGTTATGAAGCCCTGAGGCTATTTGTCGTACCCACAAACTAACAGAAGCGCGTTCCACGATCGTCCCGCCAGCGTCCCTCACGCATACGTATAAAGGTAAGAGCGACCGCGCTTGCCGATATGTACGATGGCGTCCATGTTGCGCAGGCAATAGGCCGCTTTCTGCGCCAGCCAGCGCGGCGCGTCCATGGCAGCGGCCATGTCGGCCGTTGTAAACTGCTCTGGCAATTCTCGCGGAATCATGGCCAAAACGTCGGCCGGCCCGGCGAACAGGTGACGTTCCACGACCTGGATCAGGCGGCGCTCCTCGGTGACCCAGCCTCGTCTGCGCCAGCGGCGCTTCCCATCATAGCGCCGCACCTCCTCTTCTTGAATCAAGAGCACTTCCAACGAGAAGTTAGGCCGGCACATCAGTTCCGGAAAACTGACCAGTTCCCGGAACAGCTCCTCCACGCGGCCTCGCTTCGGAGATTTTCGTCGCCGGATTTTTCCACCTTCCTCTTTGGGCAATTTGAGCAGCCACTTTTCTCTGGCGATGGGGTAGACCAGCCGGGTGGGGTAATGTTGTACCAGGCTAATGATCTTCTGCCGGATTCCCGAGAAGTTTCCGGTCTGGATTTCGATCAACGTCCCGCCCTGAACGACGTCGATGATGAAGCCATCGACCTCTACCTCGAACTGATCGCCCTGGGCCGCGTACCACTCTTTAAGCGCCGCGTGTAGCGGCTTTTCGTTGAGCAGGCCGATATCGCTGGTTGAGGCGGCGCTTACAGCGCCGTCGCCCCGGTTGGGATTGGATTGCGTGCTGGTCATGGTCACCCGTTCTGGTTCAGGGTCTCTGCCACCGATCATACTCATTTCTGCGCTGCCCGCACATCCGGCTCGTGTAGAAAGGGCCCCGGTGCCCCTGGTTGACGCCCTTTTTTGGAGGATTCCAAGATTCGTGACCCCGGGACGCATTGTGCGACGCCGGTTGACACGTTTGGGGAACGGTAGACCGCTATGCTGGAAACAGTTGAGCGAAAAAACAAGTTCCCAACGGAGGAAAATCATGAACGAGAAGATGTCAATCAGTAAAGTTTCTTTGCAAGCATTTGTTTCCGGTGAAGAGCGGGCGTCTGGAACGCCCACCGCAGGGCGCGCCCTGGTATTGTTGAGTCTGCTGGTTCTGGTCCTGGCCCTGGTCGTTGTGACAATGCGCGCGCCGGCCATTGCTGAGGTCACCGCGGGCGCGCAGCCGGCCAGAAGCGCTGTCGTGGAGATGGATTTCTCAGGCGTGGCTGACGGTTACGCTTACTACACTGAGCGTTATTGGCAGTCGGCGGAAGCCCGGGCGGCTCTGGCGGCGGGCTCCGAAGCAGCGGTTTCCGAACCGGCGTACGCCTATTATACGGAAAGGTACTGGAACCGGGCCGAAAACAGTGTGACGGCAGCGCCCGTGGACGAGTCTGAGGAGTACGCCTACTACACCGAGCGTTACTGGAACATGGCGGCAACCGAGCAGGCGAGCGGCGCCGAAAGTAGCGAGGCCGAGGATTTTGCCTACTACACTGAGCGGTATTGGAACAGGGCCCATAACAACACAGCCGGCGCCAGCAGTGAGGAGGATGGCTATGCCTACTACACGGAACGGTACTGGCGGCAGGCGCAGGAGCAGTAGGCGACGCTCATCCACAACCGGTAGCTGTCCGGCCCATTCAGAAAGCCCGTCCTGACCCGGCGGGCTTTCTGCTTTCTGCCTACGGCGCACACGCCGCCAGTGGGCCGGCGGCGCAAAGATATTGTAGCGCTGCCTGGGGGTCGAGGGAGACGACGCTGCCGCCGCCGATGTTGATCAGGATCTGGTTGGGGCCGGGCGCCTCGGCCCAGGTGCGACCGGAGATGGGCATGCGCGTGCCGCCGCTGAAGATGTGAGTCAATGCCGCCTGGCCGCTGTTAATGGCATAGAGGCTGGCCAGCCCCCAACCGTCACTGCTGTGCTCGGAGAGCAGGAAGGGGCGGTCGCCGGCCAGGAACAGGTGGGGCCGGCCGCCCAGCAGGTCCGCGTACGCGCGCTCCCAACGCAAGGTGCCGTCGCCATCAAGTGCCAGCAAGCGCCGCCCGCCGGCGTCCATGTGCGCCACCAGCAGGCCGCCGTCAGGAAGGGCCAGAATATCGCCCTGGCTGATCAGGCCGTCGGGCAGGGCGTAGAAGAGTGCGGCGCTGCTTGTGGCCGGATCCAGCCGGAAAACCCCCCTCCCCGTGTACGCGTACAGGTCATCGCCGGCCTGGGCCAACGGCCCGCTGGCATCGGCGGGCCAGGGGCTGGGGCCGTCTGGCGTCAGCGTCCACAGCGAAGGGCCAGGACCGGGAGCGCTGAGCACGACCTGGTCTCCAACCATGCGCCAGTCCATGATCTGGGCCTCAAACGGATGCCGCCAGAGGATGGCGCCGATCGCAGACAGGCCCACCATATGCCCCCGCGTTGCATAGGCCACGCCCCCACCAGGGATGGGCACAAGCACGGGAGCGCCGCTGAAGTTGTGAAAGTCAATGTCCCACAACGGTATTGCTGCGGGAGCGGCAGCGATTTCTTCTTCGCCCGTGTCCTCCGGCGGAAGGCCAAAGGCAGCCACGCGCCCTCTGCGGTCGGCCGTATAGAGCACCGCGTCGCGGACATCGAAGGCGGCAGTCGCCGCCAGGGGGGCCAGGTCCTCGTCACCATCGTCGTCCTGCGCGCGAACAAATCCTTCGATGATCGCCTGCCGCCACTGTTCTCGGCCGTCACTGGTATTCAGGCCCAGGAGATAGACGTCGTCGGCCATGAGCAGCGTATCGCCGTTCCATAGGCCAATGGGCAGCGCGTCTTCTCCCCAGAACGGTTGCATCCACTGCACGCCCGGCGAACTGCTGATGCGCTGGCTCCAGATCGTTTGTGAAGGCGGCAGCCAGCCGGATAGGGTGGGGTCAGTGCCCCAATAGCCGGGTCCCGGATCGTCCGGCGTGTGATTGCGGATTTCGAAGTGCAGATGGGGTGACGAGCGCGGCCGGCCGATTTTGGCAATTTGTTCGCCACGCGCCACGCACGCGCCGGCGCGTAGCTCAACGCTGGGCGGATCCAGGTGGCCGTAGAAGGAGAGGAAAGAGCGCCCATCGGCGAAAGTATGGCGGATGATGATCACACCCTGGTCCGCGCCCCAACCCCAGCCATTGGCGTAGGTCACCTGGCCGTGGCCGATGCTATACACCGGCTGGCCGAAACTGTTGCGCCGGTTCGGCCCCCACCAATCTTCACCGGCGTGATAGCCGTCATAGCGGCGGCGGAATCGACCGAAGTCCTGCCCGCCGCGGCTGATGCTCTCGGCGTCCGGCCAGTCGAGGGGGAAATCGAGGGTATCCACAATGCCGCACGGCGCGCCATTCTGTGGCTCCGGATCGCGCATGACCAGGGCGCGCGGATCACCGTCGAGGTTGATGGGCTGGGCAGTGGGTGAAGGGGTGGGCGTGATGGTAGGGGTTGGCGTCGCCGTGGGTGTTGCGCGTGGTGTGCTGGTCTCTGTGGGGCGCGGCGTGGCGCTGGTCCTGGCTTCCTGGCGCGCAACGCTGGTGCCGGGAAGGCTCGTGGCCTGGCTCAAACCGCGGTCCTCATCGCGACAACCGGCAACCACGAGCAGTATGGCGAGCGCTAACAGCGCGAGTATCGGGCGGGGGCGCATCTCTTTGTATCTTCTATCTCGATAATCCTGGAATCTGCGAGAAGATTACTTTCGTTAGTAGCGATTGCCAAGGGGGATTTAGGTTTTTATTATATCGCGCTCCAGAACTAGCGCGGATGAAAAAGGCTTCCCCGCCGGACAGCAACGGGGAAGCCCTTGTTCTTATACCACTGCCAGGCTCACGCCCGGCGCATTATTTATCTGGCCGGAGCCGGATCAGGAGTCGTTCTCGACTACCTGCAACCCGGCGGGGACGTTGCTCAGGTACTGGGACGCGACCCAGCCCGTGGGACCGTCGGCGGCGTCTACCTGCACCCAATCGCCGGTGGCATCCATGAAGCCGGTGAAGCCCACGATGCTACCGGCGGGTAATGTATCCAGGATGGCGAAGCCCAGGCCGGGGCCCTCGCGCAGGTTCAGATTGACCAGTGTTGTGGCGGTTACCACGTCGGCGGGGAAGGTGACTGCGCCATCTTCTTCCATGTCGGTGAGCGTAAAGGGTCGCACGACGACCTGATCGTCGACCCGCACGGGCGGATCAGCGTCGGGGAACTCGTAGACGCCCATTTCACCCGTGTCCTGGTGCAGCATGGCGTATAACGTAGGTGTGACGCCTTCCAGGTCAACCTCCACCGACACGTTCTCGTTAGCGCCGGCGCTGACCGCCGTGTATCCAATCACAGGGCCCGGTGCGCCGTCAGCTTCGGCGTGGATCACCAGCCAGCCGTCTACCTCGGAATCAACCCGGGGGACGGTCACCATGGCGTCGTCGCCGAGCTCCTGGTTCTCCACTGTTACTGAGGAAGCAGCGGCCGGGGGTTCGCCCGGCACCTGCAGGCTATCAGGCACGTTGCTCAGGAAGCGCGCCGCCACCCAGCCGGTGGGACCGTCGACAGCATCTACCAGCACCCACTCGCCGGTCGCATCCATGAAGCCGGTGAAGCCAACTACCGTGCCCCGCGGCAGCGTAGTCAGGCGCTCGCCCTGCAGGCTGGGCTCCTCGCGAATGTTGAGATTGACCGTGGTTGTGGCTGTGACCACGTCGGCGGAAAACTCGTCGTCGCCGTCATCGACTGCACCTTCCGGCGGCTCGTCACCCTGGTCACCCTGGTCCACGTCGCCAGGCGTGATGGTACCTGTGGGGCCCCATTGGAACTCCAGGAGCGCCACATCGCGCGCATCAAAGTACTCCACGCGGACCACGTGCGTTCCTTCGGAGAGCGTTGTGCTTGCCGAGACGGTGTGCTCCGCCTGGGCCTCCCAATCGTCAATGATCAGCGTATCGTTCACCCAGACGCGGACGCCATCATCCACGCGGGCCCAGAAGGTGTAGGAGCCGGCGCTGTCCACCTGTACGGTGTTTACCCAGCGCGCCGAGAAATTGTCGGCATTGATGCCGCTGGCCGGCGCGGAGAAGCCTATGTCGAGGCCCGCCTGCCCTTCCAGCCGGTGCAAAGCAGGCTCGCCCGATAGGTCAGGGTTGTTCCAGTACCAGGCGTTCCAGGGGGAATCCTGGGCGTAAACGCTGCCGGCGGCGGCAAGCAGGAGGGTCAGGAGTAGCACTGCTCCCAGCAGCATCGTCGTGCTGCGCGATCTAAGTTTGTTAAGGTAAGGTCCCATGATTGTTACCTCCTTCAATCACAAGTGAACTCCATTGTAAGATGTAGGCCGGGGCAGCAGTTATTGCGCGCTGGTGTTAAGGTGACCAGGCACGACAATGCCTGACGCCTGTAGCCTACGCCAACGTCCATTGCACAGGGTACCCGACCAGATCTGCATAGTGAATGTGAAAGGGTACAAATAAGGATATATTTTTGGGCACAACCTCAATATACCTATATCATACCTTGACAGAACATAGACATTATTTTACAATACAGCTCATGAACGAAAAATCTGGACCTTCCGCGTCCTTACGGACGCTCCAATTTGTAAATGTGGTAGCGTTTGTTGCCGTCCTCTTTGTCAACTATCTGTCCAACGCTCTGCCACTGAATGGCCGTACGGCGGGTGAGATATCGGATTCCCTGCCTTCGTACTTTACGCCGGCCGGGTACACTTTCTCCATCTGGGGCCTCATCTATCTGACCTTGCTGGGTTTTGTGGTGTATCAGGCGTTGCCGGCGCAACGGGGGCGGCCCTTTCTGCGGCGGATCGGCTGGCTGTTCGTGGCCAGCAGCGCAGCGAATATTGGCTGGCTCTTCGCCTGGCACTACGGTTACTATGCGCTCTCGCTGCTGGCGATGGCCGCCCTGTTGCTGACGTTGATCGCCATTTATCTGCGGCTGGAGATCGGCAAGCGTTGGGAACTACCCTGGGCGCAACGGCTGTTGGTGCATCTGCCATTCAGCCTGTACCTGGGGTGGATTACGGTGGCGACCATCGCCAACACGGCCAGCGTCCTGGGCTATTGGGGCTGGGATGGGTTTGGCATTGCGGGCCAGGTGTGGTCGGCGGTGATGATGCTGGTAGCCGTCGTCGTTGCCGGCCTGCTGCTGTTTAACCGGCGCAACGTGGCTTACGCGGCAGTCCTCATCTGGGCCTTGTTCGGCATTCGCAGCGCCTATCCCGGCGAGCCGCTGATTGCCAACACGGCGCTGCTGGCCTCGGCGCTGATCGCCATCCTGGCGGCTATTGGTTACTGGAGAACTCGGATGTTTGGCGCGGAGCCACGAACGGAGGTGAAACCGGCGTAAGCTGGCGCGCGTCGTTGATTGGGGCAATAAAAAAAGCCCGTCTCCGCACTGCGGAGACGGGCTTTTTGCATTTCTACCAGCGGTGCTATCTTACACCTGAATGAAGCGTGGCAGGACGACGGGGCGCGACCGTGTTTCGCGGTAGAAGAAGTCCTCTAACTCGCGACGCAGGTTGTGCGCGCCACGAGACACGTGACGCTTGATTTCCTCGCGTCCGGCGTCCAGCAGGTCGCCGGCCTCGTTCAGATAGACAAAGCCACGGCTGACCAGTTGCGGCTCGCCGGCCAGCTGCCGTTCCTGGTTGACAGGAATGAGGGCCACAATGAAGCCGTCCTGGGACAGGCGCCGGCGGTCGCGCATGACAACCTCGCCGATTTCGCCGACGAGGCGACCATCGACGAACACCTCGTCAAGATCTAGAGATTCTTCAGTCCACGCCCGGTCGCCATCAGTGATCCACTGGGCGCCGTCGCTGAGCACGAAGATATTTTCGCGCTTCATGCCCGCTTCCTGCTGCGCCAGCTGGCTGTGCAGGTGCAGGTGGCGCGGTTCGCCGTGCGCCGGGATGAAGAACTTCGGTTTGACCGCTTCCAGCATCAGGCGCATATCTTCGAGGCTGCCGTGGCCGGAGACGTGAACCTCCGCCAGCCGGCCGTAGATGACGTTTGCGCCTCGCTCGAACAATTTGTTGAGCATGCGGCCGACGTCTTCCTCGTTGCCGGGGATTGTGCCGCCGGAGATGATGATCGTGTCGCCGCTCTGCACGCGTACCTGGCGGTGCTGGCCGTTGGCCATGCGGTTGAGCGCCGAGCGCGGTTCGCCCTGCGATCCGGTGGCAAGGACCACCATCTTGCCGCGGGCTACGTTGGCGTGCACGTCTACCAGCAGCCCCTTGGGGATTTCCAGGTAGCCCAGTTCACGGGCCAGCGTAATATTCTGTTCCAGGCTGCGACCGGTCAGGGCCACCTTGCGCCCGTGCTTTTCGGCCAGGTAGATGATTTCCTGCAGCCGCGCCAGCAGGGAGGAGAAGGTGGCGATGATAATGCGCTGTCCACGCGCGGCTGCAAAGAGCTCGTCCAGCGTGTCGCGCACAATTTGTTCTGTAGGTGTGCGGCCGGGCCGGTCTGCGTTGGTGCTGTCGCCCACCATGGCCAGGACGCCGTCTTTAGTCAGTTTGCGCAAGCCCTGCAGGTCGGTGGTGTAGCCGCCGGCGGGCGTCTCATCCAGCTTGTAGTCGCCGGTGTGCACCACATTGCCGATAGGCGTCTTGATCACAAGGCCCACCGAGTCCGGAATGGAGTGCGCCACGGCGAATGGCGTGACGCGGAACGGACCCAACGGTGTGGTCTCGTTGGCTTTCAGCAGCCTCAAGTCAGTCTGATGTAACAGATTCTTCTCGTCCAGAATGCGCTCAATCAGGCCCAGCGTCAGCCTGGTGCCATAGATTGGGGTGGAAACCTCGCGCAGCAAGTAGGGCAGGGCCAGAATGTGATCCATGTGGCCGTGCGTCACGACGATGCCGCGCAGTTTGTCCTGGTTCTCGATTACATAATTGAAATCCGGCAGAACCAGGTCGATGCCGAACATATCATTTTCAGGGAACATGACGCCACAGTCTACGACCATTATGTTGCGACCATACTCATAGACGGTCATGTTCTTACCAATTGCCCCAAGGCCGCCAAGGGGGATTACTTTTAAGTTTTGTGCCATATGCTTTTTTACTACTTTCCTTTGTACTACTGGTTTAACTGTCAAATCGTATACCGGTGCGCTACGCGTCAGCTCGATATATGAGTTCAGAGTTATGTATGAATAAATATAAATGCGTGCGCGCCAATACGTTGGGCGCTGCAAGCCGAAATAAACGTGTTTGCGCGCCGAACGTGTCGCCGACTACCTACGTACAGACCTTGTCTATTGTGTAACCGTTACCAGATTGGGGGTTACTGCCTGAGAGGGTATCAACAGAACTATTATAAAAGAGATCTCCCGCGAATACAAATCCGAGTTGTGCTCCGCCCCTCTGTCCGTCACGCTGACCTGGAAATAGAGTGCCGTCGGACCCCTTTTCCCAGACACAACTGCAAGTATAGCCTGTTACTATTAGAGAGGTGTTGGAAATGTCGCACAGGCGCCGGCGGTGCGTTACGTCAGGGGAGGGGGAGCTATTTACCATTGTATGCGGCTGGGGAGTGCGTTACGCTTGTCTTAATAATTGCCCAATTGCGACAAGGAGACTCACATGACCCTGGGCAACCTGTCTTTCCTCTGCCTCAATGCCATTTGTATCGGAGCGCTGGCATTGGTGGTGCTGGGAGCTTTCATGCGCATGTACGGGCGGCGCTCGCCGTACACCCAAACTGGTAGCAACGGGCCAATAGCCGGCAGGCGCAGCCCAACCACTTCACGGTTGCGCACGGTGGATCCTGATGCCTTATACATGGATAGAAAGGGGGACGGCGGCGGGCGTCGGCGCGTCGGCGGAGACGTTCGACGAGAGGTATCGTACGAATACGAATAGTGACGCTGTGGCCGGCAGCGCCGGGTTCCTTTTCCTCTGAATCCTTCCCCCGTTTCAGCCCTGCCAGGCGGGTCGGGTGCTTTTTGCCCCATGTCTACATACGGTTATAATCGCTAAGCACGCTTATGGCAGTAGCAGCGTCTAACCTCATATTAAGGATACATTCTATATGCTGGATTTTTCCCTGACCGATGAACAGTTGAGCGCCGCGGAAATGGTGAAGGAGTTTGCCGAACGAGAGGTTTATCCCACCATAAAGGAGTATGATCGCAAGCAAGAAATGAATCCCGACGTTCTGCCGCGCATGGCGGAACTGGGTATCCTGGGCATTAATATCCCTGTTCGTTATGGCGGGCAGGGATTTGATTATGTTACGCTGGGCCTGGTTTGTGAGGAACTGGAGCGGGTGGATTCCACGTTGCGCGTAGTGATGTCCGTGCACATGGGCCTGAACAGCATGGGCCTATTGCAGTGGGGGACGGAGGCGCAGAAGGAACGATTTCTGGCGCCCCAGGCCCGTGGGGATAAGATCGCCGCCTTTGGCCTGACGGAACCGGGCGCCGGTTCGGACGTGGCTTCGATGCGTTCCACGGCGCGGCGCGACGGAGATGACTATGTAATTAACGGGGAGAAGATGTGGATCAGCCTGGCGACCAAGGCCGATCACGTTCTGTGGTTTGCCAAAACTGATCCTGACAGCGATCCGCCGCACGACGGAATCACGGCCTTTATGGTGGAGGCCGGCATGGACGGCGTGACGACGGGTGATTTGCACGGCAAGCTGGGCGTGCGCGCCGGCTCCACAGGTTGGGTCAATTGCAACGATGTGCGCGTGCCCTCAGCCAATCGCATTGGAGAGGAAGGAGAAGGATTTAAGATCGCCATGAGCTGTCTGGACAACGGACGGTATACCGTTGCGTCTGGGGCCACCGGTCTCATCCGGGCCTCGCTGGAAGCGTCGGTCAAGTATGCCGAGGAGCGCGAGGCGTTTGGCAAGCCGATTTCACGCCATCAGCTCGTGCAGCAGAAGTTGGCCTACATGAGCCAGTGGTATGATAACGCGCGGTTGCTTTACCTGCGGGCGGGTTGGATGAAGAACCAAGGACAGCGCAACACGCGTGAAACATCGATGGCCAAATGGTACGCGACGGATATGTCCTTCAAGGCTGCCAACGAAGCGCTGCAGATACATGGCGCGTATGGCTACTCGGACGAGTATGACGTGGAGCGCTATCTGCGCAACAGTCGCGGCGCCATCATTTACGAAGGTACCAGCGAAATCCACCAGCTAATCCAGGCGGGCTATGCGTTGGGTTTGCGCCAGGACAGCCCCTTGCGCTGCGAACTGCCGGCCTACGATGCAGAGGCCTGGCAGGCCGAAGCATAGACATCCCTGACCTTGTGGCCTATGCAGCAGCGACTGAAGCTTAATCAGGCGGCACGGGAGATGGCGCGACAGATCAAAGTGTGGGTTCAGGCGGGAGAAACGCTGCGGTTTCCCGAAATTTGTGTTTATTGTGCGCAGCCGGCCGAGGAGTGGTTGCCCCTGCGCAGCCGCCGCGGGCGACTTACGCGCACCGTGTCTGCGCCGCTTTGCGCCGAGTGCCATCGGGAGGTGCAGCGCCTGTCGGCGGATGAGGAGCGCTGGCGGCAGATGGGCTTGCTTTTCGGCGTCCTGACGCTGCTGATCGGTTGGATTGTGCTCGCTCTACTGTTGCCGGGCTGGTTGTCGTTGGCCTGGCGCTTGTTGCTATCCCTGGCGCTGGCGGCGACCGCCGGGCTGGCGGTGTTGTTCTACTTTCGCCGGGCCAGCACGCAACACGCCCGGCCGGAGAAAAGAGCGATTCTTAACGCCGCGCGGCTCTGTGACTTCTCCTGGCGCACGACTACGCTGGAATTTGACAACGATTTGTTCGCCGAGCGCTTCGCGACGTTGAATGAAGCGAGAGTGGTAAAGGAAACATAATCAGTGACCGCGCCCCTGGTGGAAGCTTCCCTGGTGTAAGGGCCACGGCCTGGGGCGGGGAACATACAGAATAGCTTACGGAGGTAGTTGAATGAAAACTGTTGTGTGTGTCAAACAGACGCCCAGCACGACGGCCGTCTTTTCTGTGGAGAATGGGCGCGTTAACTGGAACGATCCCGGCGGAAAGCCCAACGTGGTCAATCCCTGGGACGAGTACGCCATCGAAGAAGCGATCCGTCTGCAGGAGGAGTACGGCGGTGATGCGGTGGCGCTGACGGTGGGCAACGAGGACAGCGAGGAAGCGCTGAAGACGTGCCTGGCGATGGGATGCTCGGAGGCAATCCTGGTCTCTGACGAGGCGTTCGCCGCGTCCGATACGCTGGGCACAGCTCGAGTGCTGGCTGCGGCCATCGAGAAGGTGGGCGACGTGCAGGTGGCTCTGTTCGGCAAGCAGGCCATCGACGGCGACACGGGACAGACGGCAATGCAGGCGGCGGTTAAATTAGGATGGACGCCGCTGACGTTTGTCTCCGACATAAAGGAACTGGATGAGGACGCGGGTACGATTACGGTTGAACGTTTGCTGGAAGGGGGCAAGGAAACGGTGACGTCCCGGCTGCCCGTGGTCATCAGCGTGGTCAAGGAAATTAACGAGCCGCGCTACCCGTCGTTCATGGGTATCCGCAAGGCGAACCGCGCCACCATTCCAGGTTGGTCGGCGGCCGACCTGGAGGTCGACGTGGAGGCGACCGGCGCCGGCGCCAGCAAGGTGGATTGGTCCAACGTATATGAGCCGCCGCCGCGCGACACCAGCGTAGAGATGATCGAGGCCGACACCGTGCAGGAACAGGTGAAGATTCTGGTAGACCGGTTATTTGAGGAGAAGGTGATATGAGCGGCGTATGGGTTTGGATTGATCACGCCGATGGAAATATTGCGGCCATCAGTCTGGAAGCGTTGGGCGTGGGCCGCCAGGTGGCCGACACGCTGGGGCAGCCATTGACAGCCCTGGTGACGGGGCACGAGGTGCAATCGGTGGCCGATGCCGCGTTTAAGCACGGCGCGGACGCCGTGTTGGGTGCGGACGACGAGACGCTGGCCGACTTCCGCGTGGAGGCTCATGGTCCGCTGGTAGCCGGCCTGGCCCAGGAGCGCGAGCCGAGCGCTATTATTGCCGGCGCTTCGACGCGCGGTCGTGACCTGACCGGATGGGTGGCGGCGCAACTGGACGCGGGTCTCGCCCCCGATGGCATCGAAGTCAGCGCGGAGGATGGCAAGGTTGTGCTGACGCGACCGGTTTATGCCGGCAAGCTGTTGGGCGACATCTACGTGACGGATGGCCTGCAGATCATCTCCCTGCGCAGCCGCGCTTTTCCCGCTGCAGAAGAGACCGGCGGCAGCGGGTCCGCTGAGTGGGTGGACCCCGTGGTGGCTGAAGAGGACATTCCTACCAAGGTGATAGGCTTTGAGAGTAGCGCGGGCCAGGTGAGCCTGACAGACGCGCGCATTATTGCCAGCGGCGGACGCGGCGTAGGCGGACCGGAGGGTTTCGAGCCCATTCGCGAGCTGGCCGACGTGCTCGGCGGGGCGCTGGGCGCTTCGCGGGCCACGGTTGACGCCGGCTGGATTCCGTACGAACATCAGGTGGGCCAGACGGGAAAGACGGTCAGCCCTGACCTGTATATCGCCAGCGGCATCAGCGGCGCGATCCAGCATCAGGCTGGCATGCGCACCTCCAAGGTGATTGTGGCCATTAACACCGATGCGGATGCGCCTATCTTTAAGATCGCCCATTATGGCATTGTGGGTGACCTTTTTGAAGTAGTGCCAGCGCTGAGCGAAGAGTTTCGCAAGCGACTTGGTGGATAATTACGACAAGGAGAAGCACAACTGACGGAACACCTCGAAGGACTGGTAGTGAAATCGCAGAGCGGTTTCTTTACCGTGGAGACTGAAGAAGGCAGCTACGTGTGCCAGATTCGCGGGCGGCTTAAACAGAAGCGTAAAGAGACAGATCTGGTCACCGTGGGCGACCGGGTGACGATCAGCGTGAATCCGGATGGCACGGGATTGATTGAATCGGTGGCCGAACGGGAGCGCGTGTTGTCGCGGGCGCGACCATCGCCCAGCAATCGCCGCATGTTAAAGGACCTGGAACAGGTTCTGGTAGCCAATCCCGATCAGGTGGTACTCGTCTTTTCAATCCAACAGCCGGCGCCGAGCCTGCGCAAGCTGGATCGCTTCCTTGTTGTCACGGAGTTGAACGAATTGCCGGCCGTTATTTGTGTCAACAAGATCGATCTGGCTTCCCTTGAGGAGGCGCGGGAGTCATTTGAAATCTACGAAGAGATCGGTTATCCCGTCATCTATACCAGCGCTGAGACGGGCGAGGGCATTGAGGAGCTGCGCCAGATACTGCAGGGCAAGTTATCGGTGCTGGCCGGCTCCTCCGGGGTGGGGAAGTCCAGTATATTAAACGCCATGCAACCGGGACTGGGCCTGCGCGTGCGTGAAGTGAGCGAGGCCACGGAAAAGGGGGTGCATACGACGCGCCACGCCGAGCTGTTTCCGTTGGAGGGAGGCGGCTACGTGGCCGACACGCCGGGGATACGCGGCCTGGCCCTTTTCGACGTTGAACCGCAGGAGTTGGACGCTTATTTTCGCGAAATCGCGCCCCTGGTTGCGGAATGTCAGTTTAGCGATTGCACGCACCGGCACGAACCGAATTGCGCCGTACGAGCAGCAGTGGAGGACGGTACCATCTCGCAGCAACGGTACGACAGTTATCTGCGACTGCGCGATGAACATGACGCACTGGACGACGCATTATATGAGTGAGGGCGCCTATGATGAGGGTAATCAGAGCAGTTCTGGGGAAAGTGGAAGGGGGCGGGCTCATCTGGGTTGGTCTGTTATTGTTTGGAGTGCTACTCGGCGTTTCTTGCGGAAGGCAATATGACGCGGAGGTGGCCAAGTTGCCCACGACGGGCTTCGAGGTCATGCCGCAGTTCGCGCCGCATTATGAACGTTATGGACCGCAGCTCTTAGGCGAGCCGATTACAGGCGCCTGCGATCTTGCGGCGGGCGGCATGGCCCAATATTTTCAGCGCATGCGGCTGGAGCACGCCAATGAGGGCGAGGAGATCCGTTTCTTTCCGCTTGGGGAATGGGCCCGGACTGGCGCGGGAGAGGAAGAGGACGGATCGGCGCTGGATTTCGAACGCCGGCGGTTATTCGAAGAAACCGGTTTTACCGTGCGTGATGAGTTCCTCGATTTCTACGAAATCCACTACGGCGAGGACGTCCTGGGTCCGCCAATCTCGCCGCAACTGGACGAGGGCGGCCTGCGGGTGCAATATTTCCGCAACGGACGCCTGGAGTGGCATCCGGACGCCGTCCCCGAAGAACGCGTGCGCGTGGGCAGCCTGGGGCAGGCGCACTACGCCCAGGCCGCCCACGACGTGATCTGTGATCTCCTGGCGCGGCCTGTAGAGGCGGCGGCAGTGGAGAACGTGCTTATCCGGGTCGCCACCGGCGCACCGATACTCTACGAGGGCGAGGCGCAAGTCGTGTTTGCTGCGGTCAGCACAGAAGGCGGCGCACCGGTACAAGGCGTCATGGTCGATGCCGTGGTCGGTGAGGGTGAGAATTCGTTCGTCGTCACCCTGGGCCGCACGGATGAGGAAGGCCGGGCGCACGCCGCCTTTGACGTGCCTGGCTTCGAACCGGGACAGAAAGTGCCTCTGATCGTCATCGCTTACGCCGCGGACGGTTCTGAGATTGGGCGCACGCTGCACTCCTTCGAGACCTGGTGGTAAAAAGCGCCGCCAGCAGCGGCAGAATGAGCGCGGAGGCGCAGGGCAGCGCCGCTCGTTGCGCTCGTTCATCGGAGCGTGGCGGGGCCGCGTCCGTCGGGCTCTCTCTAGTTTCGTCTCGCGCCGGCGTGCTCTGCGCGGCGGGCAGCATTACCGCACTGTCTCCAGGACCCTCGACAGTCTCGTACGCCAGACCTTCGTGAACCACGATGACGCGTGGGCCCAGGGCCAGGTATTGGCCGAGTTGAGGCGCGACGCCCAGCAACTCGAAGTAAGCCTCGCCGGCAAAGCCAACCTGCTGCGGCTCGTGGGTCTCCGCGTCGAAGGTCGTGTCGATCCACACGCCGTCGCGCAGCACGAACGTCTTGCTGCCGACCGCGCGCATGGCGGCGCCGGACGCGTCGCCTGCAGCCTCGTCGCCGCCGGGCGTTGCTGAAGGGATCGCCAGAGGCGCTTCGGCGGCTTCCATTTCGGCTTCGGCGGCTGCGCCTGCCACAGCATCGGCGCCGCTGACGACGGCGGGAGCGGCGGCGACCTCCATTGCTTCCTCCATGATCACCTGTCGCCCGCTCTGGCTGAAGATGTCATCCTCTTCAATGAGAAAGCTGGTGTACGGCGTGATGATGCCGTAGCGTAGGCTGAGATTAACTACGCTCTGCACCAGCTCTTCATTTTCGCCATGCAGCCGGATCTCCTTCAGCAGGTGCCCGATGGCGCGCGTGGCCCACAGGCGAGGGATGAAGGCCTCGCCGCCCGACTGGCGGAAGTGGTTGCCTTCGTAGACAAACGTCTGTGGCCTGCCGTTGACCTGGCCGGTGACCGTGATCGTAGCAGCGCCGCCGGACAGCGACCCTTCACGGTAGCGTCCCGCCAGAACCAGTTGCGAACCTGCGAACAGGTCTGGTAGCTCGGTGGGATAGAGTTGCTCCACCATTACGCCTTCGACTTCCACCTGCACGTCGGCCAGGACGGGCGTGCTTACGCGAGCATAGAAGGCGCTGACCGCTTCGTCGATGGCCTGACCCGGGCGCACGTAGGTCGTCGTCCCGCGGTGCGCCTCGGTCAGGCTGTCCAGCAACAGCGTGTCCACATCGTGCCCCACGCCAAAGGCGAAGAGGCGCGCGCTCGGCGGCGCGGCCTGGGCCACGGCGTCCAGCAGGCGCGGCGTCTCCACGATGCCTTCGGTCGCCAGGCCGTCGGTGAGAAAGAGAACGGTCAGCGGGCGTTCGGCGTCCGCCTGCTGCATGGCGTCCAGCAGCGCCAGGCTGATGTTGGTGCCGCCCAGCGCCTGCAGATTGTCGATGAAGGACGCGACGTCACCCGCCTCGGACGCGGGAACCAGTTGCGGGGCGTAGCTGCGCACGCCGGTGCTGAAGCTGATAATGTTAAAGCGATCCTCGGGGTTGAGGTGTTCGACGACGTAATGCGCGGCGTTTTTGGCCTGGGCCAGTTTCTGGCCCTCCATGCTGCCGGAGGTGTCCAACACGATAATCACGTCGCGGGCCACGATCTCCTCCGTATCCACGCTGACGGCAGGGGCCAGCAGCATCATGAAGTACCCGTCTTCGCCCGCTTCCTTATAGGTCAACAGGTTGAGGCCGATCGCTTCCGGCGAGACCGAATAGTACAGCTCGAAATCCTGGTCGGGAGTGACGGCGTTGTCTTCATAGCCCACGGTGGCCCGGAACTCCCCGTCGCGCTCAATGGCGACGGCGTGGCTGGGCGAGTAGATGGCGCGGATCGCTTCGCTGGAGTTCACCTGCACGCGAATGCTTTGTTGTTCTAATGGCAAGTTGGTATACAGCGTCGTGGCCTGCGGGTAAGCGTAGTGGATCAATCCGTTGTCGGTGGGCAACAGGTGTGTGTACTCGATCTCGATGCGACGCTCGCCGTTTGGCGGAATAGGGAAGACGTTGGCCTGAATGGCCCCGCTGCCTACGTATTCCAGCAGGGCGGGATCGCGCATCTGGCGCACGATGTCGTCGTAAATCTCGCGCGCCTCGCCGGCGGACAGGATGCGGGCCTCAATTGGCTGCCCGTCCACCCACATCGTCAGCTCGCTGACGGTTGCCTCGGGGGGCAGGGGGAATAGATAGGACCCTTCTGCCATCCACTCGTTCTCATTGACGAAGAGCTGGTCAATGCGCGTGGTTGCCAGCTGGTCTTCGATAGTCACGTCTACGCGCTGATACTCAATTTTCAACTCAGTCTCGTTCCAGATGGGGGGCAGTGGCGGGGGTGTTATCGGGTTGGGCTCCGTCGTGGGGCCCTGGGCAGCGACGGGCAGGGCCAGCACGAGCAACAAAATAAGGGACAGCGGAAGCAGGGCAATTCTCTTCTTCATGGCGAACCTCCTCTTAACGAGCGCCGGATAGGCAATCGGTGTCTACCCTTAAGACGCGAGGAGACCGCGGAAGGTTCCGCTGGATGCGATTTGTGCGGTTGGACGATCAGAGAATGGGCCGCTGCTGGCCCGTTAGCGCCCTGGATGCGAACGATGCGCTGCCTGGCGGGCACGGTCAGGAGACACGGCCCGAGCCACCGGGATACTTTTTTGGTCCTGCTTAGATGCGAACGATGCGCGCTTTGCTCGGGCGCGTCTCGCCCAGCGCGTTGCGCGTGTCCACAACCAGTTGCGCCAGGTCGGCCACATGCTGCCAGTCGTAGGAGTCGTGGTGGGTGACGACCACGACGCAGTCGGCCTGGGCCAGCGCGTCGTCATCGAGCGTGACCGATTGCAGCGACAGATCTTCATGCGCCAGGTCGGGCACGTAGGGATCATGGTAGGAGACCTCGGCGCCCCGTTCCTCCAGCAACAGGATAACGTCGATGGCCGGGCTCTCGCGCACGTCGCTCACGTTAGGCTTGTAGGCTACGCCCAGGACGAGGATCTTGCTGCCGTTGATCGCCTTGCGGTCGACGTTCAGCGCCTCGCCCACTTTGCTCACCACGTAGTCGGGCATGTGGCGGTTGACGTCATCGGCCAGCTCGATAAACCGCGCCGTGTAATTCAGGGTGCGCAACTTCCAGCTCAGATAGTGCGGGTCCACAGGGATGCAGTGCCCGCCCAGGCCGGGGCCCGGCAGGAAGGGCATGAAGCCGTACGGCTTGGTCGCCGCGGCGTCCACAATCTCCCACACGTTGAGGCCTAACTTGTCGCACATGAGGGCTACTTCGTTTACCAGACCGATGTTCACGGCGCGGAAGGTGTTCTCCAGCAACTTGACCATTTCGGCGGCAGCCGGGCTGGACACGGGCACAGGTTTTTCCACGATGGTCCCGTAAAGGGCCATGGCCACTTCGAGGCAGTTGGGCGTCATGCCGCCGATGACCTTGGGCGTGGTGTACACGGTGTAATCGGTGCGACCGGGATCGATACGCTCCGGTGAAAAGGCCAGGAAGCAGTTCTCGCCGACGACGTCGCCGTTGCTGGTCAGCCGCGGCAGAATAACTTCTTCTGTTGTACCCGGATAGGTGGTGCTCTCCAGCACGATCAACTTACCGCTTCCGTCGTACTCGGCGATGCAGTCGGCTGCGTGCATGATGTAGGAAATGTCGGGGTCCTTCGATTTGCGCAGCGGGGTGGGCACACAGATGGAGATACTATCCACGTCTGTCAACACTTCATAGCTGCTGCTGGCCCGGAGTAAGCCTTCCTCCACCAGGGGGCGCAGGTCGGCCTCAGACACGTCCTCGACGTAGCTGACGCCCTGGTTCAGAAGTTCTACTTTGCGTTCATCGACGTCCACGCCAATGACTTGGAAGCCGGCCTGGGCGAAGGCCACAGCCAGTGGCAGCCCCACATAGCCCAGCCCCACGATGCCCACGCGCGCCTCGCGGCTTTCGATACGCGCCAGAAGTTGCTGTTTCAAGTCTGTATTGTTGTCCATTGTTTCCTCTTATTGGGTCCCGCCGCTCCGCCGCGAGTCAGCTAATTTTCTCCAGATCGTTCACGCTCAGATTAAGCCGCTGGGGCCGGCTGTGAAGAAAGGCCAGTAAGACCTGCACGCGGTCCTTACCCGACAGACGTGTGTCGAAGATCGCTTCGTAACCCGCGAATGGGCCGTTGACGATGCGCACGCGGTCGCCCCGTTCCAGGCGATTCTGGCGCTCTTTCATCGTTTCCATTAGCGAGAGTCGCTTTTTCAATTCATGAATGAGGTGGTCGGGCACCATGGCCGGTTCATTGCCAAAACGGACCAGCCCCCTCGTGCCCGGCGTCCAGCGCAGGGCGTTATCGCCTTCATCATCAAGGTCGATGTTGACGAACATATATCCGGGAAAATAGGGCCTGATTTTTGATGCGCGTGGATTTACCGGATCGACGCGGTACCTGGGAAAATACACATCGAAATTTCGCGATCGCAGTAGATTGTAAACCGTTCGTTCCTTGTGTGGTTTGATGTTGAGAACGTACCATTGCTCACTCATGCCCAAGAGATACCTCCTTACCAGTAACAGACAATGACAGGCGCCGTGGCATCAGGCGCCTCAGCACAGGTCACACGATAGTCTAGCCAATGGGACTATCTTTAGCAACCGGAATAGAGTACTGTCGCGGCCGGAGTTAGATTCGAAACGAAGTGGGCGCCGGTCACGGACTCAGCCGAAAAGCGGGTGTGGCTCCTGGGTGTTGGGCTCGGCTTCGGCGTAGCCGGATAGCGCGGCGCGGATGACGGCCATGATCGCGCCGGCGGTTGCCACTATCAGCACCAGGCCCAGCACGAAGGAGCGCTCTCCGCTGACGCTGACTGCGGCCCAACGACCGGCGAATCCCAGCGTTAGCGGCGCCCCCGCCAGCGAGAGGGCGCCGAAGAGGAAGATCGCGCGGCCCCAGCGCGGACGATTCACAGAGGACAGGATCCCTTTGGGCAGCGTGGCCGCCGGCTGCCACAGCATCACCCCTGCGCAGGCCACGGTCAGGCTGGCAAAGCGGGCCACGAGGATGGCGGTCGTGGCCCCGACGCCCGGTGTGCCGGCGCTGAAGGCGAGGATGGCGGCGCCCACGTCGGCCAGGATCAGGTAGGCCAGCAGCCGTCGTGGGCGCAACGAGCCCAGCGCCAGGAACGCTGCCAGCAACGCCGACGCGCCGCCGCTCCAAACCAGCAAGGCGTTGAATTGCCCGCCCTGCTCGATGGTGGGGTAGCGAGCCAGTAACTGCCAACCGAAGGTGACGACGGCCAGGTGCAGCAGGGCCAGAACGTAAACGGCGACCAGCGGGCGCGCCTCAGCCAGCAGGGGTCGGATCCAGAGGTGGAAGGGGAACCCGGCCAGCAAGAGCAGCAGGCCCAATGCCAGCAGCTGGCGCACGGCGCCCACAAGCGCTAGTTGTTGGGAGTCGAGCATCCAGCCGGCGACGAGCAGTGGCGGCACGGAGAGCGCCAGCATGGACAGATAGCGGAAGGCCGTATGTGTAACCATTGCTCGCCCGCTCTGTATCATGGGCGCGACCAGCGCTGCGGTGAAAAGGAAACCCAGGGCGCCAAAGGTGAATGGTTCGACCTGCAGGGCGAAAGAGAGCGGTGAGAGCGCCGCCAGACCCGCGGGTACAAAGTCAGGCCCCTGCGGCCAGAGCGCCGAGAGGAGGAAGAGGAGCGCGGCGCCCGTGAAAATGAGGAGCATGATGCTGTGCAACGGCTCTGTGAGCAGCAGGGCGCGGCCCAGGAAATGGAATTCGTTGCCCGCGAACAGGTGCTCGCTGCCCGCGCCAGGTGACCCGTCGAGCGGGACGGCGGCCAATATGAAGCGCAACAACAGGGTGGAGAGGAAGCCGCTGATCCCGGCGGCGATGGGCCAGCGCCTGAGGCCGAGAAAAATGAGGAGTGCGGGCAGCAATGGGCCCAGGATGGGCAGGAGCGGGCCGGGCATCAATTAAGTGCTCCTCTGGCGTCTGTTTTGGTAGAACTTGAGCTACCATCGGACTCTGTGGCGGCGCTCTCCACTGCCGGTTGTTCTTCTGGGGGAACAGGTGTGGGAACCGCTGGCGGTGTGTGGCGCATCTGGGTCAGATAGGCAATGGCCAGCGTCAGCACCAGGTTGCCGGCGGCCAGAAAGACGAGCATGGACGCCGACTGCTCCAGCGTGTTGTAAAACAGCTCGAAGCCGGTCATAAAGGTCAACAGGCCGGCGCCCGCCTTCAGCGGCTCCGTCGTCTGGCTGAGCCCGAGGAGCCCCATGCCCCCCAGGGCGTAGATGGCGAGGTTCAGGGGCCCAGAGACGGCCGGTAACTGGTAGGCGGCGCGTTGCCCCAGGAACAGAATCGCCCCCGCCGCCGCCAGGGCCAACGCCAGGCGCACGAGCGCGCTGCGAGATAGTTGAAAGCGGCCGATGTGCACCTGGGGGTCCTGCGGACGCAGCAGCGCTGCTTCGTCAGGCGTCAGGTCCTCGGGAAGCCGGCCCCAATTTACCTGTCGCGCCGTGAAGTAGAGCATGAGGCAGATGAACCAGCCTACGAGCAGTTTGACCACCGCCAGGCGAGGATCGAGTACATCCACAAAGAGGAGCCCGGCGGCCAGATATTGCACGGCGAGGGCCAACACGGTCACGCGCCAGTCCCAGACGACGACGATGAGAAACGCCGTGAGTAAGACCAGGTACGCCGCGGGCAGGCCGCGTAACCACGCCAGGCGTTCTATCCAATCAAATATTGTGGGAAACTGAAACATAGCGTTCCTTTAATCTACACACGCGCTGAGCGATGTCCGGCTCTCGCGCTCCATTGGCGGCTACCGCGCCAGCCACAGGATAACCAGGAAGAGCAACAACCACAACAGCCCGCTTTCTCCTTCCAGAATGAGCGCCGCTTCACGCAGGGCGAGGCCCGCCCCGCGCCCTACCCGGCGCACGAGGGCGCCGGACGGCAGTTGCAGTTGAAAAGCCTGTCGCATGGTACGCTCGACCTCTTCCGCTTCGGGGAGGAAACGCGCCAGCGGCCAGGCCAGCGCCACAGGCGCCAGCACGGCAAGCCAGGCGGGGATGCTCGCTTCCGTCAGGGCAGCCACGCCCAGTAGGCCGGCAGCCGGTAATATCAGACCGGCCACGCGCGGCAAATGGCGACGTTCAAGTCGCTCGCTGAGCGACACGGATTGCAGGCTCTGGCGCGCAACAACCAGACCGGCCGCCGCGAGGGGCAGGTGCAGTAAAGCCGTGACCGCGATCAATAGCCAGCGTCCCTCGTCGACCCATACGCTATAGAGAGCCGCGCGACCCTGAAAACCGGCGGTCAGCGGCAATCCCAGCAGGGCGGCGAGCGCCAGGAGCCGGGCCGCGACGGCCACGCGGTGGCTGATGTTGACCTCGTCGTCGTCTCTGGCCAACGTGGGGGAAACCAGCGCCAGCAGGCCGCCGCCCAGCAGCAGGACGCGGGCCTCGGCAACCGCGGCCTGGGGCGTGGTCCACACACCGGCGAGCAGAACGAGACCGGTCTGGGCCACGATCAGCGCGGGCGCCAGAGGCTCCTGCCCGCCGGCGGCCGACCAGGCCAGGCGTCCGGCCCACAACAGGGCGAAAAGACCGGCGAGCGTCAGGGGCAG
Source organism: Candidatus Sulfomarinibacteraceae bacterium (assembly GCA_035464315.1). Taxonomy (GTDB): domain Bacteria; phylum Chloroflexota; class Anaerolineae; order Promineifilales; family Promineifilaceae; genus JAAYYY01. Next base: position 24,990 of record DATHSI010000155.1, read on the forward strand.
GGCAAAGGCCAATCCTATATCGCTGACGGCTTCCAGTCGCAGTAGCAGCGCTGCGCCGGCGGCGCCGGGGAGGATGGACAGCAAGAGAGGCAGGTTCGATTGGCGGTGGCGCGAGCGAATCTGCCGTAAGGCCAGGGGCGCTAGCGCCAGCTGAACGACGATGGCCAGCAGCGCGAGCGTCGTCGTCAACGTGGGCCAGATGCCGGCGTCGGCGGTCTGGTCTGGGCCGGGAATGATGGCTGCCCCCAACCACAGCAGGAAGATGGCGCCCAGGCTGAGCCCGGTGCGACCAACGGCCCGCTCGATGTTGAATCTCTCCCCGGCGTATTCCCAGCGGCCCATGCCCCACAGCAGAGCCAACAGGCTCCAGCTTGCCACAAGCGCCGGCAGCGACGAGGACCAGAAGGCCAGGTGGGCTGCGGCGCCCAGCAAAACGACGATGCGCGCCTGTCTTGCCCGCTGCTCCATGGCAGCCGGGGCGTTCAGATAGAGCAGGGCGCCCAGTTGCAGCAGAAAGAGGGCCAGGCTGAGCATCCATAACGGACGCCCAACGTGCCAGGTCCAGGTGAAACCGGCGGCGGGGACGAGGGAGGCGCTCGCCGTGTAAGACTGGGGTATCTGCCCCAGCGCCAGGAGCCAGAGCAGGGTCGTGATTGCCAGCGCGACCACGGCTCCCGGCAGGGCGTGGCGCGGCCGGGCCATTGTGAGGGCCACGGTCACGGCGCTGCCCGCCAGGAGCAGAATCAGAAATGTTGCCAGTGTGAGCATGCGGCTAATTGTCGTTCGTATCTGTATGAGGCGCATCCGCGCCGGGGCGAGAGGTGAGGCGGCATGGCTGCCGCGGACACTTGCCGCCCTCCGGTCTGAACGCAACCGATTAAAACGAAACGTCCTAAAAAAGCAAGTTTGGTTATAATAACGTGAGTCTGGGCCGGTGTGTCGCATTGCCGGCTCCTGTGGCGCTTTCTCTGAAGAGGCGTCGAGTGTTAGAGCTTGTTGAGGAAATAAAGGGGACTTTCATGTACCGTCTGCCACGGTCGCTCCGATTTCTATTGCTGACGTTGATCATGGTTCTGACAAGCTGTCGCCCGGGACCTGTCGTGCCCACGGCGGCGCCGACGGCTGAGCTACCTGCCGGGGACGCAACCGGCGTGTTGCCTCCCACAAACACGCCGAACGCCCTGCCGCCGACCCAGGATCTGAGCACAGCGACGGCGGAAGCGACGCCCACAGCCGTGGTCCCCACGCGCTCGGCAACGGGAACGCCAACGCCCGTCATCGGGCCCATTATTGATATTAACCAGCCGGAGGAGGGGCAGCGCTTTACGCTTGGCGTGCCCATCACGGTGACCGGTTTTGCCCAGGTATCCCCTGGGATGAGCATCAGAGTGGGGCTGACGAGCGCCACCGGTTGGTCCCTGTCGGAGGCGGAGGCAGAAATTGAGGGGTCGGCCTGGCAGGCGACGTTGCCCGCGCCCGAGCAGGTCACGGGCCTGGCCGCCCTGCACGCGGTGATTGTGGACGCCGGCGGCGCGGAACAGTCGCGTAGCAGCGTGGCCGTGGAGCTGGCAGCAGACCGCCAGCACAGCAGCAGCTACGTCACCCTGTTTCGCCCTACGGCTAACACCGTGGCTGTTGCCGGTCACAACCTGTTTATCGACGGTCAGTTGTGGCGCGCCGGCGGCGGGATGTTGCAGGCAGCGGTGTTCATGGACGAGTGCCAGGAGAGTGTGGCCGACGTCTCCTTCCAGCTGGCCACGAGTAGCACCTGGCAGGGCTTTGTGGTTCTGCCGCGGGATATATCCGGACCGGCCTGCGCCGTGGCCTGGGTCGGCCAGCCCGGAGAGGATGAATGGCGCGCGGCGCAGGCGCCTATTACGGTGCTGCACCAGGACGATCCCGCCGCTCATGGCTTGCTGATCGCCAATCCCCGCGACGGGCGTCGCGTGCCTGCCGGGGAAAGTCTGTTGATCAACGGCGTAGCCTATAACGCGCCGGGACGCACAGTGACCCTCAGCGTGACTCTGGATAATGGACAGGTGGTGGGCGAGGCGGAGGCGCAGGCCGACTACTTTGGCTACTGGCGCGCCGAAGTCCTGATCCCGCCGGGCCTGGAAGCGGAAGCGGTGGTCACCGCATTTCTGGGCGATGAAGCGGAGCCGGACGAGGTAGCCGAAGTGCTCTTCGGAATCGCGCCGCCGTAAGAGTCAATCACGGGTCGAGGCCCCCGTTCATTTTTTCACCAATTACTCAGCAAAGGGGGTCTGCCATTGTCGAAACGGGTGGAAATTCGTAAAATCCCCCGGATGTGCAGGGAGAAATCCGCCGATTAATGGTGATTTCCACTGCCCTTAAGGAGAGTTGGCCAATGAGCGAGAAACGGGCGGCGACGCCAATGACAGAAGCGGTTCATACCCGCGCACCTTCCTGGCACGATGTGCCGGATGAAAAATGGATGGATTGGCGCTGGCAGATGGCCAATCGTCTCAACGATCTTGAAGAGCTGAAGCGGGTGATCAACCTCACAGCGTCCGAAGAGAAGGCGTTGGCTACCTCGGGCCTCTTCAGGGTAGACATTACCCCTTACTTTGCCAGCCTCATTGATCCTGAGGATCCGCAATGTCCGGTGCGCAAGCAGGTAATCCCCACCGCGCGCGAGATGGTGCCGTTTCAGGCGATGATGGCCGATTCGTTGGCGGAGGACAAACATTCGCCCGTTCCCGGTCTGGTCCACCGCTATCCCGATCGCGTGCTGATGTTGGTCACCACTCAATGTGCGAGTTACTGTCGTTATTGCACGCGCAGCCGCATCGTGGGTGATCCCACACAGACGTTCAGCCGCCAGGAGTTCGACGCCCAGATCGAATACATTGAGAACACGCCCCAGATTCGCGACGTTCTGCTTTCCGGCGGCGATCCTATGGTGCTGGCTCCGCGCCTGTTGGACATGATACTGGCCCGTCTGCGCGCCATCCCGCACATTGAGATCATCCGCATCGGTTCGCGCGTGCCTGTCTTTCTGCCCATGCGCGTCAACCAGGAATTTTGCGACATGGTCAGCCAGTACCATCCGCTGTGGTTGAATATTCACGTCAACCATCCCAAAGAGATCACGCCGGAGTTGGCCAACGCCTGTGACCGGCTGTCGCGGGCAGGCGTGCCGCTGGGGAACCAGAGCGTGTTGCTCGCCGGTGTGAACGATTCGGTACACATTCAGCGCCAGCTGGTACACGATCTGGTGAAGATCCGCGTGCGTCCCTATTACCTGTACCAGTGTGACCTTGTGGCGGGTTCGGGCCATTTTCGCACCAGCGTCAGCAAGGGTATGGAAATCATGGAAGGGTTGCGGGGCCATACGTCGGGGTACGCGGTGCCCACCTTTGTGGTGGACGCGCCCGGCGGCGGGGGAAAGATACCGGTTGCCCCCAACTATGTCCTGGCTCAATCGCCGGATAAAGTTGTGTTGCGCAACTTCGAAGGCTTCATTACGACGTACGCCGAACCCGAGGATTACGACCCGCACGAGATCGAACGGCTGGAAAGCCAGGTGGCGAAGCGGCCCGAACCGGGGCAGGAAGGCGTCTTCGGGCTCCTGGAGGGCCAGCGGATGTTTATCGAGCCGCAGGGCTTTGAGGAAGTCCACGCCCGCGGCGGCGCTGAACACCGGCTGCGCAGCGGAGAACAGGCCCAGAAATGGCAGCCATTGGGCGTGGGAGCGATTGAACACAGCGGCGAGGAGCCACGCCGGCTGGCCGAGACGGTTGCCGGCGATGGTGAACCAGCAGAGAGCGACGACGCAGCGATAGAAGAATAGCAGCGTGAATTTTCGTGGTTTGGCGACGGTGATTGGGCGAGCGACGCGCCCGCTGCAGCGCCTGCGGAGATTATGGTTCCTCCTGCTGGGGCTGGCGGCGGGGCTCTTGCTGTTCCCTGTCCTGGCGGTGTTGCCGGTGCAGGCCGGCGCGCCACAGCAGGACGCCGAGCCAGAGCTACTGGAGAATCCTGGATTTGAGGATGGCTTCTACCTGTGGAATGGCAATAACAGCCTGCAGGTGGGCACGGGCTGGATGCCGTGGTGGATTGACAATCCCGATCACGAACCGCCTTTCACGCGCCCTGAGTACCGGCAGGTGAGCGGTGCAGAGGAGCCTAACCGCGTTCACAGCGGAGAGAGCGCCCAGCAATGGTTCAAATTACATAGCGCCTACTATGCCGGCGTCTATCAGCAGGCGCCGGAGGTTACCCCGCAACAGGCGTATCGCTTCTCGCTATGGGCCAGGGTCTGGTCGTCAGATCAGGATGATCCGGCTGACGTTTCCAGCAACCCGGCGAACCCTCATCTGCAGATCGGGATCGACCCGCATGGCAACGTGGATCCGTTTTCCGCAGATATCATCTGGTCCTTCGAAGCGGGGATGCACGAGGTCATCGACGGCTGGAGCCAGCTGACGGTTGAAGCGATAGCGCGCAATTCGAGCATCACCCTCTTTGTGCGCTCGCGACCGGAGTTTGCGAACAAACACAACAACGTCTTTATCGACAGCGCGTCGCTGCAGGCGATCACGCCGGCGACGCCCACACCCACGCCAACCCCCACGTCCACGTCTACGCCGACGGTAGAGCCTCCGACGGTTACGCCCGAAGCCACTGACACGGTGGCTGCCGCTACGACGGCGACCGTCACGCCTACGGTGGTTATGACGGAGACGACTACCGCCGAGCAGCCCACCGCAGCGCCCGCGACGACGATTGCCAGTACCGCTGCGGTGACGCCGACGAGGCCGGCGCCAACGGACACGCCCGGGGCCGGAGAAAACGCCACTCAGCCACTGGAGCCCACGGCGCCGGCTCCTACAGCGACGGAAACGCCGGGCGCGCCGCCCAGCGAAACGCCGGTGGCAGCCAACACGGTCACGGCGCCGCCGGCCACGGCGACGGTCGCAACGGCAACGACGACCGCGCCGCCCACGGTGACGGCAGCGGAGACAGCGCCGCCCGGCGAGACGGCTGTGGCCATCGTCAGTCCCACCGTCGAAGATGAAGCCACGGCTCGGCCCGCGGCTCCCGGAAACACGGACAGACGCGAAACGCCTGCGGGGCGCGGATTTCTTTGCGCGGTACCCATCCTCACCATTGGCCTGTTCGGCCTGGCCCTCGTCCTGGTGCGACGGCGCTATCGCTGAGGATTGAACCACAGGCGTCCCTATTTGACACCCCTTCTCCAGCAGACTTATAATTTTTCTATGCTATATGACGCAGTGCAGCAGAGGAGGAGCAGGTGCGGCTGATCAAGCGCTACCCGAATCGGAAGCTGTACGATACCGCAGAGAAGGCGTATGTCACACTCGACGGGATTGCGGAGCTGATTCGCGCCGGAGATGAGGTGCAGGTTATCGACCACAGCAGCGGCGAGGATCTGACGGCAGTTACCCTGACCCAGATCATTTTTGAGCAGGAGAAAAAGCATGCCGGATTTCTGCCGCGACCGGTGCTGACCGGGCTGATACAGGCCGGCGGCGACCGCCTGAGCACCCTGCGACGAAGGCTGGCCTCCCCGCTGGACCTCTTGCGGCACGTAGATGACGAGATTGAGCGGCGTGTGCGCGCTCTGATTCAGCGTGGCGATCTGGATGAGCAGGAAGGCTTGCGTCTGCGTGATAGCCTGTTGGCTGTGGAGCGCGACGAGGATGAGGGGGGGCCATGGCCGCCGCGCGAAGATCCCGTGGAGTACGTGCGCAAACTGCTTGCGGCGAGCGGCGTGCCCTCGCGTGATGAGTTGCATCGGCTGGAAGGGCAGCTTGAGCTATTGGAGGAAAAGCTAGACCGCCTGCTGGCCGACAGCCAGAGCCGGTCTGGATAGTGGTGGCCCAACACAGCGGCCCTGTGTGATTATGCAATTTGCGAACGTTGTTCAACTGAGCGCTCGTCGTGACGAGGTGTGGGCCTATTTGCAAGATCCGCACACCATGGAGCACTGCATCCCGGGTCTGGAGCAGGTTGAGATCTCTGAAGGCGGGCGTGTCGTGTCCGGCGTTACTCGCCTTTCCCTTGGCCCCACAACGGTGCGCCTGCCGGCGCGCGTGGAGTGGATGGAACGTTGCGCGCCGGAGCAGGGCAAGTTGCGCGTCCTGACGACTGTATCAGACTATGAGATTGAGGGGATGGGGAGTGTGGCACTGGCGGCCCAGGAGGACGACAGCACAGAACTTTCCTGGGAAGTGGAGGTGCGCATGCCGCCCCTCTTTGACCGTAATTCTATGCTGGCTAATATGGTGCGCCTTTTCGTTTCACGCTTCACAAAAGAGTTCTTTACCTGCGTGGAGGCCCACTTCAGCAGGTTTGACACTGCAAAGTGAATCTGATAGAATCCAGCGTTGCTATTGGCCCCATTCGTCTAGCGGCCCAGGACGCGGCCCTCTCAAGGCCGAAACAGGGGTTCGAGTCCCCTATGGGGCATAAGAGGCTTCGCATTTTCAAGGGCGAAGCCTTTTTTTATTTGTGCGATTACCATGAGCCTTCACCCACAAAGCGGCGTGGCGCACCCGGCCACGCCGATTGATCGAACGCGCTACCGGCGCATCACGACTTTTTTTGCAGGCGTCATCCTCCACCTGGTATGGTGGGACATCTTGCTCAGACGCGTGGTACCCGGGCGCGTCCTGGCTTCGCGTTCCGAGCGCTGGCGCACCCTCTCGCGGCGGTTCAGGCAGCTGGCCGTGGATATGGGCGGCGTGCTGATCAAACTGGGCCAGTTTCTCAGCGCGCGCGTCGACGTCCTGCCGCCGGAAGTCACCGAGGAGCTGCGCGGCCTGCAGGATGAAGTGCCGCCGGAGAGGTCGGAAGACATTCTGGCTGTGATGGCTGAGGAGTTGGGCGATCTGGAGCAGCGGTTCAGCGAGATTGAAACGGAGCCGGTGGCTGCGGCGTCGTTGGGGCAGGTGCACCGGGCTTACTTGCGTCCGCGGACGAGTGACGGAGAGGGAGCAGAGCACGGCCTTTCTGTGGTCGTTAAGGTGCAGCGCCCGGGAATCGAGCGACTGGTGCAGACCGACCTGGCTGCCCTGCGCGTGGTGGCGCGCTGGATGATGCGCTATCCACCGATCCGGCGGCGTGCAGACATGCCGGCGCTGCTGGACGAATTCGCTCGCACTTTGTGGGAGGAGCTGGATTACCGCCAGGAGGCAGACAACGCCGAGCGCTTTGCAGAGATGTTTGCCGACACCGAGGACGTCGACATACCTTTTGTTTATCGACGCCACTCGACGGACCGCGTGCTGGTGATGGAAGACGTGGAGGCGATCAAGATCATCGACCTGGAGGGCATTGAGGACGCGGGTATCAGCCGGCGCGAGGTAGCCGCCCGCCTGCTGGACACTTATTTCTTACAGATTTTTGAAGAGGGATTCTTTCACGCCGATCCCCATCCGGGTAACCTGTTCATAAAGCCGTGCGATGCGCTTCCCGGCGTGGACGAGGCTACGTCACAGCCTTTCTGCCTGATTTTTGTGGATTTTGGAATGGTGGGGCGCATTGAGTCGCTGATGGGCCAGAACCTGCGTAAGGTGCTGCTGGGCGTGACGCAGCGCGATGCACGGGTCCTGACCGATGCGTTTCGCGATCTGGGCTTCTTCCTGCCCGCGGCGGACCTGGAGCGCATTGTTGAAGCGCTGGATGTCTTGCTGGACGAGCTATGGGGGCGCAATCTGCTAGAGTTGGCGCGACCCGATCCGCAGGAGGTCCAGGAACTGACCAAAGAATTCCGGGACATCTTGTTCGATTTTCCCTTCCAGGTGCCGCAGGATTTTGTTTATTTGGGACGCGCGATGGGCATATTGTCCGGCCTGTCGTCGACCCTGGATCCGGAACTAAACCCCTGGTACCAGGTTGAAAAATATGGGCAGTCGCTGCTGCGGCGGCAGGAAGGTCGCCAGATCGGCTGGGACGTTCTGGTAGACACGCTCAAGCCGCTGGTCAATTTGCCCTTCCAGATGGAGCGGGTGATGAGCGCGGCGGAGCAAGGCCGCCTGCGCGTACAGGCCGCGCCGGATCGCGAGATGACGCGCCGGCTGGACCGGCTGGAGCGTAAGGTGACGCATTTGCAACTGACGCTGGCGGCAGCCACCGGCTTGCTTTCGGGCCTCCTGTATTATTTTATGCGCGACAGGGACAGGTAAAAGAATACCGGAAGGCTTTTTCAAGGCATCAGGACATGGTCCATGCCTTGGGGTACGCTGTAAGCGGGGCGCGGCGGTGAGACCACGGTGAAACGCCAGGTGTGGGTGGTCCCGCTGTCGGTGATGCTGGCGACGTAGCTGTTGCCCACCTGCAGGGGCGCGCGCGGCATGAGCACGACCGCGTCGCGGCTGTTCAGGATGCGCCGGCCGGAGTTTTGCATGGTGGGGCTGGGATTAACGTAAGTGGTCTCATCGAAGACACAATGTTCCAGGTCGCCGCCGCCTTCCAGGGCGAAGCTATGCGCCGTGACCTGCGGAGTAAGTGCGCCGCTGCCCAACTGTACGATTAGCGGCGGGCCGCTGGGGGCGGTGTAGCCGGGGCAACTTGTCAGGGGATCGGGGAATTCGTAACCCGGGTGGCGCGTCAGCCACGTCTGGCCATCGTTGGCCGGGAAGAAGATGGGGAAGGTGATCTCTGACGGCAGCGGGCCCAGACCGCGCGCCCAATCCAGGGTAGCGCCCATGTGCCAATACCCGGTCGCCTCCCGATAGCTGCCAAACGCCGTTTCGTAGAGCTGGGGATCCAATATGGCTACGGCGTGGAAGGGGCCCGACATCCAGAAGTCGATGGCGTATTCATCCACGGCGCTGGTCCAGCCGCTGACGAAGATGTTGCCGTTGCGCCCGGCCGTATCCCCTTCTTCACTGTACCAGGGACTGCTAGGGCTCTCGCTGTGGCTGGCGTGGTCTTCCATCACCATGTACCGGCTGTGTAACCATGTACCCTGGCTCCAGGCGGCGTTTTCTGTCAGGTGGGCGAGTTGCGCCGCATCCCGGAACTGGTTGACGTAGCGCAACCAGGAAGGCGCAAGAGGCGTCGCCGTGGGCGTCGGCGTGGTCGTTGCCGTGGGCGATGGGAGGGGATTGAGGAGCATCGGCAGGTAAGCGGCAGGCGCGGTGGTGGGCGAGGGGGTGACTGTGCCCGACTGAGCATCGCCGTGCAGCGGCAGGCTGAACAGCAAGGCGCCCAAGAGAGCGGCGGTGAGCAGAAGCGCGGGCGTCTTATGCCTGCCGTCCATCATTCCCTTCCCGGTTCCACAAGCCGTGCGCTTACGATGCGGTCCAGGCGGAAGGTGCGTTGCGCGTGGCGCAGCTGGCAGTAAGCGACGACGTAGATTTTGCCGTCCCTTTCGGTGGGATAAAGGGGTTCGATGATCCGTTCTGTCTGCTGCCGCCCGCTCTTATAACGAATGCGCAGAGGGCAATTGCGGGCCAGCGCTTCGGCAAGCGCCGGCGGCAGGGAGGGTTGTGGCGGCGCGGGCGTGTAGATAGGGCCTCCCTGTGCCTGAAGTAGATCGCCCACCGTCTGCAGCCGGTAGCGTTGTACCTGCCGTTCCATGCGCCGGAGCACTTCGGCTGTGGTTCTGGCGTCGTTCATGGCGCGGTGCGCGCGACCCGTGGGCACGCCCAGCTCGTAGGCCACGGCGCCCAGGCTGTTGCGCCTGAAGTAGAAGAGGCGTCGCGCCAGCCGCAGCGTGCACAACCAGGGGCTGGACGGCGGCCCGGCGTCCTCGTCGAGGAGGGCATATTCCAGCGCCAGAAAGCCGGCGTCGAACGGAGCGTTGTGCGCCACGAGAATGGCGCCATCGCTGATTTCAGATAGCGCCTGAGCCACCTGCGCGAACGGCGGTGCGCCGGCAACGTCCTCGTCGTAGATGCCGCTGACGCGGGACGCGCCGGGGTCGATGGGCCGCCCTGGGTCCACCAGCTGGTTCAGCCGCGCCACCTCGCGCCACCCTTCCAGGCGCAACGCTGCAACCTCTATGATGCGGTGGCCCAGCGCCGGCGACAGTCCGGTCGTTTCGGTATCTATGACCACGATCGGCACGTCCACCAGCGCTCTACCGAGGACGTCATCCATGGCTGGGATTGTAATGTAAAATAAGTAATGAAGCCATGAAAAAGGCTTTGCGATTCAGTTCGTGCTATGCTATAATGTGCAGGCCAAAATTCTGCAGGAGGAGCGTTGAAAAGTGGGCAACCCCCACTTTTTTGTTTTCCTGCTACTATTAGTGACTATGAAAGGTGTAGGGTCTAGAGCAGATGAGAAGTGAATTCATTTTAGCTTTTAACGAGATCTGCGAGGAGCGCGGCCTGGCCAAGGACGTCGTATTCGAAGCCCTCGAAACAGCGCTGGCGTCTGCGTATCGCCGGAATATGAACGTGAGCAACACTCAGGAAGTGCGGGTTGAGATCGACCAGCACACCGGTGAGCCGACTATTTTCGCAGAGAAAGAAGTTGTCGATTCCATCATTGACGATCGCACAGAAGTGCTGCTGGAAGAGGCGCGACGCCAGGGTTTTGAGGATGCTGAGCTGGGCGAGACGGTCATGGTTGAGAGCACCCCTCGCAACTTCGGGCGCATTGCGGCGCAGACGGCCAAGCAGGTTATTCTGCAACGCGTGCGCGAAGCGGAGCGCGAGCAACTCTTTGAAGAGTTCTCCGACCGTGAGGGCGAGATCGTCAACGGCACGGTGCAGAGCGTGGGCGGCCAGCACATTACCATCGGCCTGGGTCGCACGGAAGCGATCATGCCGCGCAGCCAGCAGGTGCGCTCGGAACGGTATAAGCCGCACGACAAGATCCGTGTTTACCTCTTAGAGGTGCGGCGCACGAATCGCGGTCCGCAGATCGTCGTCAGCCGCAATCATCGCAGCCTGTTGCGGCGTCTGCTGGAGCTTGAGGTGCCGGAAATATATAACGGGCAGGTGGACATTAAGAGCATCGCCCGCGAAGCCGGCGCACGTTCCAAGGTGGCGGTAGTGGCCCTGCAAGAAGGCGTGGACCCTGTCGGCGCCTGTGTCGGAATGCGCGGCGTGCGCATTCAGAGCATCGTGCGCGAGCTGAACGACGAGAAGATCGACGTTATCGAGTGGGATCCGGATCCCAAGGCGTTCATCGCCAAGGCCCTGAGCCCGGCGCGTGTGTCGCAGGTGCACCTGGACGACCATCCAGACCAGGGCAAGACGGCCATCGTCATCGTTCCCGACGACCAGCTATCGTTGGCCATCGGTCGCGAAGGGCAGAATGCCCGGCTGGCGGCAAAGCTGACGGGGTGGCGCATCGACATTAAGAGCCTGACCGAAACGGCTCAGGAATCGCTGGACAACCTGGACCACCCGGCTGCCGATCCGAGTGTGGCGGAAAACGAAGAACTGGTCGAAAAGGCACAGCTCATTCTGGCCAAGAAAGAAGCGGATCGACCGATTACGGCCGAGGATTATCTGGTACTGGATCGTTTTGTAGCCGGCGTCGAAGGTCGTATCATCGATGAGCGCGCTGCCGAATATGATGAGATTCGCAAACAGCGCACCGCGGCCCGCAAACAGGTACCCGAACGGGCCTGGGAGTTGGAGCTGGAAGAGCTGGATCTGCCGCTTACCACGCACAATGCGCTGGCGGGCGCCGGTTACCAGTCGGTGGGCGATGTGCTTTACCGGCTGGAGCTGGATGAAAACGCTCTGCTGGAAATCGAAGATATCGACGAAGAGAAGCTGGCGGTCATCCACGAGCGAATTGCCGAAACAGAAGATCTGTGGGTTGTGGAAGAGCCCGCAGAACCGGAAGTCGCCGTGGCTGAAGAGGTCGACGAAGCGCCGGCTGCTGAGGAAGAAGCCGTTTCCGATGACGTAGAGATGGTTGAGGCCGAAGCCGTTGAAGAGGTTGAAGCCCCGGTTGTGGAAGCTGAGGAAATCGAAGAACCGGCTGTTGCCGAGGCCGAAGAAGAAGCGGTTGCGGAGCTGGAAGAAGAGCCGGCCGTTGCTGAAGCTGAGGCAGAAGTTGGAGCCGAGGCTCTGGAGGCCGCCGTCGAAGAGGTCGAGGAAGCGAAGGAGGAAGAAGAGGAAGAACTTCCGGATATCGAAGATCTCTCCACTTCCCTGGTCGACCTGCGCAAGAAAGAGAAGGAAAAGAAGAAAAAGGACAAGAAGGGAGAAGTGGTTGTCGTTTCCCGACCCCGCTCCTGGGATGATGACGGCGAGGACGAAGATGAGGACGAGGAGAGCGTTGAGCAACGCAAGGGCCGGCAACTCGTCTATGATGAAGAGGCCGGTCGCGTTGTGACCAAGCGCAAACGGAAACGCGGACGACGTCGCCCCGATTGGGAAGATTACGAAGATATGGACGTTGACGATCTCCTCGAGGATGAGTTCTAGGCAGCGGCTATTGGTGGAGCGCCGGCGCGTTGCGGCGCTCTCACCTTTTCCTGAGTGCTCTGGTGATGGCGAAAAAGTCGAGGCAAAAGCAACGCAAACACATCCCGCAGCGAACGTGTATCGTCTGTGGCCAAAAGGACGACAAGCGGCAATTGGTGAGACTTGTCAGAACCCCGGCGAAAGGGATTGTGGTGGATCACAGTGGCAAACGTCCCGGTCGTGGCGCCTATTTGTGCCATCAGGCAAGTTGTTGGGAAAAGGCGCTGCGTGGAAACGACCTAGAACGAGCCCTTAAGACGACGATAACAGAGGCAGAACGAGAATCGCTGGCCGAACAGCGACCGGCGACCGATGTCGAGGACGCTGTGTAAGAGACGACCTTGTGACGGAACGGCTACAACGGACGTTGTGGCAGTTTCTTATCCGATAGTAATCGTTATTACACGTGACGGCGAGCGTGACTCGCACAGCCTGCGGCAGGCCGCCGACCGGCACGGAGATGACAATTATTTGTTTTCTCCGTGTTTGTTTCTACAAAGTTAAGACCGAGGAAGAGCGGATATGAGTGAACCAAAAACCAAGAATCGAATTGAGATACCGGAATTTATCACGGTGCGCGAGCTGGCCACGCGCATGGATGTCAGTCCCATTAACGTCATCAAGGAGTTGATGTCCAGCGGTATCATGGCTAACATCAACCAGCAGATCGACTTCGATACGGCTGCCATCGTGGCCGAGGAGTTTGGCTTTGAGGCCGCACTCCCTCACGTGGAAGAAGAGGAAGAAGAGGTCGGCGAGCAGCCTGCCTGGCGCAAGGTGCTGGCCGGCGAACGGCCGCAGGACTTGAAGGTCAGACCGCCGGTAATAACCATGTTAGGCCACGTCGATCATGGCAAGACTTCCCTGCTGGACGTCATTCGCGAGACGAATGTGCAGGAAGGGGAAGCGGGCGGTATCACGCAGCACATGGCCGCCTACCAGGCGACCCATGACGGCAAGCTCATTACTTTCCTGGACACGCCGGGCCACGAGGCGTTTACGGCCATGCGCGCCCGCGGCGCGCAGGCCACCGATATCGCCATTCTGGTGGTCGCCGCCGACGACGGTGTGATGCCTCAGACGAAGGAAGCGATTGACCACGCTCGCGCCGCGCGCGTGCCGATCATTGTGGCCCTGAACAAAATCGACTTGCCGAGCGCCAACCCGCCTACGGTGAAGCAGCAACTGGCCGAAGAAGGGCTGGTCCCTGACGAGTGGGAGGGTGACACGATGGTCATCGAAGTGTCGGCGAAGGAGAAGTGGGGTATCGAAGATCTGTTGGAGGCCATTCTGCTGGTCGCCGAAGACATTGAGCCCCGGGCCAATCCCGACGCCGATGCCAGCGGTACGGTGCTGGAAGCGCGCATGGAGCGCGGGCGCGGCGTGACGGCCACGGTGCTGGTGCAGAACGGCACGTTGCGCGTGGGCGATACGCTGTTGGTCGGCGAGCATTATGGCCGCATTCGTTCGATGTTCGACTTCACCGGCAAGCGCGTCAAGGAGGCGGAGCCTTCGACGCCGGTATCGGTTTCGGGCCTGAACGGCATGCCCAAAGCGGGCGAGCAGTTCGAAGTGGTGGAGAGCGAGAAGGTTGCGCGCAAGGTCGTGGCCGATCGCGAGGTGGCCCCGGAGGCCGGAGCCGGTAAACGGCGCGGCGTCAGCCTGGACGAGTTCTTCTCTATGTTGCAGGAGGGTGAGGCCAAGACGCTGAATCTGATAGTCAAGGCCGACGTGCAGGGTTCCCTGGAGCCGATTATCTCCTCTCTGGAACAGTTGAGCCGGGAGAATGAAGAAGTTGACCTGGAGATTCTGCTCTCCGGTACCGGCAATGTCTCGGAGAGTGATATTAACCTGGCGGCAGCGTCGGAGGCGGTGGTGCTTGGCTTCAACGTCGATGTTGATTCCGCCGCGCAGGTGGCGGCGACGAGTGAAGGTATCCAGATCAGGACGTACAGCATTATCTATAAGCTGCTGGAGGACATAGAGAAAGCGATGCGCGGTATGCTGGAGCCTGAATATCGCGAGCGGATCATCGGCCGCGCCGAAGTCCGCGCGACGTTCGAGATCAGCGGCGTGGGTGTTGTCGCCGGTAGCTACATGCGCACCGGAGTGGCGCGCCGCAATGCAAACGCGCGTGTTATACGCGACGCTCAGTTGCTGCACTCAGGGCCGGTCTCCAGCTTGAAGCACCTGCAGGAGAACGTGCGCGAGGTCAAGACCGGGTTCGAGTTTGGCGTTAGCGTTCAAGGTTTCAACGACTTCGAGCCGGGCGACATCTTAGAGTTCTTTGTTACCGAACAGGTGGAAGCTGAGTAATGGATACGGTCAGACAACGGCGAACCGCAGAGCAAATTCGTACCACGCTGAGCCAGCTACTGTTGCTGGAGATGAAGGATCCGCGCCTGCAGGGCGTAACTGTGACTCGCGTAACTATCGATCGCGAGCTACGGTACGCGGACATCTACGTCCACGCCCTGGCTGAGGACGAGCGCGAGGAGGAGGTCATGCAGGGTCTGGAGAACGCTTCCGGTTTCTTGCGCCGGGAGGTGGGTAAGGCGGTGCAGTTGCGACACGTGCCTCACCTGCACTTCCACTGGGACCCCTCTCTGGCCCACGCCGATCACATTAACCAGCTTCTGGACGAACTGTATATACCCGACGAAGAAGAGTAGACGAATAGCCCACGGCAAACCGGCCCGTATATACCACACAGTACGCGTCAGGCGCGCTGTGCGGTATATGCGGTTTGGGCTGCCGGCAAGACAGAAGGAGAGAGGTGTGTCTGATAACGTTCAGGCTATTAAACAACTTCTGGAAGAGACCAGGCACATCCTGGCCATTACTCACATCAGCCCCGATGGCGACGCCATCGGCTCGCTTACCGCCATGGGGCTTGCGGCGCGACAATTGGGCAAGCGGGTGACAATGGTCTGCGATGACGGCTCTCCCTCCCGCTTCAATTATCTGCCGCTGGTAGACAGGATACAGAAGCGCTACGATGTCAACGAGGCGTACGACCTGATCATTGCTCTTGATTGCGGGGACATGGCGCGCATGGGCCAGGCCTTTGCCCAGTTGCCGGAGCCGCATCCGCCAATAGTCAACATTGACCATCACGTGACGAACACCCGTTTTGGCGATGTGAACGTCGTGAACAGCGAGTGTAACTCGACGACGGAGATTCTGTATGGTCTTCTGCCCAAGCTTGGCGTGCGCCTGGACGACGAAGTGGCCACAAGCCTGCTGACGGGTATCGTGACCGATACGTTGGGGTTCCGTACCGTCGGCGTCAATGCCGCTACCTTCAGCGCAGCCAGTGCATTGATGGAAGCCGGCGCCAACCTGGGCATGATCACGGCGCAGGCCCTGCTGCTCAAACCTCACTCCACCCTCAGGTTATGGCAGATCGGCCTGGACAACATGAAGCTGGAAGCAGAGGGTTTTCTGTGGACGTCCATCAGTCGCAAGGAGCTTCGCGCCATCAACCATGTGGGCACCAGCAGCGGTGGCCTGGTGAACATGCTGGCCAACGTGAGCGAAGCGGCGATGAGCGCCGTGCTCCTGGAAGATGAGGACAAAGTCCACGTGGGCTTTCGCTGCCGGCCCCCATTCAACGTGGCCGAGCTGGCCCTGAATTTGGGCGGCGGCGGCCATCCGCTGGCTGCGGGATGCACGCTGGAGGGCTCGCTGCAGGAGGCGGAGTCGCTCGTGGTAAGCATGGGCAGAGAGGCGATCCGCCAGCAGCGCGAGTTGTTGAAGGCGGAGCACTGACCGGCGCCGGCAGGAAGAATGCCCGAAGCACGATGACGATTGAAGGTCTCCTGAATCTGGACAAACCACTCAATCTCACTTCGCACGACGTGGTGGCCCGCGTACGGCGGCTGGCTGACACGCGGCGAGTGGGGCACGGCGGCACCCTGGATCCGCTGGCCAGCGGTGTGCTGGTTCTGGCAGTTGGTCGCGCCACACGTCTGCTGGAGTATGTGGCGGGCCAGCCGAAAGAGTACGAGGCTCGCGTGCGCCTGGGCCAGATTACAAACACGTACGATGGCGAAGGAGAGGTGATGGCCCAACAGCCGGTGCGTGTGACGCGCGCCGGCGTGGAGCAGGCGCTGGAACAGTTTCGTGGCGAAATTGAGCAGGTGCCCCCCATGTATTCGGCCCTCAGGAAAGGGGGGAAGCGGCTGTATGAGCTGGCTCGTCAGGGACAGGAGGTGGAGCGGGAAGCGCGTCAGGTCACGATTTACAGGCTGGAAATTCTGAGTTTGGAGCGACCGCTGCTAACGTTGCGCGTGCGCTGCTCAACCGGCACCTACATTCGTTCGCTGGCCCACGACCTGGGCCAGGCGCTGGGCTGTGGCGCCTATCTCTCCGGCCTGCGACGCACAGCCATCGGCGCCTTTACCCTGCAGGACGCCGCGCCGCTGGAGGATTTAACGCCGGACAATATCAGCTCGCACCTGCAGCCGCCGGATAGCGCCGTGGCTCATATGCCCCGTCTGGTGGTGAGCGAGGAGCAGGCCTTGCGACTCGCACAGGGCCAGCGGCTGGCGCAGGGTGAGCGGCTGGCGCAAGATCAGCTAGTGGCGCGAGAAGCCGCGCAGCCTGATGCTCTCCTGGTGCGCGCTTATGATAACCAGGATCGATTTGTGGGCGTGCTGCAGGCCGAGGGCGACAGGTGGCGACCGCGAAAGATTTTTTACAACCGGACGTGACCAGACGCTTCACCAACTAACCGTTGTCTGATACAATCAACCCCTATGTCACCAACATTCGAGCGAGTTGACGATCTGGCCAACGTAGCAGACCGGCGGCCGACTTATCTAGCGATTGGCGTCTTTGACGGCGTGCACCGGGGACACCAGCATCTGTTGCAAACAATGGTTGCCGAGGCGCGCCGCGCGGGCGCGCGGCCGGCTGTGCTCACATTTTTCCCCCATCCCCGAGCCGTGATACAGGGCCTGACGGGGCGCCTGTATCTGACGACGGTAGACCGTCGCGTGGCTCTGTTGGCGCAACAGGGATTGGAGCTGGCCATTGTGCAATCGTTCAACGAGGAGCTGCGCACCACGCGGGCTGCCGATTTCGTGGAGCAGTTGTGCCGGGCGCTCGACTTGCGCCAATTGTGGGGCGGCAGCTTCAGCCTGGGCTATAAGCGCGAGGGAGACGCGGATTTCCTCGGCCGCCTGGGCCGTAAAAAGGGCTTTACCGTCTGCCTTATGGACGATCTGGTGACGTGGCAGGGGGAGCGGGTCAGCAGCAGCCGCATCAGACGTGCGTTGTCACAAGGGAACATTGAGGAAGTCAACGGCTGCCTGGGGCGGCCCTTTTGCGTCAGTGGGCAGGTGTATCGTGGCGACCGGCGCGGCAAGCAAATCGGCTTTCCCACGGCGAACCTGACGGTGTGGGAGCAGCAACTGCTGCCGGCGAATGGCGTTTATGCCACGTATGCGAAGCTGGGAGAGAAGCGTTTTGCAGCGGCGACAAACGTGGGCGTGCGCCCCACGGTGGATGGCGCTGCCCTTTCGGTGGAAGCTCACCTGCTGGATTTCGACAGGGAAATCTACGGCCAGGTGCTGGATCTGGAGTTCGTGGCGCGCGTGCGCGATGAACGCAAGTTTTCGGGGCTGGAGGCGCTGAAGGCGCAGATTGCCGCCGACATTGCTGAGATTAAGGGGCTGCTTGTCCCAGATCGATGAACGGTTTCTAGACGGCCATTTTTCGCGCGAGCCGGCTCTGAACTGAGCTGACACGTGAGCGCAGGTCGCGCAGCCGTTGCGTGCTTTCGGGCGCCAGCGATAGCGTGACGCCAAAGACGATGAGCGTGTTGGTCAACAGAAAGAAGAGAAGCTCTTCCAGCGGCAGAACGCCCAGGAGCAGCAGGTGCAACGATTGCGCGGGATCGATGGTCCAGATGCCGACAGTGATGGCCAGGGCATCGGCTGCGGCCAGGTAGAGCGTGGGCAGCAGGAGGCTCAGCAGAACCGGGCGACGGTAGCGCCAGAGTATGTCTGCGCCAAAGATGAGCTGTAGCATGATCGGGGGCAGGGCCCAACCCAGCTCCAGTCCCAGGTAGGTGCCCGGCTGCCAGCCAAGGAGCAGGATCACGACGGCAGCCAGCCAGAGTGCGCCGGCAATGGCTGTGGCTCCGAGGCGTGTGGAAGTTCCGCCGCCTTCAAGGCCAGGTTCTCCTGCACGCCCGCCCAACAGCAGGAGGAGGAAAAGGCTGGTGAGGATTGGCTGCAGGAAGAAGAAGGTGTACTCCTCAATGGGGACCCAACCGATGATCAGACCGCTGACCAGCGCCGGGTCGTACCACCACACGCCGGTAGCCACGAGGTAATTGTCCCAGGGCGTCGTGTACAGTAGGGCGATGGCCACGTGCAGAAGAATGACGAAGATGGCGCGCTCCTTACTCCAGAAGGGCTGCGGGCGCGACCGGCGCCAGCGGATGGCCAGAAGTAGGGCGAACAGGAGGATCGGGACAAGTAGGAAACGGGCCAGGAAGCCAAAATAAGTCATTGTCTGTTACCTTGCGGAAAGGTTAAGCTCCGTCCGCCAATACATCCTGCAGGGCCGGCTGTAGTTCCTCATAGTTAAAGTCGAACCCCAGCTCTTGCAGCCGCCGGGGGATCACGCGTTGACCCTCCAGAACGACCATCGATACCTCGCCGAAAAGCGCCCGCATGAGAAAGCCCGGCACCGGAAAGTAGTGGGGCCGGCCCAGCACGCGACCCAGCGTGCGCCCAAACTGGTCGTTGGTCAGCGGTTCCGGCGCAGTGAGATTGAAAGGCCCTTGCGCCGCTTCTGTGTCAATCAGGAAGCGCATCGCGCGCACCTCGTCCTGCAGGTGGATCCACGACCACCATTGCTGCCCGTTGCCAAAGGGACCGCCCACGAATAATTTGTACGGGAGCAGCACGCGGGGCAGCGAGCCATCCTCGGTGCTGAGTACGAGCCCGGTGCGCGCGATGGCCTGGCGCACGCCCATCTCTTTTACAGCAGCGGTGCTTTCCTCCCACTCTACGCACAGTTCGGCCAGGAAGTCGTCGCCCGGCGGGTGCTCTTCGGTGATCACCTCGTCTTCGTGCGTGCCATAGTAGCCAACGGCCGAAGCCTGGACGAGCACGCCTGGTTTGTTTTCTACCTGTTCCACGGCCTGCACCACGGCGCGGCCCGCGTCCAGGCGGCTCTGACGAATGCGCTGTTTGCGCTCCGCCGTCCAGCGCGAGGGGAAGAAGCCGTCGCCGGCGAGGTTCTCCGCGGCGAGGTTTACGATGGCCGTGGCGCCGTCGGCAAGGTGACCCCACCCATCAGCCGTGCGGCTATCCCAGCCCACGGCGCGCACCCCCTGTGGCAGATCCGTGAGCCGGCCGGGAGCGCGGCTGAGGATGATTACCTCGTGTCCATCTCCTGCCAGAGAGTTGGTAAGGGCGCGACCGATCAGGCCGCTGCCTCCGGTAATAATTACGTGCATTGAAACATCCTCGCGATGCGCCGTAGGCTCACTGTCCATTGGCGCGGATTAAGTCCTTCTTCAGTAGTTCCTCCAACCAATCGATAATCAATTGTCCCGCGGGCTCGTTCAGCTCCACAGAGACCGCCTGGTGATAGAGCGTCAGATAGCGTTCAAGCAGATCGTCTGCTACGGGATACTCGTGATTGCGCACTAACCCTTCTACCCAGGCCAGATCGTGTTCGAGAAAGCTGAGGTCGCCCAGAGTGAGGGCAGCCACGATCCCCTCGGCCATGCCGCGATTGGCGCGCGGCAGATGGGGGATGGGGACGCCCGGTGGGCCTGCGCTCTCCAGACGGTGTTCGAGGATGTAAGCGTCAATGTGCGCCTGGCGCGCTTCGAAGTGGGCCAGCGCCTCGCGGTATCGCGCTGGCGGCTCCCCGGGTGCTGGCGCAAGGCCGGGTGACGCCAGAAGTTGTTCTACGCGGTCGGGGGCCAGCCGCAGCTTGCCGTTTAGATGATGCCCGGCGATGCGTGAGGCGAGCTCAGGGATGCGGTTAAAGATTTGGCCGCCGAAAGCGACTGTCACCCCCTCATCCTGTGCCAGCGCCGCAACGGGGGCCAGATTGGCTGCGGCGAGCAGCGTCTGCGCCGTGAGGATCAACAGATCGGGGCCAGTATCGGCAATGGTGCTCTCCATTCGTTCCAGCGGTACGTTGGCGCCGAGGTAGATGGTGTGCCAGCCGCGGCGGCGCAACAGTAACGTTAACAGCAGCGGACTGAACGTATGCTCCTCCTGCGGCGGGCAGCCGATGAGAATGCGACCGGAGCGCGTAGGCGGGGCGCTGGCTGCCAGCAACGTTTCCAGGCGGCGCGTGGCCAACGCGGAGGCAAAGTGTTCCTGCTGGACTGTGGCCTGCCCTTCATACCACAAGGTGCCGATGGTCGATAGGCCTCTTTGTAGCACCTCAATACACACCGTCTCCGGCGGATACAGGGCGAAAGCCTGGGCCAACACGTAGTTCGCCTGCTGCTCGTCGAAGTCAAGACAGGCGTCAATCCAGGACTCGCGCAACCCGGATAGAGTATCGCCCACCTCCAGCGGAACCAGACCAACGGCTTCCTCTTCGGGCGCCATTTCCCAGAAGGGATCCTTGCCTTCTTCCAGTAGCTGGTTGAACAGATCCACGGCGCGGCTAATGCTCAGCCCTTCATCCTGACGAGCAATAAGCCACTTGAGAATGTCAATATCTCGTTGGGAATAAAGGCGGTGGCCGCCGGCGCTGCGCGCGGGCTGGGGCAACGAGTATCGTCGCTCCCAGGCGCGCAAGGTATCCGGTTTCAGGCCCGTTTCCTGGACGACGGCCTTAAGGTTAAAGGTTGGCGTTTCGTCAAGCGACGACATCGATGTTCTCCTGCCTGTATGTTTTTCAGACAATTCTAACTCCGGTTTATCTTTTGTGCAGTTTTACCGCCAGCGGCGGCGCACTGCCTGGCACAGGTTGTGGTTGAAACGGCGCGGCTACTTGTGGGATGCCGGCATCGTGCAGCACGCGCTCCACGGTCAGGCGTGCGGAGAGCAGAACGATGGGCAGCCCGGTGCCCGGGTGGGTGCTGGCGCCGGCGAAGTAGAGATTGTGGTAGGTAGCGTGGCGGTTCTGCGGTCGCAAATAGCCAACCTGGGTGAAGTTGTGGCTCAGGCCAAAGGCCGCGCCTTTAGCCAGATTGTAACGATTGTGCCAATCCTGCGGTGTAAAGGCCACTTCAAACTTAATGTGCTCTTCCAGGTCTTCCACGCCAACGGCCCGTAGGCCTGCAAAGACCGCCTGGCGCGCCCGCTGCGTCAGGGCGTCCCAATCTTGCTCGACCCCGTCCTGGATATGGCCCACGGGCACCAGCACCATCAGCGTATCCTGCTCTTCCGG
>DATHSI010000156.1:0-3408 GCA_035464315.1 Candidatus Sulfomarinibacteraceae bacterium
GCGCGATAGACCGCAGCCGGCGGCGCCTCCACCACCCGCAGCCGCTTCTCGATCATCATACCGTCCTGCACCGTGAACTTGACCGGCGCCACGTCGCCCTGGGTGGTGGCCAAGGCGTCGCTCCAGGTGGTCTCCAGATGACCAGCGTCCAGCCGTTGCAGCGCCCGTGCCACGGCCGTCTTATAGTCCAGCAGCTCGATGTCGGGGAACAGCCGCCGGGCCGTGTCGTCGCGCACCACGACCTCGGTGCGCAGCCCCTCGATCAGCGGCCGGGCGATCTCGGCCGGGATGGGCGTCACCCAATGCACCCAGTACGACGACAGCCGCGGCGTCAGTACGGGCACGGGCACCAGCCAGCGGCGCAGCCCGCGCACCTCGGCGTAGCCCAGCATCATCTGCTCGTAGGTCAGCACGTCGCTGCCGCCGATCTCGACGATCTTGCCGGCGCTTGCGGGCACGTCCAGCGCGGCCACCAGGTAGTCCAGCACGTTGCGGATGCCGATGGGCTGGACGCGGGTGTAGAGCCATTTGGGGCAGATCATGGCCGGCAGCCGCTCGGTCAGGTTGCGGATCATCTCGAAGGAGGCGCTGCCGGAGCCGACGATGACCGCGGCGCGAAACTCGGTCACCGGCACGCCCGACGCGGCCAGCGCCCCGCCCGTCTCCTGGCGCGAGCGCAGATGGCGGCTCAGGTCAGCCTCCGGGTCGCCCAGGCCGCCCAGGTAGATGATGCGCTGCACCCGCGTGGCTGCGGCGATCTGGCCGAAGTTGCGGGCCGCGCGCAGGTCGCGCTCGTGGAACTCGCCGTTGCCCTCGCCCACCTTCTGCATGCTGTGGATCATGTAATAGGCCGCGCTGGCGCCGGCCATGGCCGGCAGCAGCGTCTCGGGCCGGAATACATCGCCTGTGGCCACCTCCACCTGGTCGATCCAGGGCCGGCCCTGCAGGCGGCCCGGATCGCGCGCCAGCACCCGCACGCGGTAGCCGGCCTCCAGCAGCCGCGGCACCAGCCGGCCGCCCACGTAGCCGGTGGCGCCGGTGACGAGGATTAGATCAGGCATTGTCTCCATCAAACGTTAGTGGTTTCTCAGACCAGCAAGTCATAAGAGAATCTACTGGCGTGGGATAGGTGAGATAATCAGAGGCTATCGCAATCTGGTTACTAGCAGCCTGTCGGAGAGATGGTTCTCCAAAGCAGACTGGAATGTGGTAAACTTGTGTTCATGAACCGAAAATTCAGAACAGCAGACTACGAAGCTACTCTCGACCAGACGATCAGCATTCGTGAGGCGTTGCCGGCAGATCATTTGGCCCGATTTGTGGTGGATCTGGTGGCACAACTCGACTTGGGTCGCATATACGCGCGTTTTGCACCCTACGGTGGCGTGGCGTATGCGCCAGAGGTCCTGTTGGCGTTGTTGTTTTACGGCTACGCTACCGGGGTATTCAGTTCACGCAAGATCGAGAAGGCGACCTATGAGTCGTTGCCCTTTCGTTTCGTAGCTGGCGGGATGCATCCGGATCACGACACGCTGGCCAATTTTCGCAAGACTTTTCGAGCTGAGATCAAGGATCTGTTTGTTCAGGTGTTGTTGGTAGCGCAGGCCGCTGGCTACCTGAAGCTAGGCAACATCAGCTTGGATGGTTCCAAGATCCACGCCAATGCTTCGAAAAGCCATGCTGTGAGCTACAAACGTCTGCTGGAGCTGGAAGTGCAACTCCGGACCGAGGTGGAAGAACTCTTCCAACTGGCGGACCTAGCCGACAAGCAAGCGTTGCCTGAGGGACTGGTGGTTTCTGACGAGATCGCCTTTCGCCAGCAGCGCCTGGCTCGATTTGCTGAGGCTAAGACCATCCTCGAAGCGCGAGCCCAGGTGCGCTACGCAGCTGAGCAGGCTGAGTACGAGGCCAAGCTGGAGCAACGAGAAGAAAAGACGCGTCGCAGCGGGCGCAAACCGGGTGGCAAACCGCCCAAGGCGCCGACACCTGGTCCGCAGGACAAAGACCAATACAACTTCACCGATCCCGAATCACGGATCATGAAATGCAGCACCAGCGACGGATTTGAGCAGGCTTACAATGCCCAAGTGGCTGTCGACCAGGATACCTTCCTGATCGTGGCTCATGCCCTATCCAATCACACCAACGACAAGAACGAAGCTGTGCCCACGTTGGATGCCTTGCCGCCTCAGTTGGGCACGCCCACGGCTGTCGCCATGGACAACGGCTACTTCAGCGAAAGCAACATCGCTGCTTGTGAAGCTCGCGGTATTGAGCCCTACATTGCTACCGGTCGTGAACCGCATCATCAGAGTTGGCAGGAGTATTTCGAGCAGGAGCCTGAGCCGCCACCTGACGACGCCAGCCCCAGCGTCAAAATGGCCCACAAGTTGCGCACTGCCATCGGCCAGGCCATTTATCGTCTGCGCAAATGCACCGTTGAACCGGTGATCGGCATCATCAAAGCCGTGTTGGGCTTCCGTCAGTTCTCTTTGCGCGGCCTCGACTCAGCTGACTGCGAGTGGTCCCTGGTGTGTCTGGCCTTCAACTTGAAGCGCCTCCATACTCTGTCGTTGGGATAGCCGCGCCCAACGCACGGAAAAATCGACATCGGGGCGCGAAAAACCCTTTCTTGCGCCCTTCAGCCCTGCGTTTCTCAGCCCGCAAGGCGCTGGAAAACCTCTATTTCCTCATGTTAAGTTGCCATAACAACACCTGAGAGATGTCTATCAACACCTGCAACCTGCCTCAACCATCTCTCTTCGACAGACTGCTAGCTCATGCAAATCCTGATAGTCGTAGGGCGGACGGCGATGAATGGCCAGCACCCAAACCCATCCTTCTTCATCGCTTACAGCATAGACAACGCGCCAGGTATCCAGGCGCAATCGGCGCATCTCCATGCCGTCGGGCACAGCCAAGTCGATGACGTCCAGACCATCGCTGTGCGGCGGTCGCGGGTCTACGGACAACTCGTTGATTGCCCGCTTAACTCTTTGACGCACATTACCCGGGAGGGCTGCACGCATCGCATGCACGTCTGGCTCGATTAGCAATTCGTAGCGTGCTGGGCGGTTACTCCTCTTCTGAGCCATCCCACTCACTCTCGACGTCTTCCCAGCGCAAGGCTCCTGCTCGCTGTGGCCCCTGGCGCAACTTCGGTAATGCAGCCTTCACGGTCGCCCGATCTTCGGCATCTTCCAACCACTCTAGCAAAGCTCTCCACGTCTCCATAGTGAGTTGTACTGCTGCTGGCCGTCCGTCAGACGACACCAGATATTGGACTGATGAAAACATCTCTGCGGTGCTCATTTCACATCCTCTTTCCATATCTTCCACACGTAATGTCTCCGGCACAGGGCGGATGGGTGAACTGAATGGATTATATCCCTTTCTCGCTGGGGAAAC
>DATHSI010000157.1:0-22915 GCA_035464315.1 Candidatus Sulfomarinibacteraceae bacterium
AGCCCTGGCGGCAGATCCTGAACGGGGACTGGCGCGCCCTGAGCATTGGCGCGGCCATCTACGGCGTCGTGGGGGGCGTGTCGGCGCTGCGCCTGCGCTGGCTAACCGGAACCCTGATCGACGCCCCGCTGGCCTCGCGCCGCCGCTTCTACTACCTGAACATGGTAGCCCGCGTGCTGGGCCTGGTGCTGCCCCGCGGCCTCAGCGCCCTGGGCGGCAAATCGGTGGGCCTGCGCGCGCTGGGCATCTCGCTGCGGCGCTCGCTGTGGATCGTGCTCATGGACAACGTCTACGACGTGCTGACGTTAGGCGTGGCAACCCTCCCCGCCATCTTCTTTCTGCGCCAGAGCGTGACGCCCGTTTCCTTCGGCGCGCTGACGGCTGTGGCCTGGCTCGTTTTGGGGGGCGCGATCTGGGTGGCGCTGCGCCGGCGCTGGCTGTCTCCCCGGTTAGGATGGCTGGCGTCGCGCCTACCCTGGCTGTCGCGCCGCCTGCAACTGGACGGCGCCTCGACGGATAATCTGCTGCCCACCGCGCGCGAAAGCATGGGCGCTCTGCTCTACACGCTGCTGCTGAACCTGCTGCTCATCTCCACCTACTTCACCATCGCCCGCGCGCTGGACATACAGGCGTCGTGGTGGCTGTTCGCGGCCTGCTTTCCCATCACCCAACTGAGCCTGATCATTGCCGTAGCGCCCGGCGGGCTGGGCATCTTCGACCTGGGCTGGTTGGGCCTGCTGCGGCTGGGCGGCCTGTCCCAGAACGACGCGCTGACCTTCGTCGTGGCCCAACGCGCCTATATCTTCGTCTTTGTGCTGGTCTGGGCCGCCGTCAGCGCCCTGCTGGCCATGACCGAACGGAAAGTAGACACACCGAAAGTGGGTGACCCAGAGGGCCACGGAGAGACACCCCCACTCTCCAATCCCTGATCTCCAATCTCTACTTCCCCTTCCACGCCGCCCGCCGCTTATTCACAAACGCATCCATCCCCTCTTTCTGATCCTCGGTGCTGAAGAGGAAGTAGAACAGCCGGCGTTCGTGGGCCAGAGCTGCCTGCAGGGGCATTTCGAAAGCGGCGTTGACCGCTTCTTTGGCCAGGCGCACGGCAACCGGGGCGCGGGCGGCGATCTGCGCCGCAAATTGAAGCGCCTCCTCCAGGTATATCTCGACAGGCACAACGCGGTTGGCCAGGCCATAGCGCACCGCTTCCTCGGCGCTCAGGCGGCGATCATTGAGCACCATCTCCATGGCCAGCGCCTTGCCCACAGCGCGCGTCAGCCGCTGCGTGCCGCCGGCGCCGGGAATCACGCCCAGGTTAATCTCCGGTTGCCCGAACTGCGCCGATTCGCTGGCCACGATCATGTCACAGGCCATGGCCAGCTCGCAGCCGCCGCCCAGCGCATAGCCCGAGACGGCGGCGACGATGGGCTTGCTGACACGCCGCAACCGGTCCCAGTAGTCGATGAAGGGGTTGCTGAGCATATCCACCGGCGTGGCCTCGACCATCTGCTTGATGTCGGCCCCGGCGGCGAAGGCGCGCTCGTTCCCCGTGATCACCAAACAACCGATGCTATCATCATCGTCGTACTGCTCCAACGCGTCAATGACCTCGGCCATCATTTCCCGGTTCAGGGCGTTCAGGGCATCGGGCCGGTTAAACTGTACCAGGCCCACGCCGTTCTCTTCACGCGTCAGAATAAAGTCGAATGCCATGTGTCCCTCCTCAAAGATTTAGCCATTGCGGATATTCGATTAACACAGGAGCTACACGCGATAATCTTCTTCCTCGCGCGGCCACAGCCGCCAGATGAAGATCAGGTAAAACAGACCGGCGGCGAGGTAGAGATTCTGCAGCTCCTGCAGGGCCGGCCGCTCCTGGGGTAGCAGGATGTGCCACGTAGTCAGGCTGTGCATGGCCTGGACAATGACGATGCCCAGGATGCCGCCCGTTCGCAGCCGGATCAGGCCGTAGAAAATGCCCCACAGCAAGAAGTAGAGGACGGCGCTGGTGCTGCTGACCAGCGCTTCCTCAAAGAGCACGTAGGCCACCAGCCCGAACAGAATGCCGCCGGTAACCGCCGCGGTGAGTGGCCCGCGCCAATCGGCCATGCTGCGGAAAAAGAGGCCGAAGGTCCATAGCTGCAACGCCAGCGCCTCGAACAGAAACAGGTAGATGAAGATGCTGCCGAACCCGGGCGCGACGACGATCTCCTCGTTGCTGCTGACCAGGAAGAAACGGGCCAGGAAAAAAGCAACCCAGCCCAGCGTGGCAAACCCAATACCCGCGTACAGTGGCCGGCCGCCGCGCAGTCCCAGTCCCGGCAATCCATACCAGAACAAACCGGCGAGAAGACTGACCACGCCGGCGCCGGCCAAAAGGACGACCGTACCGGCCTGATCCGCCGGATCGACCGCCTGCGGCGACCCAGAAATGCCGCCGACGATGCCAATCAGCAGCACGCCGCCCAGCGCGGGCAACAGCAGAGAAAGCAGGACGCGAATGGGGGGAGCAGAAAGGGCGTTTTTGTATTGTTGCATGGCAAACAATTGTAACATCCTTGCCCTGACAGTGCATCGCACGCCGCGGCCCACGCCGGCCTGCAAAACCCCACGAAGAAGCGGTCGCCGGCCCCCTCCCTGTGATCGCGCAGAGCCGTGCGAAGCGGCTTGTAGTGGGCGCTTCAGCGCCCGGCGGAGCCGCTAACGCGGCGACTACGAACCCTACCCCCACATTTTTGCGTTATACTCCCGGATTCCGGCAGCGTTAGACAGAACCGGTCGAGTACGTTATAATAATTGCGGTCAAACCATTGAAGCGCAGCCCCGCCCTTTCGCGGGGTTGTTTGTTCAAATTCCCCGTCCCCTTGAATAAGTTACTGGAGAAGGGTTACGTTTATGGACGATCAGAATGTTGTCTACATGACAAAAGAAGGTCTGCAGAAGATAAAGGAAGAGTTGGAACACCTGATCACGGTGAAGCGCCCAGAGCTTTCGGAACGACTGCAAGAGGCGATTGCCCAGGGAGACCTTTCAGAAAACGCTGATTATGACTACGCCAAGCAGGAGCAGGCTTTCCTCGAGGGCCGCATACAGGAACTGGAGGATGCCATTCGCCGGGCCAAGGTCATTGAAGATAACGGGCCGACAAACGCCGTGCGCGTGGGCAGCACCGTGACCATCGCGGAAAACGGCTACGATGAAGTTGAAAAGTACCGCATCGTAGGCGCGCAGGAGGCCGATCCCACCAACGGCTACATTTCTAATGAATCGCCCATCGGCCAGGCCCTCCTTGGCGCCAGGGTGGGCGAGGTAGTGACCGTGGAGACACCAGCCGGCGGCCTGGAACTTGAAGTGAAGGCCATCGACTGACCCCCGTTTGCATAGCAACGTGCAAACGGGCGCTACAGACAGCGCCCGTTTTTTGTTTCTGGTGGGAGCGCCGGCGATGGGCGCTCCTACATTCTCGACGCGGGGCAGCGGCGGAGCAGCCGGATAACAGCAGATCTATCCACAAGTTATCCACAGGTTACCCACAGCCTGACCACGACGATCTCACTTTATGTCAGGTTGACCCAGCGTTACATACTCATTCCCCTGGGGCGTCAACAAACGCCGGCCTGTCTGCGGATGGTACACGCCAAGGCGCACCTCGTACGGCGCGAGGGCCCCGGTAGGCAGCGCGTGCCGCTGGATAATAAGATCGCCCGCTCGCCAATGTTCGGCCGGCGCGCCCAGGGCATCGCCCTGCACGACAGGTCCTTCCTCCCCCTCAAACAGGTGCAAAAAGAAACGGCGCGGGCCGTCCGCAGAGCGCAGCACGCGCCAGTACGTCAGAAGCTGGCACGCGCCGGAGCCGGCGGCGCCACAGGCCTCGTTCTGAGAGTGCCCCAGGAAAACCACCTCGTCGCCAAAGGCGGTGCGCGCCGGCGCCTGGGGCTGCACGGCGATCTCGCCGGATATGCGGTGGTAGAGGAAGGTGTCGCCCTCCTGAGGCATACCGGTCACCGGCGCCAGCGCCGCCTCCAGGAGAGGGTGCAGGGGGAGTATCTGCGGGTACAGCAACACGCGGTCGCCGCCGCTGCCCGCCGGGATGAGCAGCGCTTCCTGCGGGTTGAAGTGGCGCAGCGCTACGTCGTCGCGACGCATGGAGAGGGCCATGGTGGGCGGATCCATGGAATCGGGCGTCCATCCACCAATCGCCGCATCACTAATGCCCCGCTCGTGCTCCAGAAAGTGGCCCACGTCGGCCAGCGCTTCCTGCCACACAAAGCGCACTTCATCGTTGTCAGGCCAGGTGACGAACGTGGCCCGCGCGGTGCGCCCAGCGTGGAACAGAAATAGGCTCACGACCAACACAGGAATGATCCATTTGTCCACTACGGCTGTGGATAAGTGGACTTTTTTTGTGGATAAGTGCCCCAAATTGTGCATAACTATTGCCGGTAGGAGGGTGAGAACCGGAAGGATATTGATTATACGTATGCTACTTGGGGCATCTATAGTCACTATACTGGGAATAGATGCCGAAAATAACCAAAGTATAAGGAATGCATACCGTTCATCACGCACGTTTATGGCGCACAATGGCAAACAAAGGTAAAAGAAAGCGGCCAACAAGGGATCAAAGAGGGGGGTAGAGGCTACATTTTGCCGCCAGAGGGGGTCCCCGGCGAAGCCAAAAGCGCCCAGGATATCCACAGAGTTATCCACAACCGGCTGCAGATCGCCGGCGAACAGAGCCCGCAACGGCGCGTCAACCTCCGAAATGCGGAACTCTGCGCCGGGATTTGCCAGCAGATAAATTACCAGCGGCGCCGCTGCCAGCGCCCCGGCCAACCAGAATAGCACCACGCCACGCCACCGCGCCCGCAACTTGTGGCGGTGAAACAGCCCCAGATACGCCACAAACAGCAGGTAGAAAATCGGCACGGCCCGCGCCGCCATGTAGCTATGCAAACTCAACCCCGCAAACACCCCCGCCGACACAAAATAGCGCCACGCATAAGCATGCGCCAATCTCCGATCTCCAATCTCTGATCTCACCGGCGCCCCCCACCCCCGCCACCAAAAATAAGCCGAGAACGCCGAGAGCACCGGCAACAGAATCGCGCGCAGGCCCAGGCGGCTGTAGAAGACGGGATAGAAGAGAACGGCCAAAAACAACGCTGCGACGAGCGCCACGCGCCGGCCAAACAAACGCCGGGCCAGAGCGTAACTGGCGGCGACCAGCAACAGGCCCAGAAAGGCTGAGGGCAGGCGCAGCGCCAGGGCGTGGTCGCCGAGCAGGGCCACGAAGGCTGCCTGCAGGTAATGGTACCCGGCCTCGTGCCCGTACGCTTCGGTGAAGTAAACGGTGTGCTCTCCGGCCAGAATGGCGCGGTCGATGAGCCAGTTGGCCACCTCGTCGTGGGCCAGGCCCGGCGGCGACAGTGCGTACAGGCCGTAAAAGCGCAGCGCGGCGCCCACCAGCAGGGCCGCGACCATCACCCACCGCGCCCGTTTCCGGGTCATCGCAGCCACGTCTTACCTCCGCCTCATGCCAGCTTGAGCCGCGCCGCCAGCGGCGCGGGCAACAGAGATTGCAAGATCTGCCGCTCTTCCTCGCCAAAGACGCGCAACAGCCACAGGCCCAGCGGGTAGACCAGGACGCCGGCAGCGAGACCCGCCGCCAGATGGAGTTGCGCCCCGGCCCACAGCGCCGCGCCCATGCCCGCGGTGATCACCAATGGTCGCCACAGTAACCGTTGCCAGCCCACAGCAGGCATGCTCCGGCGCAAATAGACGTTGAAGATGGCCAGCAGCACAATTTCAGACAGGATGGTGGTCACTGCGGCGGCGCGGAAGCTGAATTGGGGCAGGAAGATCAGGTTGGCCACCACGTTAAAGGCCACCGCCACCATGAAGGCGCGCACCTGCACGCGCTCCTGGCCCAGGGCAATGAGCACGTAGTTGGTCACGCTGTTGATCCAGCCCACGGGAATGGACCAGATGACCAGCTGCAGCGCCAGACCACCCTGAGGCAAAAACTCCGGGCCGCCCAGCATGCCGATGAGCAGCGGGCCCAACAACGTGGTCACGGCAGCGATAGGCAGGGCGATGAGGGCCATTAACTTGATAGACATGCGGAACGTGCGCCGCGCGCTGTCCAGGTCGTCTGCAATCTGGCGTGAAATGACGGGAAACAAGGCGAACGTGAAAAAGCTGGGAATGACGTTGATGGCATTGACCCACTTATAGGCGCTGTTGTACCAGCCCACGGCCTCTTCGCCGTTGATCTCGCGCATCAGCGGCACGTCCACGAAGAAGAAAACGGTAGCCAGCAGGTGGTTCAACATCAGGGGGTAGCTGAGGCTGACCATCTTCCGCTGCAACCCCAGGTCCAGCCGCCACGGCCCGCGCAAGACGAAGGAACGGAAGGCAGATAGCCCCAAAATGCCCAGCGTAACCAGATTGACCAGGATGGACACCGCAGCAAGGCCCACAAAACCGTAGCCCAGCAGCAGCGCCAGCACGCCAAAGGCCACCTTCAAAATGGTGGTGATGGTGGCGATGGCTGCCGGCGTTTCTGCCGTTTCGTAAGCGTAGAACAGGCCGGTGAAACTTTGCGCGGCGCCGGAAAAGAGCATGCCCACCATCAGCAGCAGGATGGCGGCAATGGCATCAGGGCCCAGCGGGTTCTGGCCCAGCGTGCCCAGCCACAGATAGAGAACGATGGGCAGGGCAGCGACGGCGCTGGTGCCCAGGCGCAGCACGATGGTGTTCAGCAGGTAGTGGCTGGCGCGGCTCTTGTCCTGCGATACGTCACGAATAATCAGCGTGTTCAGCCCAAAATTGGAGATGATTTCAAACCAGGCGGCGACGGCGATGGCGTTGGCGTAGCTGCCGGCGTCCGCCGGCCCCAGTACGCGCAGGTAAAAGGCGGCGAAAAGGAAGTCGATGAAGCGGTTGAGTAAATTGAGCAGCGTGGGTACCAGGCTGTTCTTGGCGATGCTGCGCGTGTTCGACAGCTCCACCTCCGGGTTGTAGAAGCGACGCCAGCCCCAGACGCCAAAGGCGAATAGGAGGATGATGCCGGCCATGGCGCTGGCCAATCCGCCGACTTTGAACGTCAGCGGACTGTAGCGGAAGCGCACGGTCCACTCGCCGGGCTCCAACAGCACACCGCGGAAGTTACCGTTGACGCGGTACAGGGGCACTTCGTCCTCGAAATCCTCCCCCATTCCCTGCGGGCGCACGAACGCCACCCAGCCCTCGAAGTAACTGTCGTTCAGCACCAGCCAGGCCGGATCCTCGACCGCAGCCTGCACTATTACCTCGATATTGCCATAATCGGTGACTTCGGCGGCGACAGGCTGCTCGGGCAAGGGCGCGTCGATGTTGGGAATGAGGGGCGGGTGCTGCAACTCCCAATCCGCTTCCTGCGTGCGCCAATCCTCCTGAGCCACAATGACGTGCTGCCGCGGGTCGCGATCCAGCATCTCCGCCAGAGGATCGGGCACCACCGTCGTCGCCGTCTGCGGCAGCGTGAAAGCGCGCGGCGCCACCGCCAGGTTCTCGTACACGCGCAGCCCCTCGCCCTCCCACACCTGCTGCAGTTTGGGCAGGTCCACCGTTTCGGCGGTGACGATGTACTTCACGCCTAATAGATCCAGCAGCGGCGAGTTCAGCGATTCCCAGTTGACGATCGGTTGCACGCGGTTGAACAGCAATTCGTTTTGCGGTTCGATCGTCTCCATGTAGTCTACGTACTGCCGGGGAATAACCGAATCGTAGCCGCGCACGTCCTGCAATCCGTGCAGCCAGGGGGTGTTGGCGTTGAGCGGTTTGTCGCCGCGCGGCGTAAACGTCGTCAGCCGCCAGTGGCCCGGCTGTTCCTGCAGCCAGGCGACCAGATCCGGACGATATTCGAGCAGTGCGGGATCGGCCGCCGTGTGGAAACCGGCGTTGGCCGCCAGCAAGTCCAGACCCACCACCACCAGGGCCAGCATGGGCCACAAGGGGCGCCGGGAGCCGCGCCAGATGCGGCCGGGCAAGAAGAAGGGGCAGCGGCTGACGCGCAACACAGCGCCGGAGGCCACCAGCGCCAGGGCCAGGATCAGGAACTGGGGCACTTGATAGCTGTAGAAAGCGCGCGCGTGGGGAAAGGCCTCGGGCGCTTTGGCCAACCCCAGGAACACACGCTCGATCAGCGGTTCCAGGGAGCCGTAGAACAGATAGGAGAGCCCCAGGCCGCCCAGCAACAGCACGCCGCCCCAGACGAGGAGGCCGGCCAACCAGGTGACGAGCGAGGGCCGACCCCACAGCACCAGCGGCTGCAGCCAGCGCGGGGGCTCGTCGTCGCTGGCCCACCCACGGCGCGACGCCCGCGCCTTCGAGGCATCGCTACGGCTGGCAGCCAGATAGTCCATTCCGTAGCCGGCGAGCATGGCCACCGCCAGTGACAGCGGGAACACCCAGCGGAAGGGTGAATGCAATTGGTTGATGCCCGGCAGCCCGTAGTAAAGAATGGCATAGAGCGGGGTACCGAAGATAAAGGCCAGCGAGAAGAGGCTGAGGACGACGAAAAAGAGAATAGCCGAGCGCGGCCCGCTGGAGCGCCGCCGCCAGGTCCACAATCCCAGAAAGGCAAGCAACAGCGGCAGAATGCCCAGGTACACGCCGCCTTCGACGTAGTTTTTGATGCCCCAACTGCTGGTCCCCGCGCCGTTAGGATTGGGCTCGCCGTAGTAGTTCGTGCTGAAGGGCACGCGCTCGCCGCTGAAAACATCCAGGTAGCTGTGGTGCGCGGGATTGCCGAAAAAATTGGGCGTAGCCAGGGTCAGCACGCGGCGCGGCGGAAAGGCCCATCCGCGTACCTCGGCCAGCGAGGCCGATCCTTCACGGAAGTTGGCCTGTCCCACCTCGTAGAACGGCACAAACTGGATGGCGCCCAGCATGACGCCGATGATCACCAGGGCCAACAACCAGCCCGACGTCTTCAGCAGGCGCAGCCGCAGCCGGCGATTGAAGTAACCGGCGCCGTTGCCTGCGTCTTGATCGCCGGCCAGGTACACAGCGCGCGACACCAGGCGCCAGCCGGCATAGCCGGCCATGACCAGCAGCGTATAGTAGGTAATTTCAATGTGCCCGGCCAGAATCTGGCTGCCCAATGCCACAGCGCCCAGCGCCACCCAGGGCAGGGTGCGCCCCGCGCCGCGCGGCGAGGTGCCGGCGCGAATGGCCATCTCCAGGCAGGCCAGCAGTAGCGGCAGCCAGATCGCCGCGCCGACGATCATGGGGAAGACGGCGGCGCTGACCAGCATGAAGCCCGCGCCCTGAAAGACAAGGCCGGCCATGGCTGCGCTGGCGCGCCGCATGCGCAGCACCCGCGCAAAGATGTAGGCGAAAACGGCCGCCAGCCACAACTGGCTGACGGTGTACCAGCCGTAAGCCTTGGCCAGGGGCAGGATAAGGAAAAAGATGCTGAAAGGATAGTAAGCCGCGCTCTGC
This sequence comes from Candidatus Sulfomarinibacteraceae bacterium, assembly GCA_035464315.1. Taxonomy (GTDB): domain Bacteria; phylum Chloroflexota; class Anaerolineae; order Promineifilales; family Promineifilaceae; genus JAAYYY01. Next base: position 9,490 of record DATHSI010000157.1, read on the forward strand.
CCCGTGGCCAGGAACGGGGAACCGGCAAATAGATAGGGGCTCCACAACGGCAGTTCCCCGGCGCTCAGACTTTCGCGGATGAACTGCTTCCAGACGTAGTTCTCCAGAATCAGATCGCTGAGCAGGCTGTTGTGCGGCTGGCCCACGCCCAGGGCCGCCGCGTTGCTGGCCCACGGCTGCCACTGGAACAGGTTGTCGGCGGGCACCATGGTGCTGCCGCCCAGGGTCACGTCGCCAAAGAGCAAAAGCGGCAGGATGAGAAACCCTGCCACGATCAGGACGTCCGCTTTATATCGGCTCAGGCGTTTCATAGGAATTGAAGAACACAGAATGGAAGGGGCACAGCACTTGCCGGGCTATACCTTCCGTTCTACGTTCGCCTCAACGCCTGCCTGTTCTAGCCGCGGCTGGCGCATGGCAGGCGTCAGATGACGATACTGCCATAAAATGAGCCAGGTGCGTAGCGCCGCTTCCAGCTTGATCGGAATGGTTAGCTTGGAACGGCCAATGCGGCGATCCTCAAAGTAAATCGGTATTTCCTTCACACGGTATCCCAACTTCTCCACGATATACGCCATTTCGAACTGGAAACTATAACCGTGTGAACTGATTCCATCAAGATTAATGCCGCGCAGCACGTCGGCGCGCCAACATTTGTATCCGGCTGTCGCGTCTCTTACTTGAAGATTGAGCAGCAGGCGCGTGTATATGGCATTGGCCCACCAGCTCAGCAGATAGCGCCCCGTCTCCCAGCGCTCGTCAATCTGTCCGCCGCGCACATAGCGAGAGCCCACAACGACGTCGTAATTCTGGAGCTCGTGCAGCATGTGCGGGATATGTTCCGGCGAATGGGAAAAGTCACAGTCCATCTGGATGATGACGTCGGTGGCCCGGGTCAGGGCGTGTTTAAAACCGGCCACGTAGGCCGCGCCCAGCCCCTCTTTTTTTGTGCGGTGTAACACGCTCAGACCGGTGGGGCGTTGCTCGGCCAGTTCGTCGGCTATGCGACCCGTACCATCGGGCGAATCGTCATCTACGACCAGGATACTGAGCCCGGGAATAGCCAGCGCCCATAACTCAGCCGCCATCAGAGGCAGATTATCTGCTTCATTATAAGTTGGTATGACCACCGTAATATCAGGCATACCGTCTTCTCAACAAAAAAATCAGGGCCAGAATAAGCCCTGACAACTGGCGGGAGGCCGCGCCTATTCTAACAGATGGATCTTAACCTGTCAGGAAGCAGCTATAGTGTCAGGGTGTGCAACGCTTCTCCGACGTCGCTGAGGCTCTTAAACTCGCCATCCTCAGCGCTCAGCGAGGCCACGCGTATGTCCAGGCGCTCCGATTGGGGAAGCTCGTTGACGCGCTCGCGCTCCATGGCCGGATAGAAATATTGCACGGACGGATCCAGACGGACCCGGCAACGCTCCGCCAGCTTCTTGCAGCGCCCGGCATTGGTGAGAATAACAAACTCTTCGCCACTGGTGTGGCCGATAAACGCATCGGGCTCGCCATTCTCCTTGACCGCGTTGGCCAGCATCAAGCTCACAGCCCGCGTGACGTCGTCGGCGGCCACGAAGCCATATTGATCGCGAAAGCGGTCAAGGCCGCGGATGCTGGCGAATACCAGGCCCCAGGCCGGTCCCTGCAACAAAGTTTCGATTTGTTCTTCCACCAGAGGTCCTTCGGGTAATCCGGTGATCGGATTGTGCATCCCCTGCAGGTTGGCGCGCTGCAGGGCGTTGCGCACGCGCAGGCGCAGCTCCTGGATGTCAAACGGTTTGGTAATGTAATCGACTGCACCCAGCTCCAGACCGGCCAATTTGTCCTTCCGCTCCCGTCTCTCGGTCAGAAAGATGATCGGCAGGTGTCGCGTGCGCCGCGATTGGCGAAGAAGGCTACAAACTTCGTAGCCATCGATGTCCGGCAGGCGAATATCGAGCAAGACGACGTCGGGCAAATCCTTTCGTATCAGCCTTACCGCCTCCTCGCCCCAGCTCGCCGTACCCGTCTCGTAGCCTTGCGAGCTGAAGAATGCCATGAGCATGTCGGCTACTTCGACGTCGTCTTCAACAATGAAGATTTTGTGTTTGGTGTCGGCCACTGCTCGTCACTCCAGAAAACAGCAGCGCCCCGGTCGCCCTCTCGGGGCCGGGTTCACAACTGTGCTCAAAATCCTAACGAATCGGCTCCTTGTCAATTCTGAAGACGCCCGATTCCGCGCCCTGGCAAATGCACTCCAGCTCCTCCACGCGAAACTCCAGGCCGCCGCTGACCCAGCGCAGCGTCTCCTGCAGAATGCCCACGGCCACGAAGCCGATGGGACGGTCACACTCCGAGCGCCCCCAACACATAGAGCAACGGTCGATGTAATAGAGGAAATAATCCCCGTGGTCCTCGACGCGGCTGGTCTGGTCGCTGAATTGGGTGAAGATGCGAGCGACGGCAGGCACGCCGATGCGCAGCTTGGTTTTCAAGGGCAACACCTTGAAAGCGAGATCTCCCACGCCGGCCAACGCGCCAAAGCCCTTCAGACCGCGCGAAAAAATGGCCCGGCCGCCGCGCAACGCCAGCCCACGACCGCCGCGAGGCCCGTAGATCTCTTCCAACCCCTTATTAATGTTGGAAATGTGAGCGAAGTCAAACTCGCGTTCCAGGTTGTCGGGAGGCAATTCGTGAATGTACTCTGGCAGGTCGATCAGGTTGAGCAAGGCGTTCAGCCCATTGCGACCCATCACTTCCTCCAGGGCCAGCAAGAAGATGCGCGCCATTTTGTTTGGATAATAGTAGCCACTTGGGGGAACTAAGTCTCTCACCGAAACCTCCACCACAACCTGAAATTTGAATTGTTGTTCTTCTGGAAGAAAAACGCTGCAGGCACAAGTATAGCCCTTTAGACAGGGCCTAATTATAGGAAATATCGGTTATGTGGCAAAAGGGCTGAAGCGCCGGTTGCCGTCGCTTCAGCTAAGCATTTTCAGAACCGGGCCAGTCGGTGATACAATGGAGCGCCAGACAGGCATAAGGCGAGACAGGCCAGGGAATAAGCAATGGCGAAAGCAACCATGTACTTTCCCCCCGATTTCTTGTGGGGGACGGCCACGGCCGCGCACCAGGTGGAAGGCAACAACCACAACAACGATTGGTGGCAATGGGAGCAGCAGGAAGGCGCCATCCTCGATGGCAGCCGCTCTGGTCTGGCCAACGACTGGTGGGAAAACGCAGAAGCGGATCTGGATCGGGCCGCGGCCATGGGCACCAACGCCCACCGCCTGTCGCTGGAATGGAGCCGGATCGAGCCCGAGCCCAGTGTGTTCGACCACGAGGCGCTGGACCGCTACCGGCAGATTCTGCAGGCAATGCATGAGCGCGACATCGAGCCTATGGTCACGCTGCACCACTTCTCGAATCCCCTGTGGCTGGTGGAGAAAGGAGATTTTGGCAGCGAACTGGTGGTCGATTATTTCCAGCGCTACACGGCCCGCGTGGCCGAGACGCTGGGCGACCTGGTTCCCCGGTGGATCACGATCAACGAACCGGTGGTCTACGCCTTCCAGCGCTACCTTGAGGGCCGCTTTCCGCCGCCGGCGCAGCGCGGCCGGGCGGCGGCGGCGCGCGCCCTGGGCAATATGCTGCGTTGCCACGCCGCCGCCTATCACGCGATTAAAGCGGCCCACCCCCAGGCTCACGTTGGCGTAGCCAAAAATATGATCGCCTTTGACGGCCGGGCGGGCGGCCACTTCCTGGATCGCTGGTGGGCGGCTCAGATTTCCTGGGTCTACAACGACTGGTGGATGGAGGCCATGCGCGACGGTCGCATCCGTTGGCCGCTGGGCCGCGGTCGCGTGCAGGGCCTTGCCGGCGCTTTCGATTTCACGGGCATCAATTACTACACGCGCTTCTACACCCGTTTTCCGCGCCTTTACCAGCGGGAATGGGGCCCGGATGCCATGGTCAGCGATGGTGATTACGGCGAGGTCTATCCCGAAGGTCTGTTCCGCGTCATTAAACACGCGCGCCGCTACGAGCGCCCCATCTACATCACGGAAAACGGCCTCCCCGATCGCGCCGATGACCTGCGGCCCGCCTTCCTCCTGACCCATCTGCGCGAGGTGTGGCGCGCCATCAGTTTCAACTGGCCCATCATGGGCTACTATCACTGGACCCTCGTAGACAACTTCGAGTGGGACAGAGGGTGGACGCAACGGTTCGGCCTGATCGCCCTCGATCCGCAGACTCAGGAACGGGACCCGCGGCCCAGCGCCGAGCTCTACCAGGAAATCTGCCACAGCGGAAGCATCAGCAGCGACATGGCCCAGCGCTACGCGCCCCATTTGCTGGACACACTGTTCCCCGGCTAAAATGGGGATGGGTCTGTCTCATCTGCGTGGGTGAGAACTAATGTGACACGGAGAACCACGGAGGAGAACGGAGTCACAAGGAGTTCTTATTGAGTTGGCTCTGTGTCGAACCACTCTGTGGTACTCCCCAGCCCTTCTCCGTGTGCCTCCGTCTAACGTTCGTTCCATCGGCCTGAATCGGGACACACTATTTATGTTATAATGCAACGAAACCAGCTCAGGCTCAGTTACCGGCCTGATCGTTGGAAGCAATAATACGTACTGGCGTAGAACTATCTGACAGGTGGTTCTACAGGACGAGCCGGGGGATATCTCAGATATGTCTGGACACTCTAAATGGTCCACAATCAAACATAAGAAAGCCGCGGCAGACGCCAAGCGCGGCAAGTTATTTACGCGTCTGACGAAAGAGATCACCATTGCCGCCCGCGAAAGAGGGGGGGATCCCGAGTTCAACCCACGGCTGCGCCTGGCCATCGACAAGGCCAAAGAGGCCAACATGCCCAAGGACAACATCGAGCGGGCCATCAAGCGCGGCACGGGCGAGCTGGAAGGCGCGGAGCTGCACGAGGTCGTGTACGAAGGGTACGCGCCGCACGGCGTGGGCCTGGTCATCGAGGTCGTCACCGACAACCGCAACCGCGCCGTCGCCGAGTTGCGCCACGAGCTAACCAAGGTCGGCGGCTCCATGGCCGACGCCGGGTCCGTCATCTGGCAATTCCAGCGCAAAGGCTACGTCAACGTCAAGGGCGATTTCGATCCCGACGAGCTGTTCCTGGTTGCCGCCGACGCCGGCGCGGAGGACGTGCAGTTCGAGGACAGCGGCGCCGAGGTCTACACCAGCCTGGACGACTTTCAGACCGTGCGCGACACGCTGGAAGAATACGGCTACGAGCTGGACGAAGCGACCATGGTCTACGAGCCTACCAATCCCCTGTCGCTGGACCAGCGTATGGCGGTGCAGGTAATGAAGGTCATCGAGAAACTGGAGGATCTGGACGACGTGCAGAACATTTACTCCGCGCTGGAGATCACTGACGAAGCGATCACCGCCGTGGAGGGGTCGTAAGCGCGCCATGCGTATCATCGGGTTGGACCCGGGCACGGCAACGACGGGATACGGCATCATCGACTTCATCGATGGCCAGCCGCAGGTCGTGACCTGGGGCGCCATCCGCACCAGCGCCGATTCCGAAACCCCGCAACGGCTGCAGAAGATCTATCAGGAGCTTTCGCAGCTTCTGGTGGAGTATGAGCCTGATGCAGCAGGTATTGAAGAGGTCTTTTTCGGGCGCAATATCACCACCGCCATCAGCGTGGGCCAGGCGCGCGGGGTTCTAATTCTGGCCCTGGCCAACGCCGGCGTGCCCGTGGGCGAGTATTCGCCGCCTAAAGTGAAGGACGCTGTCACCGGATACGGCAAGGCCGACAAGCACCAGGTACAGCTCATGGTACGCAACTTGCTCAATCTGGAAGAAACGCCGCGGCCTGACGATGCCGCCGACGGGCTCGCCGTGGCCCTGACCCACTACCAGCACCAGCGCTTCTCTTCCCTATTGCCTGAATAATAACCCTGCACGAAGCGCGACGCTTGCAGGCGGGGCAGAGATCAATATGTCATTGGAAAAAGAGAGCGCAGCCCGCGCTCATGAGTTCTGGCACAATCTCTTCAGCAGTGCGCCGGAACGCGTTAATTATGACCCTGAGGAGAAGCAGGCCGACTTGACGCCCGGCGCGCTCTCCGCGCTGCGGATCATGCGCGAACCGCAGCTTCCCGTATCAATTCACAGCATCAACCAGTTTCCCGAAGGGGCGAAGCGTCGCCTCTATCGCCCTCTGTTACCCCCTGAGCTGTTGACCAGCTTTGGCGTCGATCCCATTAGCTGGAAGGGGCCCGGCGGCGAGCAACACGTGGCCCTTTCTGCGCCGCCGGACAAGGGGCTGATGAAGCTAGTGGTGCGCCATGCCGTCGACGCCCGCGATCCCCTGGCCTATCTGGAGCTGGTGGACAACGCCTTCAACGGCATCAACGTGGTACTGCTGGTCATCAACGACCCCGACAGCCCGCGCTATGACACCGATTCTTCGCCAGAGGGGGAGAACACGCTCTTCGGCACCGTGCACCGCAACCGCGAGGCGGAGCAGGCAGCCATGGAAGCCGGGTTGGCGCCGGGCCAGGTGCGCACCGGCCTGCGCGCCTCGCGCGCCGCGCTGCAACACCTGGAAGCGTTTCTTATGCTCATGGGACACGAGCTTTTCTATATGGAACCCCTGACCTACGTGGCAGCCATCCTCTTTGAGCGTATGGGCGCTTCCTACATGAACGGTCGCCGCCTGATGGAAACGATTGACGCCGAGTTCCGGCCGGGCGGTAAGCTCTACGAGGCCCTGGACGGCAGCACGCCCTTCCGCCGCAAAGAGCAGTGGCAGACGATACGAGGTCGCGCCTGGGCCATCCACGACGGCATCCTGGACGTCATCGACCAGCGCTGGGACGGCATCCGCATGACCAAGCGGCTGGGGCGCAATGCGGGGGTGAATACGTTTCCGGATGGGGAGTACTAGAAATCCGATTCCAAGTACTAGAAATCCGATTTCTCAGAGAAATCGGATTTCTCTCCGTCTCCCACATAAATACGCGGCACCCGCGTATTAATATTCGTCAGGATTTCATAGGGAATCGTCCCCGCCCACTCCGCCAGTTCGCCGGCGGTGATCGCTGCTTCGCCCATCTCGCCCAACAAGACGACCACGTCGCCATTGTAGGCCGTCTCCCAATCGATGTTAACCATCATCTGATCCATGCACACGCGGCCCACGACGGGATAGCGCTTGCCGCGGATAATCACCTGCGAGCGGTTCGACAGGCTGCGAAAGTACCCATCGCCGTAACCCACGGGGACCGTCACCACGCGCACCATCTTGTCTGATTGCCATGTGGACCCGTAGCTGACAGGATGACCCGGCTTGACGACCTTGAAGTAGACGACGTGCGATTTCCAGGAGAGGGCCGGTTGCACCTCGATGGTGCGCGCCACCTCAGGCGAGGGGTAAACGCCGTAGAGCACGATGCCCGCGCGTACCATGTCCAGGTGGCTCTCCGGCAACTGCAAGATGCCGCCGGAATTGGCGATGTGGCGCAGTGGGGGCCGCAAGCCATGCGCCTCGAACATCTTCAGCACCTCGTGGAAGCGGCGCATCTGGGTGCGGGCCGAGCTCAGGTCCGCGTCGTCAGCCCTGGCAAAATGGGAGTAGATGCCCTCTACCTCGCAGTGCTCGCAGCGCAAGGTAGCCTCCAGCAGCGTGTCGGCGCTGTAATAGTGTACGCCGATGCGCTCCATGCCGGTGTCGATTTTGAGATGGACGCGGGCTGTGACGCCGCGGGCGCGGGCCTCGGTTTCCACCTGCTCCAGCTTCTCCACCGACGAAGCGGTCAGGCTCAGGTCATAATCCAGAAAGAGAGGAACCTGATTGCCCATGATGCCGCCCAACACCAGTATGGGCGCCGTCACCCCCTTCTCGCGGAGCAGGATGCCCTCCTCCAGAAAGGCCACCCCCAGATAGTCAGCGCCCACGCGAACCATGTGCTGCGCCACTTCCACTAGGCCATGGCCATAGGCGTTCGCCTTGAGGATGACCATGACCTTCGCCGGGGCCACATGGCGGCGAATGGCCTGGAAGTTTTCGGTCAGCCGGCGTCTATCGACCTCTACGAAAGTGGGGCGTACCACACCGTTGGTCGTAATCGTTGCCTCGTTAATTGTCATGGCGGCATTTTACCGATTTGTGCCCGCTGTCGCACATTACGCCGCGCCGGCCGGATAGACCCCGGCCCAGGGAGCACTAAAAGTTTGTGAGTTGCTGTGGCCGGTGTCCTCACCACGCCCGCCAGGTGGCGCGGTGAGGACACCGGCCCGATCACAACATTTTCGCACTCCCCCGGCCCATCTGCGCTTGCGCCTGCTGCCCGGCAGAAGTACAATTTTTATTAGAAACAAAGGAATAAGGCCTTACGCTTGTTCGGGAGAGAACCTGTCACCCACATCGTTTGCCGCATCACAGCAAATCATGGCGGCAGGGCGCCGAAGGGGCAAGCTTCTCGTGGTTGCTGCAGTGGGAAGTGAAACTCTCAGGCAAAAGGACCGGGCAGACGGGCGAATCTGGAAAGCGGGCCATTGCAGGAACAATGGCCAGAGCACCGAAGGGGCAAGCCGGCGCAACATCCGGCGAATCTCTCAGGTATCAGACAGAGGACGGCAGCGACCCCTCACCGGGTTGTTTGGGCCGTCCTTTTTGTTATCCCGATCAAACGTTTGCTGGAGGAACAGGTCAAATGACGAAGATTGAAAACGATTTGCTGTACACCAACGATGATGAGTGGCTTCGCGTCGAAGGAGACGAAGCGACGGTAGGCATCACAGATTATGCACAGGACTCCCTCTCCGACATTGTTTATCTGGAGCTACCCGATAGCGGCGAGACGCTGCAAGAGGGCGATAGCTTCGGGGTCGTGGAATCGGTAAAAGCAGCCGCCGACCTCTACATGCCTGTCTCGGGCGAGATCCTGGAAGTCAACGAGGATCTGATGGACGAGCCAGAGGCAGTCAACGAGGATCCCTATGGCAAGGCCTGGATGATCCGCATCCGCCTTCGCGATAAGAGCGAACTGGATGATCTGATGGACGCCGACGCCTATCGCGCCTACGTTGAGGAACGTAGCTGATAGAAACCGGCGGAACTAATGTTACACAGAGTGCTACGGAGATAAGAGCAAGAACCACGGAGAACTTTTTTGCGGCAACGGTCTGTCTAGGTTAGATCTCTGTGGTCCTCCCTGCCTCCTCTGTGCCGCTCCGTGGAACGTTCGTTATTGAATTGAAAGCAAATCCGTCAGACGTCAACAGTTAACTAGAAATGTGAAGTTGTTCCCTTCGCGGAGGGAGACAACTTGCGGAGGAATTGAGATGTCACATATGAAACAGGTGGGGGTGAAAGCGGGTGAGCTTTTAAATCCACTTGATACATTTGCCAGCCGCCACATTGGCCCCAAAGGCGCAGCGGTAGAGGAGATGCTGGAGGCGCTGGGCGTTTCCAGCCTGGACGAACTGATCGACCTCGCCGTCCCCGACGCCATCCGCAGCGAGAATGGGCTGGACCTGCCCGAAGCGTATAGCGAATCGCAGGCGCTGGCCGATTTGCGCGAGCTGGCGGAGCAAAATGAAATCTATCGCTCATTCCTGGGTATGGGCTACTACGAAACCCTGGTGCCCGGCGTCATCCAGCGGAATATCCTGGAGAATCCCGGCTGGTATACGCAATACACACCGTACCAGGCTGAAATCGCCCAGGGCCGCCTGGAAGCGCTCCTCAATTTCCAGACGGTGGTCAGCGACCTGACCGGCCTGGAGATTGCCAACGCCTCCATGCTGGACGAGGGCACCGCAGCCGCGGAAGCCATGACCCTCTGTCTGCGGGCGCAGGGCCGGCGTTCCACGGCCAACACCTTCTTCGTCTCCGAGCTGTGCCATCCGCAGACCATCGGCGTGGTGCAAACGCGCGCCGCCGCGTTGGGCATCGACGTCGTGGTCGGCGACCACCATACCTTTGAAGTCAACGACGACGTGTTCGGCGTGTTGGTGCAATATCCGGCGACGGACGGCTCTATCTACGATTACGAAGCGTTCTTTGAGCAGGCCCACGAGCAAGGGGCTCTGACAGTGGTCGCCACCGATCTGCTGGCCCTGACGCTACTGCGCGCGCCGGGCCAATTCGGCGCGGACGTGGCTGTGGGCAACAGCCAGCGCTTTGGCGTGCCCATGGGCTACGGCGGCCCGCACGCCGCGTTTATGGCCACGCACGAAGAGTACACGCGCCAGCTGCCGGGTCGCCTCGTGGGCGTTTCCGTAGACAGCACCGGCGCGCCCGCGTTGCGGCTGGCGCTGCAGACGCGCGAGCAGCACATTCGCCGCGAGCGCGCCACCAGCAACATCTGCACGGCGCAGGTGCTATTGGCAATTATGGCTTCCATGTACGCCGTCTACCACGGCCCCGAGGGGCTGAAGCGCATCGCGCAACGCGTGCGCCTGCTGACCCTGCTGCTGGCTCAACAGTTGCAGGCGGCGGGCTACGAGGTCAACGGCACGCCCATCTTCGACACGCTCAAGATCAGCGGCGGCCCGCGCAGCCAGGAAGAGGTGCTGCACGCAGCGGCTGAACAGCGCATGAACCTGCGCGCCTACGATGACGGCGCGGTGGGCGTGGCCCTGGATGAAGCGACGACGGTTGATGAATTGCAACAGCTGCTGGCCATTTTCGGCGCGGCGACGGACGTCGATCTACAAGAGGCAGCGGAAGCGGTCTCGCTCGATTACAGCAACCCGCACCAGCGCCAGAGCGAATACCTGACCCATCCCGTTTTCCACAGCCACCATTCGGAAACGGAGATGCTGCGCTATATCTATAAGCTGCAGCAGCGAGACCTGTCGCTGGCCCACTCTATGATCCCGCTGGGATCGTGCACCATGAAGCTGAACGCCACGACAGAGATGTTGCCGGTCACCTGGCCCGAATTCGCCAACCTGCACCCCTTCGCGCCAAAAGAACAGACGCAGGGTTATCAGGAACTGTTCCGGCGTCTGGAAAACTGGCTGGCGGAAATCACCGGCTTTGCCGCCATGTCGCTGCAACCCAACGCCGGCTCGCAGGGCGAGTACACGGGCCTGATGGTCATCAAAGCCTACCACCAGGCGCAGGGCAACGGCGAGCGCGACGTGTGCCTCATTCCCAGCTCGGCCCACGGCACCAACCCCGCCAGCGCTGTGTTGGCCGGGTTGGAAGTCGTCGTGGTGGCCTGTGACGACGAGGGCAACATCGACGTCGACGATCTGCGTAAGAAGGCGGCAAAACACCAGGAGCGGTTGGCGGCCCTGATGGTCACCTACCCCTCGACGCACGGCGTCTTTGAAGCAGCGATCAAAGAAATCTGCCAGATCGTGCACGACCACGGCGGGCAAGTCTATCTGGACGGGGCCAACATGAACGCCCTGGTCGGCCTATCCAAGCCGGGCGAGTTCGGGGCAGATGTGTGCCACCTCAACTTGCACAAGACGTTTACCATTCCGCACGGCGGCGGCGGCCCGGGCATGGGTCCCATCGGCGTGGCCCAGCACCTGGCGCCCTTCCTGCCAGGTAGCCCCGTTGTGCCCGGCGTGGGCGGCGACCAGGCCATCGGGCCCGTCAGCTCCGCGCCGTGGGGCAGCCCCAGCATTCTGCCCATCTCTTACGCCTACATCCGCATGATGGGCGCAGAAGGGCTGACGCAGGCGACCAAGATCGCCATCCTCAACGCCAACTACATCGCCAAACGCCTGGAGCCGCACTACCCGGTGCTATACAAGGGTGAAAACGGCAAGGTGGCCCACGAGTGCATTATCGACCTGCGCCCCTTGCGCGAGACATCCGATGTGCTGGTGGACGATGTGGCCAAACGCCTGATGGACTACGGTTTCCACGCCCCGACAATGTCCTTCCCCGTGCCGGGCACGCTGATGATCGAGCCCACAGAAAGTGAGTCCAAGGAAGAACTGGACCGCTTCTGCGACGCGCTGATCGCCATCCGCGAAGAGATTCGTGACGTGGAAGAAGGGCGTGTGGACGTGGCGCAGAGCGTCTTACGCGACGCGCCGTTCACGTCGCTGACAATCGCCTCAGAAAGCTGGAATCGTCCCTATACTCGGGAAGAAGCGGCGTTCCCCGCCGACTGGGTCAAAGAAAATAAATTCTGGCCGGCCGTGGCCCGCATCGACAATGTCCACGGCGACCGCAACCTGTTCTGCGTCTGCGTTCCCGTCGACGCCTACGACGACGCCACCGAGCTGCAGCCGGCTTAATCTTTAGTGTAGATGGGGCTTATCCGGTCGCGCCGGTTGGCGTGACCGGAAAGCCCTCACATTATCATTCATTTTTATCTTGGAAGAGGTTATGGCTCACGTAGAGAGAAAGTCGCCCCTGGAAGCCAATGGCAACGGTGAGCTGTGCGTGATGGGCACCAGCGTGTCGCTGACGTCGGTGTTGCACGCTCTGAGCAAAGGATACACAGCACAAGAGATTGTGCAGCAATATCCGGAGCTAGAGCCGGCCGACGTTCACGCCGTTCTCGTGCATTATCTGAGTCACGGCAGCCAGGCGGGACTGTAAACGGCAAACGATTTGAAAAAATCGTTCTACAATACGCGCACCAGATGGTAGCGCTTGCGCCCCTTGCGCAGAACAAGGAATTGCCCCTCGAGGGCATCGTCCAGCGTGGCCATGCGGCCGCGGTCGGTGACGCGCACGTTGTTCAGATAGATACCCCCACCTTTGATGTCTCGTTTGGCCTCTCCTTTTGAGGAGGCCAGGCCGCTGTTCGCCAGCAGGGTTACGACGGGCACACCTCCGTCCTCCAGCTCTGCTTTGGGCAGCTCGCTGGAGGGCACGTCGGCGAAGATATCGGCAATGTCCGCCGCATCCAGTCCTTCCAACCCGCCGCCAAACAACACTTCGGACGCCGTTTGCGCCTTGCCCAGCGCCGCGTCGCCGTGCACAAGGCGCGTCATCTCCTCGGCCAGCCGTCGCTGCGACTCGCGCTGCTCCGGACGCTTGTTCACGGCGTGCTCCAGCTCCAGGATCGTGCGCCGGTCCAGGAACGTGAAGTATTTCAGGTAGTTGACCACGTTGGCGTCGTCCGTGTTCAGCCAGAACTGGTAGAAGCGATAGGGCGAGGTGCGCTGCGGATCCAGCCACACAGAGGTGCCCGCGGCCGTCTTGCCGAACTTGCTGCCGTCGGCTTTGGTGATCAGAGGGTAGACCAGGCCGCGCACGTGTGCGCCGCGCACCCGGCGGATCAGCTCCACACCGGCCACAATGTTGCCCCACTGGTCGCTGCCGCCGGTCTGAAGGGTGCAGCCATAGCGCTCGTTGAGCACCAGGTAGTCGTAGGCCTGCAGCAGCATGTAGCTAAATTCGGTGTAAGAAATGCCCTCTTCGCGCTCCAGGCGGGAGCGCACGGAATCTTTGGCCGTCAT
>DATHSI010000158.1:0-14035 GCA_035464315.1 Candidatus Sulfomarinibacteraceae bacterium
GTTTGTTGAGGATGGTGCTCCAGCTCAATCCCGCCTGCGCGCCTTCCAGGATCAGAAACTCAAACAGAGTACGGTCATTATGTACGGGCACGCCCCACTCTTGGTCGTGATAGGCCACGTACAGGGCGTCGTCGCCGGCCCAGGGACAACGGTTTTTCATCAGGTAATCCTCCATTTTGAACACTGGCAAGGAGAAGGGGACGGCTAAACCATACCTTCACCTGGATGCTGACGTCTCAATGAAATCTCTACGAGGGCGCGCCAGTTTCTAGCCAGACGCTCGCGTCGTCCCCGTCTGGCGCCGCTGCAGCAGAGCCAGGACTGCCGCCTGCTGTGCTTCGCGGGCCACATCGGCTGGGGTGCGCCCGGTGCTATCCCGGGCCATGAGATCCGCGCCGTGGTCCAGGAGCGTTTCGGCCAGGGCCACGTTGCCGCTCTGAGCCGCGGCGTGCAGTGGCGTGAAATCTTGCTGCTGGCGCGCGTTGACATCTGCGCCGCGGGCCAACAAGGCCCGAACCAGCCTGACGCTGCCGCAAGCCGCCGCGGCGTGGATGGGCTGGATGCGCTGCCCGTTCTGAGCCACAGCGTTAATGTCCGCTCCCTGTTCCATTAACCACAGCGCCAGCGATTCGCGTCCGAAGTAACAGGCCAGTTGCAGCGGCGTGAAACCATCGCGGGACACGGCATTAAGACGCTCGGGCCATTCCTCGACCAGGGTCTTTGCCTTCTCCTCCAGGCCCAGGGCAGAGGCGGGGAAGATGCCCAGCCAGGCGCCGGCGTCTATCAGCCTGTGAGCGATAGCCTCGTGACCGCGATAAATGGCATCCATCAGCAGGAGCGCCAGATCGTGGTTGACGGCGTTGGCCAGCTCCGGATTGTCGGCCAGCAACGCCTCTACCGTCTCACCGTCGCCGTCGGCCACGGCCGCGGCTAAGGCTCGCGCCTGCGCCGTTACCGCCGCCGCCGATTGCGCGTAGCCCGCGATCCGTTGCGCCAGCGCCTCTCGCTGCGCCCGGCCCAGGTCCGGCACGCCCAACAGCGCCGATTCCACATCAGCCAGGGCACGGTACACCAGGCGCAAGAGCCGCCGCGCTTCGTTGGGAGGCTGTCCCAAGGCCTGCAACGTCTTTTCCACCTGCACCGTGTGCTGCCGCAGATGGGCGTCCATGCGCTGCAGCCGGTACCGTAGGCCATAGGGCTGGCCTTCCCACCACACGGACGGGGCGCGAATTTCCTCGTCGCTTATGTGCATAAATTCATCCAGTGTGCGCCGGTGTAGCCGGTCGAAGTAGGCCAACATCTGGGCCACGCTGCCCTGCTCGTAGATCTCGACGAATTCGGCTTCGTCCCCCAACACCCGTTCCACCTCACCTTGGGGCAGCCGCGGCGACTGCTCGCCGCCGTTGCGTTGCCGCGCCAGGCCGTAGTGAACCAGGGTGAAGAACGTGCGCTGCGTATTGACGGTGTGTCGCAGAATAGCGCGGATGGCCCACTCGCCAACGGCTGGTCTCCGGTCAAACAGGGCGTTGTCACGTCTCAGCAGCAGGATCTGCAGGTCACGATAGGCGGCATGGAAGGAGGCCAGAGCGCGCTGCGCCAGCGTCCGCGACGGGCCCTGGCGCGCGCGCTCTGCTTCCAGCGATTGCGCCAGATCGCAGAGCTCATGGTAGGCGCCGATGAGGGCAAAGCGCACGCCTTCATCATGCGCGCGCCAGCGCCACGGTTGCTCCAGATCGGCGTCGCTGAAGTCGCACGTCGTCTCTGCCAGCTGGTGCACGGCATCGGCCAGATCCCTGGTCAAATTTGCGGTATTCATAAACAACCTCCTACATTGCCGGCGCGGATCAGACCGGGGCGTGATTGAGATCGGCGAACAGCTCGTGAACGTTGCCGTCGGGATCGGCGAAGAAGGCGGTGCGCTGACCCCAGGGCATGTCGGCTGGTCCTTTCACCGGCGCGGCGCCGGCCTCGACAATGCGCCGGTAGGCGGCGTCCACGTCTGAGGGAGAGTCACAGGGAAAAGCCAGCTCAAAGGTGTGTCCGCTGGCTTCACTCTCAAACGTGTCGCGGCCCGTGGCCTGGGCCATGACCGAGCGCTCACAGATAGAGAAGCGAACGCCGCCGGCTACAAATTCCACGTACGTATCCATATCTGTCTTCACGGGAAAGCCCAGCACGTCCCGGTAGAAAGCGGTGAGTCGGGGAACGTCGTCGGTGAGGATGGTGATCAGGTCAATCCTTGCTCTCATGGTATGGTGACCTCCACAGAGAAAGCGCATAGCGCCTGCCGGCGATACTATGCGTAACTGATTACGGTTGAAAAGGTGGTCCGGATGAAATGAGCTCGAAGGTGGTAACGCTGAAGAAACAGAGTAAGACAAGCATGAACTACGACGTCAAACAGGATAGCACAAACGTTCTAGCGTCGTCAATGCACCAGCCTTAAAATTTTCCGGAGAGCGGTTATGGTTGAGGACGGCTCCCCGTGGTCTCGTGTGACAGTCCTCTTTTACACTCTGTTACGTGGCCTTGCCCGTCGAGCGCCGCAAGAGCAGGAACAGGCCGCCCAGGATGAGGAACACGGGCCAGATATCGCCCAATAGTTCCAGCACGGTCATGGCCGCACCACCCAGTAACAGGGCAGCGCCGATGAGGCCCATGATGCCGCCGGGGATGAGGGCCCACCAGTGATTGTCTCCGGTCACGATGGCCGAAACGATGGGGATCAGAACCCAACCCAGGGCGAAGGCCAACATAAAGATGCCGCCCTGCACCTCGCCATCGGCATTGGAAAAGGGGCCCGTGATGAGCAGGGTGCCGATGCCCAACCCCGTCAGGATGCCGCCGGGGATCATCAGCCCCGACTGCCGCGCGGCGATGCCCCAGATGAAGAATAGCAACCCCAACGTGGGCAGAATGAGCAAACCAAGCCATTGGCCCAGATCGGCAAACTGCGCGATCAGAGCAATGACGCCGAGGATAATGAGGACTACGCCCCCGACTATCCGGCCCCGCTGTTGTCCTTCTTTCATGGTATCCTCCCGCTAACTCGTATTGAGATTCTGAACAACTTGTATGCCAGTACTATTCAGTACGCGGACTGGCTGCCGTGTGTTGCACACACGCCTGACATTATAGTATAGATGGCGCCGCCCAATATCGACCCTGTCACCCGTCACCCCTGAAGGAAACATTCATCACCCCTCGATGAGCCAACGCCTCTGTCCCGTTTAGCCTCATTTATCAATCTCCTATAGACACGCCCCCCCAAAATCACTT
This sequence comes from Candidatus Sulfomarinibacteraceae bacterium, assembly GCA_035464315.1. Taxonomy (GTDB): domain Bacteria; phylum Chloroflexota; class Anaerolineae; order Promineifilales; family Promineifilaceae; genus JAAYYY01. The sequence goes on from DATHSI010000158.1 coordinate 3,280, forward strand.
ACCATGTGCGTATGGAATATGAGCTACCCCTTTTTCCACTGAATACAGTGCTCTTTCCCGGCATGCCGCTGACGCTGCATGTTTTCGAGGAGCGCTACAAGACGATGGTGAATCAGTGCCTGGGGGAGGGCATGCCGTTTGGCGTGGTGCTGATCAAAGAAGGCGTGGAGGCAGACGGTCCTCTGGCGGAACCGCACCCCATTGGCTGCACGGCGGAAATTGCGCAGGTCCAGCCGCTGTTGGGCGAGCGTATGAATATCCTGGTCTTGGGCGGCGAGCGGTTTCGCATCGTCTCCCTGGAACCGCAGCAGAACGCGGGCTTTCTGAAGGGCCAGGTGCAGAATTATCCGCTGGAATGGCTACCCATGGACGATACAGCGCAGGCTTCCAGGCAGCTGCGCCCCTGGGTAAGAGAGTATCTGGCGCTGCTCAGCGACGCCGGTGACGTGGAGTTTGATTTTGAGAGCCTGCCCGACGACGCTGAGTCGCTGGCTTTCCTGGCAGCGACGGTTCTGCAGGTTCCCAACTCCCAGAAGCAGGAGTTGCTGGCTGTGCCGGGGATCGCACGCTTGCTCTCAGATATTCACACCCTCTACCGGCGCGAGCTGCCGGTGTTGCGCCAGTTGCTGCAACGCGACGATCTGGTGCCCGCAGGGCCCGGACCGTTTTCGCTCAGTTAGGCGGCGGGCTCAAGTCTAAAGTTCGTACAACTCGCCAAACTTCCCGCGCAGGTACGTCAGATAAGGCTCGATGGTCAGCGGACCGCCGGTCACGCGCTCAACCAGTTCGTTGGCGGTGAACTTGCTACCGTGCTGGTAGATGTTCTCGCGTAACCAGCTGTGCAGGGTCTCGAACTGGCCCTGCTCAATTTCGTCGCTGATTTCGGGGTGCGCCTCCAGCACCTGCTGGTAGAAGAGGGCGGCCATGATGTTGCCCAAGGTATAGCCCTGGAAAGCGCCGCCCACCGATCCGGCGTACCAGTGCACGTCCTGCAGCACGCCGTCGCGGTCATCTGCGGAGGACACGCCGAGATCTGAATCGTAGCGCGCGCGCCAGGCCTCGGGCAGATCGGCGACGTCCAGGTTGCCCTCCAGCAGATCCAGCTCCAGGTCGAAGCGGATCATCACGTGCAGGTTGTAGGTCACCTCGTCGGCGTCGGTGCGGATCAGGGAGCGGTGCACCTTGTTGATGGCGCGATAGAACTCCTCCAGAGAGACATCGTCCAGCTGGCCGGGGAAGGTCTCCTGTAACCGGGGGTAGAAGTGACGCCAGAAGCCCCGGCTGCGGCCCACCTGGTTTTCCCACAGCCGCGACTGGCTTTCGTGCACGCCCGCCGAGGTTCCTCCGGCCAGGGGCGTGGCTTCCAGGTGCTGGTTGATGCCCTGTTCGTACAGGGCGTGGCCCGCTTCGTGCAGCGTGCTGAACAACGACTCGTTCAGGTCGTTCTCCTTGATCCGCGTCGTAATGCGCACGTCGCCCAGAGAGAACTTGGTCATGAAGGGGTGCGGCGTCTTGTCCAGCCGCCCACGGTTAAAATCGTAACCATAGCACTGGATGATGTACCTGCCAACGGCCAGCTGCCCCTCTTCAGGGAAGGTGCGGTGCAGGCAGCCATCGTCGAGCGGCTCGCTCTCGGTGATGGCCTCCACCAGCGGCACTAGCTTCTCGCGCAGCTCGGCGAACAGGGGCCGGATGTCGGCCACCGTCACACCATCATCCTGGAAGTCAATGAGCGGATCGGCGATATGCTGGTAGCCGGGGAAGAAGTCGGCCAGGCGCCGGCTTAAGTCCAGCGTCTTTTCCAGATACGGTTGGACCGTGGCGAAATCATCGGCGGGTCGCGCCTCGGCCCACACATGGTAGGATGCGGCCGTGTGTTGATAGAACTCCGCCGTGAATTTGGGCGGCACCTTCAGCGCGCGCTCGTACTCGCGCCGCGTGACGCGGATCAGACTCGCCTCGTCCGAATCGTAGGGCAAATCCGCGGCATAGGGCTCCAGATCGTCCAGAAGCTTACCAATGGCCTGGTCGGTGAATTTCTCCTGCGCCAGTTGCGACAGCGTGGCCATCTGGCGACCCCGCGCTTCGGCGCCTCCCGGCGGCATGTAGGTGGACTGGTCCCAATTCAACAAGGCAGCGGCCGACTGCAGGTCGTTCACTTCGCGCAGCCGTTGCTTCAATTCCTTTAATTTTTCTTGCATGGTGCTCTCCTTTGGCACTGTCACAGTGAAATTGTAGCATGACGCCACAACGGCACCAATCGACCGAAAACGTCCCGCTTACTCAAGTACTTCCAGAGCAACCTCGCCGACGCCGCCCTCCACGCGGATGTTTAGCGTCGACTCCGCCTGCCCGTAGGCCTCGTTAACATAGACGTTGCCGTCCTGCCGCAGATTGGTGGCGTTCACATTGCCCAGTCCCTGCTCCACCGAAACGCGCACGCCGCTGTCCGCCGGCAGCAGCAGCGTCAGCTGTCCCACGCCGGCGCTAATGGTCGCTTCCAGGTTCTGCTGCCACTCGTCGTTGAAGCTGAGCCGCAGTTCGCCGGCGCCCATCTGTATGTTCATTGTGGACAGCGTGCCGCCCAGGCTGACGCTGGCGTTGCCCGCGCCGCTGTTCATCGTCAGACGGTTCACAGTCAGGCTGCGCAGGTCGAGATCGGAGTCAGTAGCGCCCATATTTACCTCCAGGTTCATGGGCACGTCCTCCGCCAGGCGCAAGTCCCACTCATTGCGTACGGCGCTGTCCGGAATACCAAAGGTTCCGGTGTCCATCGCCGGTTGCTCGATGTTCAAATAACCGATATCGCCGCGCACCTCGTACGCCACTTCCGGCTCCCAGCGCTCCACGTTATAGGTAAACTCCCCTGTCATCAGCCCGTCGGCGCCCCCGCCCAGCTGTAGCCGGCCCGCGCCCATGTTGATCCTCACATCAACCTCTGCAGCGTCCTCCCGGGCCACCGACTCCGTCTTCGTCTGTACATCGCCAACGCGCAGTCGCCCCACACAACCGGCTGCCAGAGCCAGAACGAGCGCTGCGACAATGACCAACTGATACTTGCTTCTCCTAATCATCTGCTGACTCTCCTTCGTTTGTTGCGCGTTACCCGGCGCAACGGTTGTCGCCCAGATATGCAACTGTCTATTTTACGCCACCGCGGTGCGGCGCGCACTGTATTGCCTGCACAATCGCAAAGCCGCGGATTCCATTCCGTGAACCGGCTGGCGAGCGGCTCGAGGGTTCGTCTTGGTCGAGCTATGGAAAGCTCCACTACATAAGCAAGCGCACAGCCATTCTTCTGCGGTGTCTGGTATAATCCACGTGTCTGACAGAAGGAGACAACTGAAATGAAAGCCAGGCGCTACGCGCTGTTTCCTCTCTTATTCACTCTGCTGCTGGCTGCCCTGGCCACGATGGGCAGCGCGGGATACGATCGCGCGCCGCAGCAAACGCTGGTTTCCACAGCGCTGCAAGGCGGCGACCCTGTGCTCTACACACGTTACGATGTGGAGATCGCCCTGCGCGAGGATGGCGCCTTCCACGTGCGGGAGGAGCAGGAAATCACTTTCAACGACACCTTCCGCACCGCCTTCGCCCAGATTCCGCGCGATTACGTCAGCGAGATTCGCAACGTGCAGCTCAGCGGCGCTGAAGGCTCATTTGAGCTGACGCCCGGACGGGCCGCGCAGCCGGGAGAGTTCAGCGTCAGTTACGAGCCGGATAGAATCTACGTGGATTGGGCTTACGAGCCCACAGAAGCGGGTGACACGCGCACCTTCATTCTGGAGTATGATGTGGTGGGCGGCCTGTGGGTCTATGAAGATGGCGACATTCTGGAGTGGCGCGCCGTGCCCGCCGACCGCAGCGGCGTGCCTGTGCTGGGCAGCACCGTGACCGTCACTTTCCCCCGGCCGTTGGACGCCGATGAGGTGCAGGTGAACGCCTTTGGAGCGGACTATACGACAGAGGTCCAGGAGCAGCAGGTCACCTTCGAGGCCACGGAGACGCTTGTCGACGGCACTGCCTTTCAGATTATGGTGGGTTTTCCGCACGGGCTGGTCGCGGCCCAGGTGCAGCCCTGGCAGCGTGACGAGGACAGCGCCGCCCTCGCCTACCGCGTTCCCCAGGTGATGACCGAAATGGAAATCGCCCCGGACGGCGCCGTGACCGTCGTAGAGCGGCAAACGGTGGCTGTGGAAGCGGGCGTCCTCTATGAGGGCCAGCGCGTGATCCCGCTGGCCTACTTAGACGGCATCAGCGGCCTCAGTGTCTACGAAGGGGAGCAGATCATGACCTTCGTGGCACAGTCTGATCCCGACTGCGAATATTGCGCCTGGATACGGGAGACGCCGCGCTCCTCTGACTGGGTCTCCGTCAGCCCGCTAACCGGCGGCATGTCCATCAATGAGAAAGCTGCCGGCGAGGCCATCATTCAGTGGGCCGTGCCGCCCCTGGTCAGCGGCGAAGAAACCACCTTTGTGCTGCAATATACAGCAGTGGGGGCCCTGCAGGTGACGGACGAGCAGCAGGTGCTGGCCTGGATGCCTGTGGCGGGCTTTGACACGCCGGTGGCGGACGCCCGCGTGCTGCTCTCCTTGCCCGACGGCGTGGCGCCGGAGGACGTGGAGATCGAGGGCGCCGGCGTGCAGCGCGACGAGCAGGGAAGATTACTTCTGGAACACGACGGGCCCGTGCCGGCGGGCGACTCGTGGCGCATTCGCCTCATCCTGCCGGCGCGGGCCACTGCGGCCCGAGCTCCCCTGTGGCAACAGGAACTGAACGAGACGGTGTCCCGCGCCGAGGCCATTCGCGAGGAAATCAGGCTGGCCGAGATACGCCGCGCGCGACAGCAACTGGCGTTCGGCGTCACCGGCGGCCTGCTGCTGGTGGGTGGCCTGCTGGTTGTGGGGCTGCTGTGGTACTTTGAGGGGCGTGACCGGCCCGCGGGCGTCGTTCCCGACTATCTGGCGCAGCCGCCGTCGGACCTGCCACCGGGCATCGTGGCCTATCTACTGGACGAAAAGCCCACGCCAAACGGGGTGCTGGCCTCGCTATTCCACCTGGCCACGCTGGGCCTGTTACGCATCCGTCTGGAAGAGCCGATTTTGATCAGCCGCAATTGGAACGAGCCGCTGGAAGCGGGGCAACGCATCGAGACGCCGGCGGGCGACACGGTGACTGTCCCACCGCACATGGTGCAGCTTTTCAACGGGCTGTTGCCCTTTCTGGAAGACAAACCGGTGTCCCTGGACGCGGTCGCCGGCAAGCTGACACAGCTCATTCCCCAAGTCTATTACGAGATGGGGGAGGAGGCCAACCACTTCTTCGACCAGGCGCCGGAAAAGGCGCGCCACCGCTGGCTGGTTACAGGGCAGTGGGTGGTGTTGGGCGGCGTGGGCGTGGCCATCGCCGCGGCGATCTTCCGCGCGCCCTCTCTTGGCTGGGTAACCCTGGCCCCGGCTGTCGCGCTGGCGCTGGTGGGTCTGGGCCTGGTGCTGGTCAGCCGCTGGATGCCGCGGCGCAGCGACGCGGGTGCGGAGGAGGCGGCGCGCTGGCGCGCGTTCGAGACCTATCTGCGCCAGCTCAAGCAATACGGTGACGAAAAAGCAGCGCAACAGATTCTGGACCGCTACTTTGCCTACGCCGTGGCCCTGGACGTGGAGGACGTGCTGCTGCAACAGGCGGCGGAGATGGGCGGGCGCCTGCCCACCTGGACGCGGCCTGTGATCATCTCCCGGCCCCGGTCGCAGCCGGCGGCGGGGACGGAGCGCGGGCGGACGCCCCCCGGCCCCCTGCGCGGTCGCCCGGCAAGCGGCTCTGCCTCAAAAGCGGCGCCGCCGCGCGAGGGTGTGGGAGAGATAGAACAACAGCCGGCGCCCCTACTGGAAGGACTTTCGCAGACGCTGTCGCAGCGGCTGCAACAGGCCAACAACAGCCTTGTGCGCACGCTGAATACGGCAGTGGGCCAGGTGAGCGAAACGCCCTTCCAGCTGGTATGGCGCGGGGCCAAGGGGGCCGGCAAGTTCACCTGGGATGCCACGACGACGTCGCTGGAGATCATGGACGACATTCTGGACGCGGCTTCCTCCGGGGGCGGCAGCAGCAGCTACCGCGGCCCCTCCGGCGGCAGCCGCTCCTCCAACCGCAGCAGTTGGGGATCGAGTCGCAGCTCCAGCAGCAGCCGCAGCAGCAGTTCGCGCCGCAGCGGCGGGGGCGGCAGTCGCGGTTTTGGGCGATAGGATAGACCGATGACCCTTTCCAAACCCGGTATACGCTCACGATTCAACATAAACATACGCCTGGCCCTTACCCTGCTCGTCGCCACCGTCATCCTCCTGGGCGCCCTGCAACGCGCAGCCGGCGCACAGCCGGCCGATGGCGATGATTTTGTCATATCGGGTCAGCTGGTGAACATCGAAAATCAACCGGTGGTGGAGGCCCACGTTGCGGCCCTGGACGCTGCGACGGAGGAGATCGTTGCCGAAACTGAGAGCCAGGACGACGGCACGTGGTCGCTAGAAATGGCAGAACCGCCGCAACAGCCGCTGACCATCCTCATCGAGCGCCCCCACTACGAACCGTTCAGCTATCAGATGACGCAGAGAGACCTCATGCAATTGGCCGCCAACGGCACCTTCCGCCTGGAAGAAATCGGGTTGTCTCGGCGCGTTAGCATCGGTTTTTGGGCGGCAGCTGCTATCTTTCTGGCCATGTTGCTGACCATTGCACTGGAGAAATTGCACAGCACGACGGCGGCGCTGGCGGGCCTCTCCGCCGTGTTCCTGGTTACTTTCGTCGGCGGTCAGTTTAATCCCGATCTGTACATCTTCGATTTCGAGCGCGCCCTGACCTACATTAACTGGGAGGTGATCTTCTTGCTCATCGGCATGATGATCATCATCGCCATCATCGAGCACACGGGCATCTTCCAATGGACTGCGTTCCAGGCCTATCGTCTCAGCGGCGGGCGCACCTGGTTGCTGGTGCTTATTCTGATGGCCATCACGGCGGTCGCTTCCGCCCTTCTGGACAACTTCACCACCATGTTGCTCATGACGCCCATCAGCCTGCAGATCGGCCTGGCGCTGGGCATTAATCCGCTGGCCCTGATCATCCCCGAGATCCTGGCGTCCAACGTCGGCGGCATCAGCACGCTGATCGGGACGCCGACCAACATCCTCATCGGCGCCTATGCCGGTATTGGCTTCAGTGACTTTCTGATCAATCAAACGGTGGGCGTATTGCTGGCGCTGGCACTGATGGGCGCTTACGTTCTTTTCCACTACCGACAAGAGTGGCGCAAGGGAGGGAACACCATTTCGCCGGCGCTTTACGAACGGTTGAAGAAGAATGCGGCTATCGAGGAACCCGGCAATTTGCGGCGCGCCGGCCTGGTGTTTGTGCTGGTGTTGGCCGGCTTTATTATCGGCGAGCAGTACCACGTCGTCCCCGCAGTCCCGGCGCTCATTGGCGCCACCATTCTCCTGATCTGGCTCAGACCGGATGTTCCGGCCATGATTAAAGCGGTGGATTGGACCACGCTGGTTTTCTTTATGGCGCTGTTCATGGTCGTCGGCGCCATCCAGGAGGTGGGAGTAATCAGCGTGGTGGCACAGAGAGTAAGCCGGCTGGTGGGTGACAGCCTTGTGCTCAGTATTTTTGTGCTCGTCTTTGGCGTGGGCACGCTGTCAACTCTGGTAGCCAACATACCGTTGGCAGCGTCTCTGCTGCCCGTGGTGGAGTTCCTGACGGGCTCGGTGCCCGGCGCGCACAGCAAGGCGCTATACTACGCCCTATCGATGGGCGCGGCGATGGGCGGTAACGGCTTCCTCATCGGCGCAGAGGCTAACCTGGTTACGGCTGGCATCACCGAACAGGCCGGCACGCCCATTTCGTTCGGCGAGTTCTTGCGCATTGGCCTGCCGGTCACGTACCTCACCCTGTTGGCCGGGTTCTTGTGGCTCATGCTGTGGTTTGTCGTAATAGGGTAACAAACGGGGTTCGACGGCGGAGACGCCGGCATGTCGGTCCCCACTGAGGAATGAGTGCATGACGACGATACTGTTCCCAACTCGCGGCGGCGAAGCGAGCTATGCCAATCAGGATCGGGTGATCGGCCTGGCACGCGAAGAAGAGGCGCGCCTCATCTTTATGTACGTCAGCGACGTGCGTTTTATCAGTATGACAGCGCTTCCTGTCCTGGTTGATATAGAAGAGGAACTGGAAGAAATGGGAGAATTCCTGATGGCCATGGCTCAGGAGAGAGCCGCAAAGCAGGGTGTTGAGGCCGAAATAATGGTACGCCGCGGCGTATTTCGCCAGGCGCTAAAAGATGTCATTCGCGAGCAGCAGGTAGATGTGGTGGTTCTGGGCTCTTCCTCCGAAACAACGGGTGTCACAACAAAGAGCTATCGCAGAGAATTGATCGTTGAATTAGTGGAAGAAACCGGCGTTGAGGTGCTGGTTCTGAACAACGGAGAAGTCGCGGACCGTTACGACCCGGGCAATATCAGACAAGATCACTGAGCGGTCGCCACAGCTCTGCGCTGGGGACGATCAGGATTCCCCGCTGCTTACAGAGGCCAGCTCCGCCTCGTGCATCTCTTCTTCCGCAACGTCAGCCGCTGCGCTTTGTGGCGCTTCCACTGCTGCCGTTACTTCTTCAGGCCAGGGCGGCAACCCCAGTAGCTTGCGGTGCACGTAACGGCCCACGACCTTCACCGTGGCCAGGAGCGGCACGATCACCAGCGCGCCCAGCAAGCCGCTGAGCATCAGGGCGCCAATCAGGGCGGCGAAGACCACGCCGGGATGCAGGCGCATCTGGCGACCCAGGATCTGCGGGCGCAGCCACAGGTTGTCCACCTGCTGAATTGCTGTGTACAGCAATACCAACAACAGGACAAACAAGAGCGGAGACCAGCGCAGCAGGCCAAAGCGAAAGAGGGCCACGATCAGCAGCGTGCCCAGCACCATGAGCACCGTGATCAGCAGGAACATCAGGATCTGGATGCGCATAAACTTGCCCCACACCCAGTTGACCTTGTCCAGCAGGCGTTCTATCTCTGGCTGGTGTTCGGCAGGCAACAACTGGATCAACCAGGGCTTGAGGCGCGGGCCGTCCTTGAGGAAGTAGTAAGACATTACGACCACGGCCAACGCCCACACCAGGTTGGTGGTTACGGTGGAGAGAATGTCCAGGGAGCCGCCGGGCAGTGTGGCCAACAGATCAGAGCCCAATCCCTGTAGCTGGTTCAGCACATCCTGTGGCTGCAGCCGAAAGCCCAGAATGGTGATGGGCCGGAACAGCCAATCCTGGATCTGTTGCGCCGCGGTCAGAAAATCAGTCCCCAGGCGGCTGACCCAGTTGAAAGCCACCGTGCCTACCGCGGCCGGAATAGAAAGGAGAATGACCAGGGCGACAAAGAAAACCAGGTTTGCGGCCTGAAATCGCTCCAAATGGGTGCGCTCTACCAGAAAGCGCACCGGAGGATCCAGCAGGTAGGCAAATATGGCGGCGATGAAAAGCGCGTTGAGCAGCGGAGCCATGAGCACCGCCAGCCAGATCGTGGCGCCCAGGGCAAGCAAAATAACCAGTATGCGCGTTGTGTTTGACCAATTAGTGTCCATCATTCACTCCCCCTATTTTAGCATGACCAGGTTGCCCCTAGCGCAGTTCTCATCGTACTCCTCCCGCAAATTCACGAGTAATTCGTCTTCGCAACAGCGGCATCGACCGTCAGCCGAGAGTATTACGTCATCGTCGCTTGATAAGTTATAATTCGCGCTGGCAGAGCCATCAAATCAACACAAGTCCACCCTCAAAACAGGTATTCAGGATTTTATTATGGGTATTGCCGCCGATATTGCCACAATTATCGTCGCCGCGCTGCTGGGCGGCCTGGTCGCGCAGCGTCTGCGGCTGCCGCTGATGCTGGGTTACATACTGGCCGGCGTGCTGCTGGGACCCTATACCGGCGGCCTTACCGTCAGCAGCGTGCACGACATCGAGCTACTGGCGGAAATCGGCGTGGCCCTGCTCCTTTTTGCCCTGGGCATCGAGTTCTCGCTGGAAGAGTTGCAGCCGGTGCGACGCATTGCGCTCATCGGCGCTCCTCTGCAAATGGCGTTGACCATGGTTGTGGGCCTGGGGCTGGGCCGGTTGTTGGGCTGGAGCTGGATTGCATCCTTGTGGTTCGGCGCAATCATTTCCCTCTCCAGCACCATGGTCATCCTCAAGACGCTGATGGAACAGGGCCAGATGGGCACGCTGTCCAGCCGGGTGATGATTGGTATGCTGATCATACAGGATCTGGCCGTGGTGCCCATGATGATCATTCTGCCCGAGCTGAGCGACCTGGAGGCCGGCCTGCCGGTGCTGGGCCTCGCCGTGGTGCGCGCTGCCCTGTTCCTGGCGGCCATGATTCTCATCGGCACCAGGCTTCTGCCGCGGCTCATGGTCTACATTGCGCGCTGGAACTCGCGCGAGCTGTTCCTGCTGGCTGTGACGGCCATTGGACTGGGCATTGGCTACGCCACCTATCTGGTGGGCCTGTCCTTCGCTTTCGGCGCTTTCGTGGCGGGCATTGTGCTCAGCGAGTCGGAACACAGCCACCAGGCGCTCAGCGAGATTATTCCCCTGCGCGATCTCTTCAGCCTGTTCTTTTTCGCCTCCGTGGGCATGTTGCTGGATCCGGCTTTCTTCCTGGAAAACCTGGGCACCATCCTCTTGCTGGTGGTGTTGGTCGCCGCCGCAAAG
>DATHSI010000159.1:0-1782 GCA_035464315.1 Candidatus Sulfomarinibacteraceae bacterium
AAGATCTGGCAGCCAGTATCCAGCGGCTGGCAGAAGATCACTGCCGCAGCTACGTGCGCTACTGGCTGGAAGCCACCGGCGAAACCAACGTGTCCCTTGCCGGCGGCGTTTTCGCCAACGTGCGCATCAATCAGGAAATCAACGAAATACCCCAGGTGGAAAACGTCCTGGTACATCCGGGCATGGGCGACGAAGGGCTCGGCGTGGGCGCCGCCATGGCCGTCTGGGGCGAAAAGGCCATGGCCAACGGCTCGCAACCGTTCACCAACAAGCCGGTGTTGCAGGACGTCTACTTCGGCCCCGACTACTCGGAAGAAGAGATGCTGTCGGCACTGGAAGAAACCGACCTGGACTATGAGCGTGTGGATAATATCGAGGCCGCTATCGCGCAACTACTCGTCGAGGGTTACGTGGTCGCTCGCTTTGACGGGCGCATGGAGTACGGTCCCAGAGCGCTGGGCAGCCGCTCCATCCTTTACCACCCCACCGATCCCACTGTCAACGATTGGCTCAACAAGAGGCTGGTCAGGACGGAGTTCATGCCCTTCGCCCCCGCTACCCTGTTCGAGGAAGCGGACCGCTGCTACGAGAACATGCGCGGTGGCGTGGAAACGGCGCGCTTCATGACCATCACCTTCAACTGCACGCCGTGGATGCGCGAGCATTGCCCGGCCGTCGTGCACGTCGATGGCACAGCGCGGCCCCAGCTGGTGCAGGAAGCCGAAAATCCCAGCTACTATCGCATCATCCGCGAGTTCTACGAGCTGACCGGATTGCCTTCCATCATCAACACCAGCTTCAACATGCACGGCGAACCGATTGTCTGCTCGCCAGAAGACGCCATCCGCTCATTTACCACCGGCCACCTTGACTACCTGGCGATGGGGCCCTTCCTGGTACCGGACCCCACCGGCATCGAACGCCAGTTGAGTCCGTGCAAGACTCTCAAGCCTGTCGCACAGAAAACGAGGTAAAGGACGGGCGCAATAGAGTAACAGTTAGCATGGAGAGAGGAGCATAATGGGCGCAGTTTATGGTTTCGTAGGAGACGTAGATCAATCATATCTGGCCCAAATGCGCGAGCGCCTGCAGCACCGTGGTAGCGTCGTCAGGGAATGGAGCCCTGCGCGCAGTGTCTGCTTCGGGGAACTGAGGGTGGCGGAGACGCGCGAGCATAACCGTCCTGAGTTCCCCCTTGCCGCCAATCTGGCTCTCTACAATCGCGACGACATCGCCCGCAAACTGGCGTCTGATGGCGCACCAGCTGATGCCTACACGCTGCTATACGAGTTGTTGCGCCTACACGGCCCCCACTATCTTGAACATCTGAACGGGGATTTTGCCCTGGCGCTGTGGGACGATGATCGGCAGCAACTCACGCTGGCACGAGACCCACTCGGCGTCTGTCCCCTCTACTACTACTACCGCCCCGACCTCATCGCTTTCGCCTCCGAGTATAAGGCGCTGCTGGTCCTGCCCGGCGTGGACGTAGAGCCCGATCTTGCCGCGCTGCAACAACTCCAGGATTCCAAGTACCTGGCGCCGGAAGCCACTTTGATACGGTCCATTCACCAGGCGCCCGCCGGAGAATTCCTTACCATACGCAACAACACGGTCTCCAGCCAACGCTTCTGGGACGTCGAGATCCAACCACAGGCCATCAGCAAGGAGCAGGCAGAAGAGGGGCTTAGAGAGCACTTCTTCCAGGCCATCGAGCGTCGCTTGGACGGCATGAACCCCATCGGCATCGAACTGAGCGGCGGAATCGACTCCGCAGCCATC
>DATHSI010000160.1:0-15025 GCA_035464315.1 Candidatus Sulfomarinibacteraceae bacterium
ATTCTTTTCTCTCCGGCCAGGCAACAACGATGGCGCCAATCAGCGCCGCCAGCAATAGCACAGAGGTGACTTCGAAGGGCAACACATACTGATTCACATCAACCAGCGCCTTGCCCAATTCCACGATGCTTCCCTCCAATACTGCCGCGGGAACTTCCGGGGCCGCTCCGAACGGTTCCACCCCGGGCTGCCAGGGCCAGACTTGTAAAACAACGAACACAATGACCGCAAAAAGCACCAGCGCCGTCACGCTGCCAAGCGCCCATTGGCTGTTAAACGGCGTCTCCGTCGTCTGCATCAGGCGCCGCGTCATCATGATGGCAAAGATAACCAGAATCGAAATCGCGCCAATGTAGACAAGTAACTGTGCAGCGGCAAGGAACCCGGCCTCAAGCAACACGTACAGGCCGGCGACGCCCAGGAAAGAGCCCATGAGCGCCAATGCCGCATGGAACAGATTGCGGTTGGTGACCACGATCCAGGCCATCAACAATGTGAGGAAACTAATCACAATAAAAATGATCTGTTGCGTCATTATTTCTCCAAATCAGCATTCAACTGCCAATTGTCATCAGGGGGCAACTGGCGCGAACACCGTCGCAAAGCAAATTGTTGACCGTTATACCAGAGACTCACACACTACCGGCTGCGGCGACCCTAGTGTGCACGTTCCGCTACTAACTCCTCGCGTGCAGCCGTCGCTTCTGCCAGACGCAACTCGTGGGCTTCACGATCCCGCCGCGCCCTTCGCCGCAAAATCTCCAGCGCTGAAAAGCCGATGACAAGGTTGGTGAACAGATGCACCCCCGCTCGGTAATACGACCCCGCGCCAACAGGGATCAACTTGTCCACAATGGCCACGACAAGCAACAGCAGCAGTGAAAGGGGCACCAGAAACTTCCAATTCAGGTCCAGCATCTGATCCACGCGCACACGGGGAAATGTCCCTCGTATCCAGATAAACACGAAGTACACGGCGAACATCTTAATGAAGAAGACAATGAGCCCGATCAGGCGGCCAAAAGGCTCCATGCGCTCCAGACCAAAGAAGCGCCATCCGCCAAGGAAGACCGTGGCAAAGAGCGCCGACATGAATAACGTAGAAATAAACTCGGCCAGGAAGAACATGCCAAACTTCATGCCCGTGTATTCCACATGGAACCCGGCCACGATCTCAGATTCTGCTTCCAACAGATCAAAGGGGGTGCGTCCGGTCTCCGCAAGCGCCGAGACAAAGAAAATGATGGCGGAAACGGGTACAACAAAGAAAAAGGGCACCGTCTGCGCCCCAACGATCTCCTGCATATACATCGAACGCGCCAGCAAGATGGGAATCAGGAGCGAAATAACCATCGGCACTTCATAGCTGACCAACTGGGCCACGGCGCGGAACGCGCCAAGCAACGCATACTTGTTGTTTGAGCCCCAGCCGGCAAGCAACAGGACCACCACCGACGCAGAGCTAACCGCCAGGACATAAAAAAGCCCGATGTTGAGGTCTACACCAATCACATCAGGCGCAAAGGGTATAACCGCCCACAGAAGCAGGGCCGCCATCACCGTCAGGATCGGAGCCAGGTTGTACGCCAGCCAGTCCGCGCCTGCCGGCATAAGCGATTCTTTGGTGAGAAGTTTGAGCACGTCAGCGACCGTCTGCAGCAATCCGAAGCGCCCCCCTACGCGGTTCGGTCCAACACGATCCTGAATACGGGCCACGACCTTACGCTCCAGCCAAATGAGGAAGAGCACAATTAGCAGCAAGAACGTGGAAACCGTGAAGACGCCAATCAGGTCAAGCAAAAACTCGATCGTGGCCGCACTCATCTGATCGGCCCAGACGTCACGCAAGTAGTCAAACAACGTCAGCGTGACCAGGCTGCGCAAAAACTCCAGAATATTAAAGCTCATTTCCAGCACTCCATATGAATCCTCTCGCCCTGTCGTATCGCAGTGTGGCAAGTCATACGTGCTATGTCCATTCCAGCGCGCCCCGAGCCCAGGCATAGATTAGCCCATCGGCGAGCAGTATAATGAAGAGAGCCGTGGCTCCTACACCGAACCAGGCGATCTGGTCAAAGGCAGCAGCGATGGGGAACAAGAACACGGCTTCAATATCGAAGATGACGAACACCAGGGCGTAGATGTAATATTGCACCTTGAACTGGATCCAGGTGTCGCCAACCGTTTCTATGCCGCACTCATAGGTCTGCTGTTTGAGCGGATTCGGCTTCCGCGGTCCAAGCAACCAGTTCGCAATGACCGGCGCCGCCGGGAAAATGGGTGATAGTGCCAGGAAAATGCCAATAAATTGCCAGTCAGCTAGCACGCAAAATTCTCCTTAAAAGGGGCATTTGTGAAATTCGTCTCATTTATAGCACATGGCTATAACCATGGCAACGAAACCGGGATTCCGATTCTAACAGAAATGGATGTCGGGTCAACCATGTCCGAAATTGTGAAAGAGCCTACTGCAACCACGAAAAGCCTACTATAATGTAATGGAACAGTTGCCGACAACGAACATGATGATAAGGAAGACCGTGGAAAATGTTACTGGCAGGTGATATCGGCGCGACGAAAACGGTGCTCGCACTCTATTCGTTAGAACAGGGACCGCGGACTCCCATTGTCAGCCGGACGTTCCCCAGCAAGAAGTACGATTCCCTGGAAGCCGTCATCGACACCTTTTTGAGCGAGTTTGACTATTCCGTGTCTCACGCAGCCTTTGGCGTCGCCGGGCCAGTGGTCAAGGGGCGCGCGGAGATCACCAATTTACCCTGGGTCCTTGAGGAAGAGCGCCTCAATGCCGCCTTCGCGCTGCAAGAAACGCATCTGCTGAACGACCTGGAGTCAATCGCAACGTCTGTACCCAACTTGCAGGCAGAAGACCTCCATCCGGTGAACGAAGGCGTTGCCGACCCTACCGGAGCGGTCGGCGTCGTCGCCCCGGGAACCGGGCTCGGCGAGGCATTCCTGACATGGGACGGGCGTCGCCTGCGCGCCCATCCTTGCGAAGGCGGACACACAGACTTCGGTCCGGTGAACGACCTGCAGCACGAGCTGTTGGCCTTTTTCCAACCGCGCCTGGGTCACGTCAGTTACGAACGGCTCTGTTCGGGCATCGGCATTCCCAACCTCTACGCCTTTTTCCGCGAGACCGGGCGTTACGAAGAACCACCGTGGCTGGCGCAGAAGCTGCGCAAGGCCAGCGACAAGACGCCCGTCATTGTACAGGCTGCACAGACGCAGGAAGCGGATATCTGTATAGCCACACTGGATCTGTTTATCGATATTCTGGCACAGGAAGCAGGCAACCTGGCCCTGAAAATACTGGCGACCGGCGGCATTTATCTGGGCGGCGGCATTCCCCCGCGCATCCTGCCACAATTGGAAAGCGAGCGTTTCATGCGCTCCTTTGTCAGTAAGGGGCGTTTTCACCAGTTGCTGGCAGATGTGCCCGTGCACGTCATCTGCAAACGGGACGCGGCGCTCCTGGGAGTCGCCACAAATGGACTGCGCATGGTCAGTCACAGAGATTGAGGCAGGTCATCCCCCATGAGCACAGCACAGATAGTGATCTTTGAACCCGGCCAATCGATGCATGAAGCGGCGGCAGCCTACGTACAGCAACGTGCCGAGCAAGCAATCGCCCAGCGCAACCGCTTCTACTTCGTACTCTCCGGCGGAGGCACTCCGCGCCCACTCTACCGTTTGCTGGCCTCGCCTACCTACCGCCACTCTTTCCCCTGGGCCCAAACTCATCTGTTTTGGAGCGACGAGCGCACCGTGTCGCCCACGGACCCCGAAAGTAATTATGGCATGGTTCGCGACCTTCTGTTAAATCACGTCGACGTACCGCATGAGCGCATTCACCGCGTTCGCGGCGAGCTGGAACCGGCGCTGGCGGCTGAAGCGTATGAACAGGAACTTCTGTCGCTGGCTGAGAATGGCAACGCCTGGCCACACTTCGACCTCGTCCTACTTGGCCTGGGCAGCGATGGCCATACAGCCTCCCTCTTTCCCGGCTCGACTCATCCGGTCCGAGAGGCGCAACCGGTGCTCGCCGTAACAGCCAGCTACGGCGGTCGCCCGGCAGGGCGCGTGACGCTGACGCCCCCTGCTCTGAACGATGCTCGCAACATCCTTTTCCTGGTCAGCGGTTCCGAAAAGGCGGGCGCCGTGGCTGCGACCTTGCAGGGCCCCCGTAACCCTTCAAAGTATCCGGCGCAACGCATTCACCCTGCAGACGGCGCGGTCACCTGGTTTGTCGATCGCGATGCAGCCGCTAAACTTGATATGACAGATAAGACGTAAACAAGCGGCGACGGTCGTTGCAACAGGGGTAGCCGCTTCTTCACCAACAAATAAAGGAGCAAACGATGTCTAAACTTCATAACCTGGCCGAATTGGGGCAATCCATCTGGCTGGACTATATACGACGTGACATGCTCGATTCAGGGGAGCTAAACCAGCTTAAAGTATCAGGCGTGCGCGGCGTCACGTCCAATCCCTCGATTTTCGAGAAGGCAATCGCCGGCAGCGACGACTACGATGCCGCCCTTCGCCGCCTGGCGGCTGAAGGCCTACCTCCCATGGCCATTTATGAAGCCTTAGCCATCGAAGATATCCAACGAGCGTGCGACGTGTTCCAGAGCCTCTTCCACCAGACGGACGGCGGTGATGGCTACGTCAGCCTGGAATGTGATCCGAATCTGGCCTACGATACCGAAGGAACAATTGAGGAGGCGCGCCGCCTGTTCAAAGCTGTCGATCGGCCCAATGTCTACATCAAGGTGCCGGCCACGCCGGAAGGCATACCGGCCATCAGGCAGCTCATCAGCGAGGGAATTAATATCAATGTGACCCTGATCTTCGCAGTCAGCGTCTACGAGACCGTGGCCGAAGCCTATTTAGGCGGCCTGGAAGACCTGGCGGAGAACGGCGGCGACCTGAGCAATGTGAGTTCTGTCGCTTCGTTTTTCGTCAGCCGCATGGACACCAAGGTAGACAAAGCGCTGGATACGCTCGGCAACAGGGAGCTGCGAGGCAAGATAGGCATTGCGAATGCAAAAATGGCGTACCAACGCTTCAAGGAGATTTTCAGCGGTCCGCGATGGGAGCAGCTGGAGGAACGGGGCGCCAGATTACAACGACCGCTGTGGGGCAGCACCAGCACGAAAGATCCGGCATATCCTGACACTATGTATGTGGATCATCTCATCGGGCCTCACACAGTTAATACTGTGCCGCCCGATACGCTCGATGCCTTCCTGGATCACGGCACCGTCGCGCGCACGGTAGATCAGAACGTAGAGGAAGCGCGCCAGCAACTCCAGCAGCTGTCAGCCCTGGGTATCAGCCTCGATGAGGTTACCGACGATTTGCTGGAAGAGGGCGTCGATAAATTTGTTGCCCCCTTCCAAAGCCTCATAGAAACGATTGATCGCCGTCGCAGCAAGATTCTGGCGGAAGGAGTGCGACGCGACCGCTGGGAGGCAGCTCTCGGACCGCATGAGGCAGAGGTCAGAAAGGCTGTGGAGCAGCTTGAGGACGACGATGTGCTACAGCGTATCTGGGACAAAGATCACACCCTGTGGGCAGACGACCCCGAAGAGATCAGCAATCGCCTGGGCTGGCTGAACAGCGCCAGCGTCGCCGCAGAAAAACTGGATGATCTCCAGGAATTGGCCCGCACACTCAGTGAAGACGGGTATACCGATGCCGTACTGTTGGGCATGGGTGGCTCCAGCCTGGCCCCCGAGCTGTTCGCGCGCACCTTTGGCCCTGCATCGGGCCACCTGACGCTATCCGTGCTGGACAGCACCGATCCCGGCGCGGTCAACGAGCATCGCGTACGGCTGAACCCGGCCACAACGGTTTTCATTGTCTCCAGCAAGTCAGGAACGACGGTCGAAACGCTTTCGTTCTTCAAGTATTTTTACAGTTGGATCCGGGAATCTCTGGGCGAAGATAAAGCCGGCCAGCATTTCATAGCCATCACCGATCCCCGCAGCCATCTTGAAGAGCAGGCCGATCGTTATAACTTCCGCGCCACCTTCCTCAACGATCCCGACATCGGCGGCCGTTACGCGGCCCTCTCCTATGTGGGACTGGTTCCGGCGGCCCTGTTGGGACTCGACCTGCAAAAATTGATCGAACACGCTTCGCAAATCGCAGGACCTGACGATGCGCAACTGGCTGCGTATCTTGGTGCGGTCATTGCCACCATGGCTAAGGCCGGTCGTGATAAGTTAACCTTCATTCTCTCGCCGGAACTGGCCAGCTTTGGCGACTGGGTCGAACAATTGATCGCCGAAAGCCTGGGTAAAGATGGCAAAGGCATCTTGCCCATTGTCGGAGAGCCGCCGGTGGCGCCCGGGGCCTACGCCGATGACCGGGCCTTCATCCACATGTCACTTGCCGGCGGCGCCGGCTACGGACAGGAAGTGGCCGAACTGATTGAGGCCGGGTTTCCAGTCCTGACGTTCCGACTTCAGGATCCCTACGAGCTAGGCCAGCAGTTCTTGCTGTGGGAGATTGCCGTTGCCGTCGCCGCCCATCTCATGGGCGTCCATCCGTTCAACCAACCCAACGTCGAAGCAGCCAAGAGGCGGGCGGCGGAAATGCTGGCCGACTTTAGCGAAACCGGTTCTGTTCCAGAACACGCACCGGCGCTCAAGAGCCACGGCATCACGGTGCACGAGATGCGGGCGCCGGCAAACACGCCGGCCGAGGCATTGGACACGTTTCTGGAGTACGCGCGTGAGGGCAGCTACATAGCGGTGCACGCCTACGTGCAGCCAACTGAAGCCAACGACGCCGCGCTTGCTGCATTCCGCGCTTATTTACGCCAGAAAACGGCGCTGGCTGTGACTGTAGGCTATGGGCCACGTTTCCTGCACTCCACCGGACAGCTCCACAAGGGAGACGCTGGGCGCGGCCTTTTCATCCAACTGGTCTCGGAGCCGCTTCAGGACACCATCATTCCTGACGAGCCAGACGCCTCCAAAGGCTCACTTTCCTTTGGGACCCTCAAACTCGCGCAGGCCCTCGGCGACGCCCGCGCCTTGCGTGAGGCGGGACGGCACGTGATTCGCTTCAAGTTACACGGCGACGTTCCCTCTCTGCTGGCCAATCTGCAATCGGGCAATTTCTAGCAGCGCCTGTGGCTGACGCAGCCTGAGACTTGACACGAGGCCCGGTACAGTCGAGCCGGGCCACAACCACCATTCTGATCTGAGATAAGGAATACGGCATATGCCTGATTCACCCTCTGTTATCATCTTCGGCGCTTCCGGCGACCTGACGTGGCGCAAACTGATTCCGGCGTTCTTCAATCTGTATCGTAAGGAGCGCCTTCCTGATGATTTCCGCATCGTGGGATATGCGCGAACGGATTACACGGAGCAGGCGTTCCGAGAGCATTTACATGACGGGGTCCAGCAGTTTGGCGGCCTTGATGGGGATGAGGCGTTATGGCGCGATTTTGCAGAACGACTGCACTATGTGCAGGGTGTTTACGACGAAAAAGAAGATATGAAACGCCTGGCCCAGCGCCTTGAGGATATTGAACCAGAGGGCGCGGGGCGTCTCTACTATCTATCGGTGCCGCCCCTGTTGTACGCGACCATCGTTAATTGCCTGGGAAAGGTAGACATGGCGCGCCCCAAAAATGGCTGGCGGCGACTGGTAATCGAAAAACCGTTCGGGCATGATTTGTCATCGGCGCGCGAGCTCAACCGGCAATTGCACGAGGTTGTCAGCGAAGAGCAAATCTTTCGCATCGATCACTATTTGGGTAAAGAGACGGTACAAAACATCCTGGTATTCCGCTTTGCCAACGCCATCTTTGAACCTGTGTGGAACCGCAACTACGTCAACCACGTGCAGATCACAGCAGCAGAAGATGTTGATGTGGAACACCGCGCCGGTTATTACGATGACGTCGGCGTCGTGCGCGATATGTTCCAGAATCACCTGATGCAGTTGCTGGCGCTGGTCAGCATGGAACCGCCCATCTCCTTCGAAGCGGAAGCGTTGCGCAATGAGAAAGTCAAAGTGCTATCGGCCATTCGCCCAATATCGCCAGAGGAACTGGCCCGGCAAAGCGCGCGCGGGCAATATGAGGGCTACTGTGACACCGAAGAGGTGGAAAAACGGTCGCAGACGGCGACTTTCGCCGCGCTCAAGCTGTACATTGACAATTGGCGTTGGCAGGGCGTGCCTTTCTACCTGCGCTCAGGAAAGGCCATGGCGCGAAAGACGACGGAGATCGTGGTGCATTTCAAATGCCCGCCGCACCTCATGTTCCAATTGGATTCCGATGACGGCATACGGGCCAACTACATTGCGCTCTGCATTCAGCCCAACGAGGGTATCCACCTGCGCTTTGAGGCCAAGGTGCCTGATGATACGACGATGCGTTCAGTTGACATGGAGTTCCATTATGGGGACGAATTCGGACCAACGGCAATCCCCGATGCGTACGAACGCCTATTGCTGGACGCGCTACAAGGAGACGCCGGGCTTTTCACGCGCGCAGACGAAATCGAACTCGCCTGGCGCCTGATTGACACGGTTATTGCAGGGTGGCAAACGGAGCAGGCGCCGCCGCTGGAATCCTATCCACCAGGCAGTTGGGGGCCTTCGTCGTCAGAGCAACTCGTGGTCCACAATAAGGGGCGGTGGACCACAGGCTGCGGCAGCCAGGAATCGGGCAACTGACGCCCCAATCTTTATCTCTACGCCTCGCCCCCGCGCACCCTGCCGATAGCCCAATCGTAAAGCTCCTCATACCCCTTCGCCGACCGCTCCCAGGAAAAATCGGCGCTCATGCCACGGTACTGTAACTCGCTCCATGCCTTTTTGTCGCCATAATACAATTGCACGGCCCGTTGCAGCGCGTCCCAGAACGCGTCGGTGGAGAAATGTTCGAAGGTGAAACCCGTAATGCCATCGGCCACCGTGTCTGCAAGACCGCCGGTGGCCCGTACAACGGGCACGCTCCCGTAGCGCATGGCAATGAGCTGGCCCAGGCCACAGGGCTCGAAAAGAGAAGGCATGAGGAAAATATCGCTTCCGGCATAGATAAGCGGCGCCAGTTGCGCATTATACTCCAGCACAGCGCGCATCTTGTCGCGATGATAAGCGGCCAGGCGGCGGAACATCTCTTCGTAACTCGAATCACCGCTGCCCAACAGCACAAATTGCGCTTCCCCGGCGTGGGCGTTCAACAGCAAGTGAATAACATGACCCGTAATATCCAGCCCCTTCTGCCAATCCAACCGGGTGACCATGGCCACCAGCGGCGCCTCATCACGCCGTGGCAGACCCAACGTCGCCTGCAGGGCGCGCCGGTTCTCTATGCGATCCTCCCAGTTACGGACGCTGTAAGTGGCTGCAAGACGCGGATCCGAGGCGGGATCCCAGCGATCATAATCGAGCCCATTAAGGATACCGTGCACATCAAAACTGCGATGCCGTAGCAGGCCATCCAACCCGGCGCCGCCGTCAGGCGTCAGGATCTCCCGGGCATAGGTAGGGCTGACAGTATTGATCTTGGTCGCGTGAAAAATACCACGAGCCATAAAATTGACCCGCCCATATGGCTCTTCCAGGAGCGAGTGCGTTTGCAGACCCAGGTAGTCGAAAATGTCCCAACCGGTTCTGCCCTGATGAGCCAGATTATGGATCGTAAAGACGGTGGGGATATCACGATAGCGCAAGTCTGCCTGTCCGGAGGTCGCCAGCCACGTCACCGCGGGAGCCGTATGCCAGTCATTAGCGTGTACCACATCCGGTCGCCAGCCTTGCGCGGCAATGATGAGATCCAGCGCAGCGCGGCTGAAGAATGCAAAGCGGTAGGGATCATCGCCATACCCGTAAATCTCATCGCGGTTGAAAAGCTGATGCTCAGCCACAAAATAGACAGGCACGTCGCTACCCGGCAGGCGGCCCTCAAAGGCCCCGGCTGCAACTCCTCCATGCCCCATGGGTACCTGCAACTGCACGTCTATGGGCGTCACCCCGGCGACTCCTTGCTCGATATTGCGGTAAGCGGGCATGACTACGCGAACGTCGTGTCCCAACGCGTGTAACGCCTTGGGCAGCGACCCGGCCACATCACCCAACCCACCTCGTTTGGCATAGGGAGCGACTTCTGCGCTGAGGAACAGAATTCTCCTCGATGGTGACATAATTGCGCCTTTCTTGCCTATCTTGATCCAGAATGCGATCGGTGCGCCGCCCGAGATCCGGGCCACCGACGCTGAACAACGCACCTCTATTGTGCTCCATATCGCCGGCCGATTCAACATGGGCAATGCAGAATGGCGCACAAGAGAAAAACTGGTCTAATCATGTCAATTAATCACTGTCATTGAGAGATCGAGACACAAAGGTTAAAATTGTGATGCACAACAGGTCTCTTTTATGAGGAGGAACTTCGAATGACCTCAGGTGTAGACGAAGCGAAGGCACCGCTAACGCCCGAGATGCTATGGGATGTAGACTACTATCAGGATCAAGATCTGTACTTCTACCTCGAGGAAATACAGGCGATCAGACCGAACGGGCGCGTGGACGTCGCCGGCTATGGCGAGATGATTATGCTCGGCAGCTACTCCTATCTGGGTCTGATCGGACATCCCAGGATTAACCGGGCAGCGATCGAGGCCGTCGAGAAATATGGAACGGGCACGCACGGAGTGCGCCTGCTGGCCGGAACGCTGACCATCCACAATGAGTTAGAGTCGCGTATTGCAGCTTTCAAGCAGACCGATGGCGCCATTACATTTTCCAGCGGCTATGTGGCCAATCTGGCGACCATCTCCGGGCTTCTACGGAGAGGTGACGTTGTTCTCTGTGACAAATTGAATCACGCCAGCATTGTGGATGGTTGCCTGCTCTCACAGGCCACTTTCCGCCGTTTCCGCCATAATGACATGGACCATCTGGAGAGGCGACTACAGGAAGCGGAAGGGGCGGTTCGCAAACTGGTTATCGTGGATGCCGTATTCAGCATGGATGGCGACATTATCAATCTGCCGGAGGTCAGCCGCCTCTGCCGCCAGTACGACGCCTACCTGATGGTAGACGAAGCGCACTCCATCGGCGTTCTGGGTAAAACGGGCCACGGCATCGAGGAACACTTCGGCTTGCCAGCGGAAAGCGTCGATATCAAGATGGGCACGCTCAGCAAAACAATCCCCAGCGCCGGCGGCTACGTCGCAGGCAATGCGCAATTGATCAAGTTCTTGAAGCACGAAGCGCGCGGCTTCGTCTTCTCCGCCGCCCTGCCCCCCGCGTCGGCAGCGTCTGCTCTCGCCGCCTTCCAGGTCATTGAAGACGAACCGCAGCGGGTCGAGCAGTTGCAGAAGAACATCGATCACTTCGCAGGGCGGTTGCGCTCAGCCGGTTTTGACCTTTTAGACTCAGAGACGGCAATCCTACCCATCATGTGCCGGGAGCTGGAAAAAGCAGTACGCCTGGCGCGTTATTGCCAGGAACGGGGCATCTTCGTCCAGGCCATTGTGGCGCCCGTGGTGCCATCCGGACAGGCGCGCCTGCGCGCCACCGTCTCCGCCAACCACCGCACGTCCGACCTCGACTACTGCGCCAATACGCTGATTGAAGGCGCCAGGGAGATAGGAGGTATTCTGGACGGCTAACTGGAAGTCAACTGGTCCAGTAAAAAAGACCCGGCGATTGAAACGAAAGCAACCGCCGGGTCTTTTTCGCTCAGTACCCCCACCAGGACTCGAACCTGGGCCTTCGGCTCCGGAGGCCGACGCTCTTTCCTCTGAGCTATGGGGGCTAAGCAACAAATGATTCTGCCACACAGGGTGCGCAATGTCAAATTCGCTAGCGTCCCTAAAACAGTGTGTCGTAACAGGCGAGAGAATATATGCCTCCGATATATTGTCGGCCACCTGGCAGGTTTCTACAATTAAGCAGCAACACCTTTTAGGCAGAGAGAATCAGCTTCGGCGGCCTTATGGCAGAGAGCCAGTTTCCCTCAATTCCTCCAGTTGACGCCAGGCGCGTCAGTCTGGCTACACTTACCGTTGCTGCCGTCGCCGGGGGCTTCTGGTTGCTGCTTACCTTCCACAACATCTTTTTTCTCTTTTTCGTAGCCATTGTCCTCAGTACAGCTATCAAACCTGCCGTAGACTGGATGCACCGGCGCGGACTGCCGCGACCCGTGGGGGTCATCGTCGTCTACCTGCTGGTGCTGGTCGCCGTTGGTCTTCTGGCCCTCCTGGTAGCGCCTTTACTTATCGAGCAAACCACCCGCATCACCAGCGCCATCCCTCAGGCCTACCGCTCCATGCGCGACCAGATGATGATGCTCCCTAATCTACTCTCCATGCGGCTGGCCATGGCGCTCCCTTCAGAGCTTCCCGGCTTTGGGCCACCCGATACGGTAGGCACCGAAGAAGAGGCGCGAGTGGCCGTTAGTCAGGCCATCCAGGGCCTGGGCATCATCATTCGTTCGGTGCTTTTCATCACCGTCACGCTCCTTCTGGCCCTATACTGGACACTGGAGGGGCCGCGCATCCAACGCGCCGCGCTCATTCTGCTGCCCATGGAAAAACGAGAGCGCGGCCGAGAAATCCTGCTCACGATTGAAGACCGACTGGGGCGCTACATCGTCGGCCAGGGGATATTGGTCCTGACCATAGCCATCCTTAGTCTGATCGCCTATCTGCTAATCGGCCTGCCATACGCTCTCGTACTGGCCGTTATCGCCGGCATCATGGAGCTGGTACCTCTGATCGGTCCTGGGCTCGGCGCTATTCCCGCTGCGATAATCGCATTATCCATCGATCCCACGAAGGCAATCTGGGTTGTGGTAGCTACACTCGTCATCCAACAGTTGGAGAATAACCTGCTAGTCCCCCGCATCATGAATCGCGCCGTCGGCGTCAATCCGCTGCTGACGCTTCTGGCATTCATCGCCTTGAGCTCGCTGTTTGGCATCACCGGCGCGCTCGTTGCCGTGCCCGTAGCCGCCGTGGCACAGTTGCTGGTTGACCGCTTCGTCCTGGAACCTGAAGCGCTGATAGAGCGCGAACCGGGCGGTCGCGATTATCTCAGCGTCCTGCGCTATGAAGCACAAGAGTATGTGCGCGACGTGCGGCGTCGCGCGCAGAACCGTGCGCAGTCCGAAAGCGAAGATGAACAGGCGCTGGCCGATTCCTTAGAAGCAATCGCGGCGGAACTGGATACGATTCTGGCTCAGAACGGCGAGCCGGGAGGACCAGGATGAAACGCCTGGCAACCTACGCTGTGGTTATTCTGGCAACCCTGGCAACGCTGGTCCTGCTCTGGTATTTTCGTACCGTCGTCATCCTCTTCATTTTGAGCCTGTTTACCGGAGCGGCTGCCAGACCTTTGATCAGGCGGCTTGAAGAGCGAGGGTTGTCCACCGGCGTCGCCATCATACTGACCTATGCATTCGGTCTGAGCATCGTTGCCCTTTGGGCCTACATTATCAGCCAGTCCATATTCAGAGAAATTCAGGCTCTCCTCAATGCCATCGCCAACGGCTATGATATTCTCTACACGGTGTGGTCCGACGGGACCATGTTTCAACAGGCATTGGCCGGCCGGCTGCCGCCGCCTAACCGCCTCTATGAGGCCATTGCCGCCGAGGAAGGCACGGTGTTGGCTCAGGCCCTCTTCACCACGCTACGCTCGATTGCCACGGTGTTGGGCAGCATCGGCATTGTGCTCGTCCTGAGCATTTACTGGAGCATCGACCGCGCCCGCTTCGAGCGTCTCTGGTTGTCACTTCTGCCTGCCGGGCAACGTCACCGCGCCAGAGATATCTGGCGTTCAGTGGAAGAAGGCGTCGCCGCGTTTATCCGCAGCGAAGTCATTCAGGTCTTCATGGCTGTTCTGTTGCTGGCGATTGGTTACTTGTTGATGGACATTGACTATCCGACATTGCTGGCGCTGATCGGCGCTGTGGCCTGGCTAATTCCCATCGTAGGCTTTGTCTTCGCCGTGATCCCCGCCGTCGTCGTTGGTCTGAGTACGAGCCTCACCATGGCCATTGTAGCCGGCGTTTTCACCCTGGCGGTCTTCCTGCTCCTGGAGCTATTCGTGGAACCCCGCCTCTTTGACCGCCGCCAGACGTACAGCTCGCTGGCTGTTGTCTTGTTGATGATCCCCCTGTTCGATGCTTACGGCTTTGTCGGCTTGTTGGCCGCCTCCCCGCTCGCGGTAGGCATCGAAATCTTGCTGATTAAAATGCTCGGCCCACGACGGATGGAGGTACAGGCCGTATATCCTTCGGCGCGTATCGAGGAGCTCGAAGAACGTCTGGAAGAACTGCAGGCCGCAGCGCCAGAACGCCAACTCTCCCCGGAACTGCTCAATCTACTGGAACGTCTGGATACCCTCCTCGACAAAGCCGGCAAAGCGGTCTCCCAGGAAACCACCGGAGGAGCGGTTCCTCCCCCGTCTACGTAGGCAAAATTCCACACTCTGGCGCAATGAGAAGCCCTGAGCATGCCCCTTGCGAGACTGGTCTCGCAAAATGCGTCTCCAGGCTAAACCTGCTAGAATGGCATCATGGTGCAGCAGAGTTTCTACGAACAGGTCTACGCAGTCGTCCGCCGCATTCCCACAGGTAAGGTGACCAGTTATGGACGCGTTGCGCAGATGCTGGGGCGACCAAATGCCGCGCGGGCAGTTGGGTACGCTCTAAGCGCCCTGAAGGACGAAAAGGGGAACGAGGAGTACGTTGACGTGCCCTGGCACCGCGTGGTCAACAGCCAGGGTCGCATCAGCATCAAGAACCGCGAATATTCAGCGCAAAATCAGGCCAATCTGCTGCGCGCTGAAGGAATTGTCGTTGACGACCGGCTGCAAATCAACCTGGAACAATTCCTGTGGGAAGGACTGCACTGGGTGGAGATTGATGACATCCTGCGTGAAAGCGCCAGCGAAGGACAATGATCCTTTATGTCACTCACTTGCCTGTCGATGTGCCTTCACCCACAATGTGTCTGCACGA
>DATHSI010000161.1:0-5661 GCA_035464315.1 Candidatus Sulfomarinibacteraceae bacterium
GGGAAGACCAACGCAAGATCGGCGGGAGATGGAGCTGTTACGCTGTCATCACGTTGAAAGTCCAACCGATAGATAGGAGGTTACGTGATGACAACTGCAACAGCAACAACACTCAACGATGTTAACGTCACACAATTAGTGGAAACCATCGACGCCATCAAGGACAATCCCGATCTGGCGCGGTTCCAGTTCCGCGCCCACAATGAATGGCAGGACGGTGGCCATTCGCGCACGACGATCCAGAGCTTTTACGGCGCGGGCCAGGAGGACACCTCGCGCTCGGAGCCCTTCGTGCTGGAAGGGGACGAACCACCCGTGCTCCTGGGTAACAACGCCGGGCCCAACGCCGTGGAAGCGATACTGCACGCCCTCGCTTCCTGCCTGGCCGTGGGCTACGTGTACAACGCCGCGGCGCAAGGCATTGAGATCGAGTCGCTGGAGTTCGACCTGGAAGGAGAACTGGACCTGCACGCCTTCCTGGGCCTGTCGGAGGACGTGCGCCCCGGTTACGAGAACATACACGTCACCTGGCGGATAGAGTCCGACGCGCCCCGCGAGGAACTCCTGGAGTTGTGCGACTACGTGCAGAAGACGTCGCCCGTCGTCGACATCCTGCGCAATCCGGTGCCCGTCACCATCGAGTTAGAAGGGTAGAAGAGTCAGGTGACCGGGACTTTGTCGGTGCCGGTCACCTCCTCTGAGAGCCCCTTGCAAGATTTATGGGAGATCCCGCTGCTATTCTGAGAGTAATCAACGCTCGCATCCGTGAGCAGTAATGTGTGTGAGGTTCTATTATGGATTCCTGCCTTACCTTTTACCTGTGTCCGACGTGTTTTGAAGCCGCCGAATCACGCGCCATGTGTCACGGCGATCTCATGATTCGCTGTGATAACGGCTCCGAGAATTTTGAGCAGCGCAAGCCGCTGGCCGATGCCGACGGCAACCTGCGCTCCCAGGCCCCGCGCTGGTTTCTACAGGCGCAAGGCTGGGTGCGCGGGCGGGCCGCCGGCGCATGTAGGTAACTGTGAGGATAGGGATCAAAGGAGAGACATCTGTGACAGAAGCTATCATTGAAAGCCTCAATCTAGACCTCGGTCAGCTGCGAGGCGCCATTCAGGAAGAGTACGAGGCCGTCGCCGACGAGCCGGATCGCGGCTTCCACTTCCACATCGGCCGCAAACAGGCCCAGATTCTGGGCTACGAGGAAGCGTGGCTCGACGATCTGCCGAAGATTGCCGTGGAATCAATCGCCGGGACCGGCAACCCCTTCCGGATAGACACCCCCCAACCTGGCGAGCACGTGGTCGACATTGGCTCCGGCGCGGGCATCGACAGCCTGATCGCGGGGCGCATGGTGGGTCCGGAAGGCCGCGTGGTGGGCGTGGACATGACGCCAGCCATGCTGCGCAAGGCGCGCCGGGCAGCAACGGAAGCGGGCCTGGATAACGTGGAGTTCCGCGAAGGGTACGGCGAAGATCTACCCGTTGAGGACGATTGGGCCGACGTCGTCATCTCCAATGGCGTGCTGAACCTGATGCCTGACAAGAACAAGGCTTTGAAGGAAATGGCCCGCGTGCTGCGGCCGGGCGGTCGCCTGCGCATCGCGGACATACTTGTGGAGAGAGAGGTCCCGGACAGCGCCAAACGGCAAATCGACCTCTGGACCGGCTGAATTGCCGGCGCTCTGCTGGAAGCAGAGTTGGAGATGGCCGTTGTGATGGCGGGGTTCGTGGACTTTGAGATTACCTGGCGGAAGGACGTTTTCAGCGGCGCGCCGCAGGAAAGCAGCGCGGCCGATTTCGGCACTGTTGGCATCAACTTCCGCGCGCGTCTGCCGACCGATGAAGCGGAATGGCATGCAGCGCTGGAAGCGCTGAACTGTGAAATACCGGCCTGACGCCTGTTAACACGACCGGGGCTGCGCGCTCCCCCGCACGCAGCCCCGCTCTTTTTTTACCTCAGCCGGATCGGGCAGCCGCTGGCGTCGTGCAAGAAGCTAGGTCCGCCGGCCTCGATGGCCGTCGGTTGGCCATCGTAGGCCACACACAGCGAGTCCGCTTCAGGAAAGTAGTAGGCGGCGGCGGACGTCAGTTGTTCGCTGCCGATGAGAAAACCGGCGGATCCATGACCATAGAGGCCGGGGCTGGCAGCATCCAGGTCAAGCAGCACCTGACCTTGTTCATAGGTTACGTCGCGGACCGTTAGCCCTTCGGTGAAAGCCGACGTAGTCCCTTCAGGCGGGTCGTCCAGTCGCTCGACTGATGCCATCAGCAACGCTTCAGCCGTGCCGCCGCCATCTGGCAGCAGCGTCCACCATTGGCTGATGGACTCCGGCATGGCATCCTCGCCGGCAAACCAGGCCGCGACCCAGGTCTGCTCGCCGGCCGGGTCCACGGCCTCTTTTTCGGCATCGGTGTACCATTCCCCTTCGCTGACGACAGGGGCCGGTGTCGGCGCAACCGGCTCCTGGCCTGAAGTGCACGCACCTAACAGAAGTAGACCAATCACGACAACAATACGTAATCGCATACTGCCCTTCAGTCTACCACGACGTCGTCCCATGATTCAAAGCACGATGTCTGCCAGGAAGGCGTCGAGGTCGGCAACAAGCGCCGGCGTTTCATGCGGATGACGCACCCACCACAGCTCAAAAAGAATCCGCGGGTGGGGCCCTTCAGACGGAGACGTCTCCCAATGCTGCCAGCGCTCCGGCGCTTGTCCGTCAAAGCGCAGGTGGAAGTAGTGGCGGCGCGCCACGGCAACCTGGCCGGTATCGGCGGAGCGAAAGACGCGATCTCGCTGCCCCAGAAATGTGACCACAGACAGCCCGCCAAGCCCCGTCTCCTCCCACGCCTCGCGCAGCACGGCCAGCTCGGGACGCTCCCCCTCCTCCATGGTGCCCGCCGGCACCTGTATCCCCGCATCGGGAAACGCCGGCTGTCGAAAGACGAGCAGGCGCTTCTGCCAGGTGATGTAGGCCACAACTTTCTGAACGGGAGTTGTCATCGTTGAACTGCCTGCGTCTGGTTCATATCGGATTCCTGGAGAATGACGGAGATTATAGCATAGTCCGCCCCCCATCCGGGCCAGAGCAGGTAGAACGCCGAGGTGTTCACCGGAAAGTCGAGCAGCGTGTCGGTGCGTAGCACACGGCGCCCAAAGGGAGTTGACACTTGCACCTTTGATGATATCGTCGTCGACGAGGTGCGTATCACCTCGATTGACTTTGTGAACACGAACATTGATTCGTTCGCGGGAAGCGCCGCGAGCCCGACAGCGGTGGCATTGAGCCAATTCCAGGTTGTGGATCTTCAGCCAACTCTGTCGGCGGTCTGGTTCTTGTTGCTGGGATTGGCGCCGAGCACCGTGGGGCTAGTTGCGAAGAGGAATATCTTTCTAGCCCTATCGCGAGGAATGAAATGACGACGACAATGAGTAGGGCAGAGTTCGAAAAACGGCTGGAAGATCTTTGTACAAGAGGTGGAAGGCGCGAGTGGCCGCCCAAAAGGGAAGACCAGCACGTTTTGCTCAAGAGCGCGACCCTGATGCTTGAGCCGCAGCGCGAGTACAGCGAAGCGGAACTGAACGAGCCGCTGGAAGCGTGGGTGGACCAGGTTGGCCAGATTTTTGTGATAGACCACGTGACGCTGCGGCGATTCCTGGTTGACGCCGGCTATGTGCAGCGCGATTTGGCGGGGCAGCGTTACCGGATAAACGCGGAGAAGGCGGCGGAGATGTTTGATGACGATGTGGCGAGCGTGGATCCCGTCGCCGTCGTGGCCGAAGCGCGGCGGCGTATCGAGGAGCGCAAGCGCGCCTATCTGAACAAGCGGAAAGACGAGTAAGGCGCCGCGCAAATCCGCTCCCACGCGTAGTCGTCCGAAAAATCCGTCCTCAATACAAGGACGTTTTCTGTCCGCGGCAAATGCACATTGCCCTTCGAAGTCTGTTCCTCTATAATGATCCTAATCCAATAGTACTTTTGTCCCAGTTGCTCTGGACTCGTGCCGGAAAGGAGAATGCTATGTTCGACTCACAGATGAGGCATTATATCGTTGGTCTAGTCTTCCTTCTGGCGCCTCTTATCCTGGTGATTGCCCTGTTATCGATCCCGCCGGGTGTGGCTGCTGCCGAACAGGTAATTCTTGATTGGCAGACGGATGTGGATGGAAACCCGCTGTTACCGGGACAGGTGATTGACGACGAATTTCATAGCGCCACGGGCATCAGCATCACGATTAAAGCCCAGAGTGCGGCGCCCGACGGTTCCGACGTCAGAGCGATCTTCCCTAGCCACGATCCCCCTGTGAGCCCTTCGGGTCGTACGATTGACCCCGATCTGGGCACGCCTAACGAGACCTGCCCCGGCGGCGGGCCCGGGATAGGCGAAGGCGGCGAAGTGGGACAACCTGGTGAGAATTGTACGCCCCAGCATAACATTCTGATCATTCCCACGGTTGGAGACAGTGACGGCGACGGCTTCATCGATGGTCTGCCGGATGACGACGCTAGAGGTGGTCTGGGTACATTTTTGTTCAGCGAACCGGTAGTTGTGGATTACCTGGAGATCATCGATCAGGATGACGGGGAGACCGCGCTTATTCAAGCTTACAGTGACGTTAGCGGCGATCCAGGATCGCTGATTAAGGAAGTCTCCACGCTGCCTTTGGGTGATAATAGTTTCCAGCGGATAGACCTGGAAGCGCTGGGAGTGGTGCGTTTGGACGTGAACTACGAAGGAAGCGGAGGCCTGGCCAACCTGGCCTACACGCCGGGGGAGCCCACGGCAGTGAACCTCTCAACCTTTGATGCCTCAATGCCGTTTTCTCTCTTTGCACCGTTCTTGGCGGCCTTCGCACTCTTGTCTGTGTTGAGTGCAGCCTGGATGCTGCAATCGCGAAGAGCCTGATTCCAGATGTGTTGATGTAGAGGTGTGGCTTAGAGGAACAGCACTTGGAGCCCAATTCCGAGGCGCCAGACACCGGACAACCGGTAGCCCTGGCCGAGCGCCTGGCAGACGAGGGGCAGATGAACCTGAATAAGCTGCTGGAAGCGGTCGTGTATGCGCGGTCGCGGCGCGCGGCGAAGACGCGCTGGCGCAGAAACCGGCGGGCGTTCTATCGCACAGGCCGCCATTCAGAGTTCGGCGACGTGACCATCGTGCGCCAGGCGGCCTACTTTGCCTTCCACGAGCAGACGCACCTGCCGGATATTGAGGGACTGTGCAGCGAGACAACGCCGGCTGCATAAGGACAGACCACGGCGCACAGATCGACGCTACCTCCCCGAAGAGCGATCAAGAAGCCACATAGTATAAAACCCGGAGCGGCGCCCCGGGCGGACGCCCCCATGCTCATCCCCCACTCATAATCAGACAAAACCTTTGCAAAAGGCTTGGCTTGTCCTATTGTTGTCTATATATTTCTATATTAACTAAACAATATATTGACAAACAGGAAAAGGGAACCTGATTAATTAGTTTATGAAGGTTGTTGTGCTCGTACTTTTGGTGTTGATGGTAGGAGTACCTTTCGCGTCGGCGGCCGAAGTCGAGCCCGCCGATAGCAACACGATCGTGGACATCGCCGTGGCCGACGGGCGCTTCACGACGCTGGTGGCGGCTGTGCAGGCTGCCGGATTGGCCGACGCCCTCTCCAGTGG
>DATHSI010000162.1:0-37760 GCA_035464315.1 Candidatus Sulfomarinibacteraceae bacterium
TGTAGAGATACTCCGCCACCAGCGCGCCGGCATTGTTTACCTGTTGCTGGCGGTCGAGCGCGGTCTGCAGCTCATCCAGCAGCTCATCGGGACGGTTGTGTTGTTCACGCGGTTGCGGCAGCCGCGCGGCGGGGATGTTCAGGAAGCGGTCGAGGTAGACGCTCATGGCAGCATCGAACACGCCGCGCAAAAGGTCCAGTGACGGGGGCGCACCGGGGTCAGCCAGTCGCCGCAGCCCCTGTTCCACGGCGTTGGCAAAGGTAAAAGTGTGCAGCGCCGTGTCCCAGTCGGAGAATTCGTTGCTGGTGTGGAAGCGGGCGATACGCAGAGCGGCGGCGTAAGAGACGGTGGCAGCCAGTTGCACGGCCGAAGCGCCCTCTTCAAGCGCCGAGAGCAGAGCATCGGCGATGGCCTGCGGCTCATCTCCGTGCAGCACCGCCACCAGGTCTTCTCGGCCGGGCCAGGGAGCATCGTCTCCGCCCGGCGCGATGGCCAGTGAGTTCAACTGCTCAAAGGCATCGTCCAAGATGGCAATGAGATCAATCGGATGCCGCCAGCTGTTAGACTCCTCCATGCGCTCGCCCATGGCGTAGCCGCGAACCAGACTGGTCAGCGCCGTTTCGGCGTATTCCCAGCCGGCGATGTCCAGCGCTTCGAACGCTTTGTTGGTGAAGTCGGCGGGATGGCCGATGTCCACGTAACGGTGGTCCGTAATTGCCGCAAAAAGCATGTCGGCCATCTGGCGGTGATCGGCGCCGGCGCGGATGGCGGAGACAATGCAACGCTCGGCCCCTTCAGCGTCGCGCACCTCGATGAACTGGCGAAACCACTGTTTCAGGGTAGACAAATCGGGCGCATCTGACGGCAACGGGCGAATTGGGAAGCGCGGTGGGGCGCCGGCGGTGTCGTTGGCCACCGCCGATAGGCCATGATACAGGGCGCGCGGCCGGTCTTCGGCGGCAAGATAGGGAAGCAGATTCATGAAGCAGGTGTGCATGGTCAGGCCCTGTCCCCACCCGTTGCGGCGGAAAGCGGCTCCGAATTGAAGGCCGTCGCGGAAGGGATCCCTGGCTTCCTCCTCTGTATTGGCCAGCACCAGCGCCGCCTTGCCGATGACCAGAGAAAGATTGCGCTCCAGGCCAACCTGCAGGCGTTCTCGCTGGTGTCCGGCGGGATCTCTGTCCTGGGTCACGTCGAGCCACACGTCGCCGTCGCGAATTTCGACGGGGAAGGTGCGCGCATCGTCGGCCCAGGGATCGAAGGTGCCCCCCGTCGCCAGGTCAAAGCGGGCGTGGTGCCAGTGGCAGGTGAGAATGCCTTTTCTGACGCTGCCGCGGTCCAGGGGAAACCCCATGTGCGGGCAGCGATTGTCCACGGCATACACCTCATCGCCGTGGGCGAAAAGGGCCACGGTGTGCCCGTTGACCTGCACCGGCATACAGCCGGCTTCTTGCACGTCAGCAAGCGCGGCGGCGCGAACAAAATTGGTCTCACTCATCGAAGCCTCCTGTGGATCGGCGCGGTACGAGCCCCAGATGGTGCTGCCGGCTCGGCCCAACGCTTCTTGCATCCTTTGCACTAGGAAGTGTTGACATGTTACCTGCTAGACGACGGCTTTTCAACCGGAGAACATGTCAACACGGCCTAATTGTACTATACACAATGAAACGACCCGGCCACTTGCACTTTGCCACAAAAAAAGGCCCACCGCACCAGGCGATGGGCCAGTCAGGGGCTGGACGTCCGGACAGGTGGATCAGGCGGCGTGTAGTGGGGCTCGCCGGCGCGCAGCCCGCCCCTTGCGCCTGGCATCCGATCCCAACGTCTCCTTCAAGAAGTGCTTCACCGTCTGCACCGGGATGGCCAGGCCCACGTAAGGACCGTTGAGCATGGTATTGATGCCCACAACTTGCCCGCCGGCGTCGAGCATGGGGCCGCCGGAGTGACCGGGGCGCAGGTGGAGGCCGACCTGGAGCAGAGGGCCCGCGTAGGGCACGGCTTCCAGGGGTTGTCCCACGGCGATGATCATGCCCGCCGTGGCAGCGCCGCGTACGCCCCAGGGATGGCCCAGCGCCACGACCCACTGCCCGGCGCGTGGATGGCTGTTGGCCAGGGTCAGCGCGGAGAGCCCGTCGGCATCGAGGGCTATCGCTGCCAGATCGCGCCGTTCGTCGCGCGCCACCAGGCGACCGCGAGCCTGTGTGCCGTCCCACATAGTCACGTTTACGGTGGAATTGCGCACGACGTGGGCGTTGCTCACGACCAGACCATCTGAATGCACAATGGTTCCTGCGCCCGCACCGCGCCGGCCATCCTGTATCTGTACCAGACTCCGCCGCGCTGTGGCTACCACATCGGCCATTTCTCCATTAAGCTGTTCTAACAGAGCATTAGAGTGACTCATATCAACATCTCCCGAGTCCGAGCCGCAGGCCTTATCGTTCGCCGACGGTCACGTTCGGGTGCGCAGCTCGCCGCCGCGCAGGATTCGGAGGGGCGTCTTCTGGCCGACGCGATCGCCGCCTAGCAGCGCCAGGAGGTCGTCGTGGTGGCGAACCTCGCGCCCGTCGAAACTCACAATCGTATCGCCCAGGACCAGGCCGCCCTGGTCGGCAGGGCTTTCGTCCTCCACACTGACCACCAGCAGGCCGGTTTCCTGGCCCAGCTCATCGCTAATGGCCCTGGGCAGCCGTGCCGGTTGCGTGCTGACGCCCAGGTAACCGCGCCGCACACGGCCGTGAGCTAGCAAGGTGTCGACCACGCGGGACACGCTGCTGGCCGGCAGCGCCAGGCTGACGCCGCGCACCAGCGCGGAGGTGTTCAGCCCCAGCACTTGCCCGCCGGCGCTGACCAGGGGGCCGCCGGAGAAACCGGGATACATGACGACGTCGGTCTGCAGGTAGCGATCAACCTGGCCCCCGGCCGGCGTGCGCCACGGTTCCGTGCCCAGCGCGCTGACGATACCCAGCGTGGCCTGTACCGTCTGTCCCGGCCGCCCCAGGGCCAACACCAGGTTCCCCACCTGCATCTCGTCGCTGCGCTCGACCGGTGCCAGATCGCCGCTTGAGGCGCGCAGCACCACAAGGTCCGTGCTGGGGTCGCGGCCCACGATGGCGGCGCTGACCCGGCTGCCGTCCGGCAGCCCCACGTGTACATTGTCGTCGCGCTTGACGACGTGGTTGGCGGAGACAATGACGCCATCTTCACGCCACACGATGCCGCTGGCGGGAAGGCGACGCCGGCCCTCAACGCGGACCACGGAGGAGCCTGCGCTTTCTACCGTCTGCGCCAGGGCCTCCGATAATTGATTCAACATGCCTGTCATGGTACCTCTCCATTCTGTTTGATGATTAAGTATCACCAGTGTAAGAGAAGCAAGAGCCGGCGCCATCACGCCTTCGTGCAGTGCAATCCTGGAAGAATGGGTAGGTGTCAGCTCGCACTGTCTGCAGACGCCAGAGCAATCCCCACGCCGTTCTCGGCAGTGATCGTTTCCAGGTCCGGCGTCGTGTGAGAGCCGACCGTGATAGTGCGCGCACGGGTGATACTGACGAGATCGGGCTCGGCGTCCTCCAGCACAGAGGCCAACGCTTCGTCTGCTGTGGTCAGGTGCAGGTGGGCCAATTCTGCGCCCAACGAGAGGTTTGCCTCGCTCTTATAACGGCGCACGGCGGTGGCGATTTCCACCAGCAGCGCGCCCTGCTGTTCGGCCCGGGAATCAAGCAACGAGCGGTCCGCCAGAGGCCAGGCGCTCTGGTGTACGGTGGCTTCGGTCTCCAGCAGACCCTGATAGATGGCCTCGGTGACGTAGGGCAGGAACGGCGCCAGTAGCTTCACCGTCGCCAGCAGCGCCTGGTACAGAGTGAAGCGGGCGCCTGCCGCTTCTTCGCCGCCATCATAGAGGCGCTTCTTGGCCATCTCCAGATAATTGTCCGCCAGTTCTGTCCAGAAAAACAGCTCGATTTCGCTCTTGGCGGTGGCGTAATCGTAATTCTGGAAAAGTTCAGTCACACGCGCGATTAGCCGTTGCGTGCGCGAAAGAAGCCAACGGTCGGCCGGGGTGAAGGTGTGGTCGAGAGTCGCTGCGCCACCACGCGCCGGTTCATAATCGTGCAGAAATCGCGCGCTGAAGCGAGCCACGTTCCACAGCTTCGTGATCAGCTTGGCCCCGGCCTGCATCTTCTGCTCGTCGATGATGCTATCCTTGCCCAGACCGGTGCTTGCAGCCCAGTAACGCAGGGCGTCGGCGGAGTAAGCGTCGATCATTTCCATGGGCGAGTGCAGGTCGCCGCCTTTACTCTTGCTGATTTTCCCCGAACCGTGCGGCGCCAGGCCCCAGCCGGATATGGCCACGTCGCGCCAGGGGAGGGCGTCGAAGTGATAGCGCGACTTGACGATAGTGTAGAATGCCCAGGTACGGATGATTTCATGGGCCTGGGGCCGCAGCGAGAACGGAAAGACCTGCCGGTATAGCGACTCCTTCCCGGTCATCTGCCCCACGATTTGCGGGCTGAGCGATGAGGTGGCCCAGGTATCCATCACGTCTGTCTCCGGCGTGAAGCTGGCGCTGCCGCACTCCGGGCACGATCTGCTAGGTTCTGTTACGGTCGGATCCACGGGGAGCTCCGCTTCGTCTGCCAGAATGACGGCGTCGCACTCATCACAATACCACAGGGGAAAGGTCACGCCGAAGGCGCGCTGGCGGGAGATACCCCAGTCCCAGGCCAGATTTTCTACCCACTGCCGGTAGCGGGCTTTCATGTGCGGCGGGCGCCAGTTGAGGCGCTCGCCGTCGGCCAGAAACTGCTCTTTGTTCTCCAGCACAGAAATAAACCATTGCCAGGCCACCACGTACTCCACCGGGGTGTCGCACCGCTCGTGCACGCGCACTGTCTGGGACAAGGGCTCCTGAGCCAGCATCAACGCCTGCTCCTGCAGTGCACGGGCCATCTGGCGGCGAGCTACTGCGGTTTCCAGACCCGCGAACTGACCCGCCGGCTCAAGCATGCGCCCGTCGCGACCGATCGCTTCCACCAGCGGCAGATCGTGCGCGCGCCACCAGGCCACGTCGGCGGTATCGCCGAAGGTGCAACACATAACGACGCCCGTTCCCGTCTCGGGATCCACGGCAGCGTCGGTCAGGATGGGCACATCCTGGCCAAACAGCGGCACGCGCGCCGTCTGTCCTTCCAGTTCCGAGCGCCGGGGGTCCTCGGGATGGATGAAGATGGCCACGCACGCCGGTAGCAGCTCGGGCCGGGTGGTAGCAATAGGCAAGGTCGCGCCATCGCGAAGCGTGAAGGCCAGCGTATAGAAGGTGCTGTCGCGCGCCAGGTCGTCCACTTCAGCCTGGGCGATGGCCGTCTGGCACTCGGGGCACCAGATGGCCGGGGCCTGCGCGCGATAGGCGAGTCCCTTGCGGTAGAGATCGAGGAACGACCACTGCGCCAGGCGGCGCGATTTCTCTTCGATGGTGCGATACGTGTGGCGCCAGTCCACGGACAGCCCCAGGCGTTGCCACAGCTCTTTGTATTCCTGTTGCGCTTCTTCGCCGACGCGCAGACAGCGTTCGATAAAGGCGCGACGGCCCACGTCGGCGGCGCGCACGCCTTCGCGACGCTCGACCAGCCGCTCAGTGGGCAGTCCGTTGTCGTCGAAGCCCATGGGATAGAACACATTGTACCCGTTCATGCGCCAGAAGCGGGCCAGGAAATCGGTGTGGCTGTAGGAGTAGACGTGGCCCAGGTGCAGATTGCCGGACACCGTGGGCGGCGGTGTGTCGATGCTGAAGACCGGCGCCTCGCTGTGTGGATCGAAGTGGTACACGCCTTTCTCTTGCCAGGTCATCGCAATTTGCGGCTCGCGGGTCCGCGGCTTGTAACGTTTTGGTAAACTCATCATAACCTCCCTGCTTGCGAACGGCGTCCCTGGCTGCACTGCGCGCTCCGAGACGTCGCCGCGGCTGACATAGATACACAAAAGCCCTTCC
This sequence comes from Candidatus Sulfomarinibacteraceae bacterium, assembly GCA_035464315.1. Taxonomy (GTDB): domain Bacteria; phylum Chloroflexota; class Anaerolineae; order Promineifilales; family Promineifilaceae; genus JAAYYY01. The sequence goes on from DATHSI010000162.1 coordinate 5,990, forward strand.
ATCCGTTGAGGACGAAAGGGCTGGCTTCCGCGGTACCACCTCGGTTCGCGCAAAGATTACTATCTGCGCGCACTCGCTCCCCGACGGCCGCCACATCGGCTGGCGGCGATCAGGGCATCGCTGTAACGGGCGAACCCGTGCCGGTCTACTCTTCCCAGGTTGTGGGAATTTCTTCGACAAATCAACCGGGCGACTTTCGACAGGGAACCGCTGTGGAGGCTCTCAACCGCTGACCTCATCTTCTCTGTCAGCGTCCTGACTGCCTACTCCTCCCGGCATGCACTGTATTCAATTGCTGATTGTCATTATAGACAGAATCTGTCGTTGGCGTCAACCTTTTTTGCCTGGGCGAACTGGCGTCTCTGCCCGGCGGCTTTCGCGCCGGTCGAGCGCTGCATTCCGTTGACAGCCCTCCTGTGCTCCCGTAAAATCGCCTCACGTTCAGCAATATGTCAACTGTGGAGAGATGATGAAACCGGTCAAGAGCAACGAGATTCGCAACGCATTCTTAGACTTTTTTGAGGAGATGGGTCACACGGTCGTGCCCAGTTCCCCGCTGCCCATTAAGGACAATCCCACGCTATTTTTCACCAATGCGGGCATGAACCAGTTTGTGGATACCTTTCTTGGCAAAGAAAAGCGCCCTTACAATCGGGCAACGTCGTCGCAGAAGTGCATGCGAATTCAGGGAAAACATAACGATCTGGAGAATGTGGGGCCCTCACCCTGGCACCACACCTTCTTCGAAATGTTGGGCAACTTCTCCTTCGGCGACTACTTCAAAGGGGGCGCGATTCGTTTCGCCTATGAATTTCTCACCCGCGTCTGCCAGATTCCGGAAGAACGACTGTGGTACACGGTCCACGAGACCGACGACGACGCCTACAACATTTGGGTGGATGAGATAGGCGTGCCCGCCGAGCGCGTGCTGCGCATGGGAGACGAGACTAACTTCTGGATGATGGGCGACGTCGGGCCCTGCGGGCCGACCAGCGAGGTTCACTATGATTGGGGCCCTGAGGCCTGCACCTGCGGCGAGGAGAATTGCAGTGTGGCGCTGGACAACGGCTGCAACCGCTGGTTGGAGATCTGGAACCTGGTCTTCATGCAATATAACCAGGATGAGGCCGGGGAGCGTACGCCGTTGCCCAACCCCGGCGTAGACACCGGCATGGGCCTGGAGCGCGTAACGAGCGTACAGCAGCAAACGCCGGTGACCTACGGCACGGATCTTTTTGCACCGGCCTTCGACCGCGTTCAGGAGCTGTGGGGTGATGATGAGCAGCAACGTGAGGCGCATACGACGGGCTATCGCGTTATTGCCGACCATGGCCGGGCAGCCACGTTCCTGATCGCCGATGGGGTGGATCCGGGCAGCGAGGGCGGCAGTTACGTGCTGCGCATGATCATTCGCCGAGCCGTGCGTTTCGGGCGCGAGATCGGCTTCGCCGAGCCTTTCCTGGCGGAGATAGCCGATGTGTACATAGAGAAAATGGGCGACGTGTATCCCGAACTGCGCCAGCGCCGCGAGCATGTCATGAGGACGCTGACCAACGAGGAGATGCGCTTTGCGCGTACGTTAGACGGCGCCATGAACAGGCTGGCAGAGGTGTTGGCCGAGCTGAAAGAGGACGGCGGCAGGGTGATCCCCGGCGAGGTGGCCTTTGACCTGCACGCTACCTACGGGTTGCCGTTGGAGATCACGCGAGACGTGGCTCAGGAGCGTGGTTTCACGGTCGACGAGGATGGTTTCAGGCGGGCGCGGGCCGAACACGCCGCCGCCAGCGGCACGGGCGCTTTTGATCGCTATGAGACCGAGGCCGACGTTTACGACCGGTTGCTGTCGGAGCTGACGGACGCCGGGCAACTACCGGCGTCAGGCGTGACCTATGATCCCTACAGCGGCGCCACCATGCGCTCCGAAGTGGTGGCCCTGCTTCGTTCCGGCGAGCGTGTGACTCGTGCAGAGGAAGGGGACGAGGTCGAGGTGGTGACGGCCGCGACCCCGTTCTACGTGGAAGCGGGCGGTGAAGTCAGCGATACTGGCGTGATTAAACTCCCTGAAACGGGCGGAAACGTGCAGGTTGAAGATGTGCGACAGCGGGCGCCGGGTCTCATCGTGCACGTGGGCGCCGTCTCCGGTGGCGAGGTCGAAGTGGGTCAGAAGGCCGAGCTGCGCGTGGACGATGAACGCCGTTGGGATATTCGGCGCAACCACACCGCTACGCACATCCTGCACCAGGAGTTACGCCGGCACCTGGGGTCGCACGTGGTGCAGAAGGGGTCGCTGGTGGCGCCCGATCGTCTGCGCTTCGACTTCAGCCACGGCGAGGCTGTGCCTCATGAGACGTTGGCCGAAATCGAATCTGATGTAAATCAGGCAATTCTCAGCAACCAGCCGGTCGAAGTGGAGTTCATGGGCCAGCGCGAGGCAATCGATAAGGGCGCGATGGCGCTGTTTGGCGAGAAGTACGGCGACATTGTGCGCACCATCCGCATTGGCGAGCGCGACGATCCATACAGTTTTGAGTTGTGCGGCGGCCTGCACGTGAGCGAGACAGGCGATATTGGCCTCTTCCGTTTCACGAACGAGGAGGCCGTGGGGGCCGGTCTGCGGCGCGTGGAAGCGGTGACCGGTCGCAGCGCCCAGAAGCTGATCGCCCAGCGCCTGGATATGTTAGAGCGCATCGCGGCGCGCCTGAACACGCCGGTCGAGGAGCTGGAGGAGCGCGTGGAAGCTTTGCTTTCGGAGCAACGGGCTCTGCAGAAAGAGATCGAGAAGTTGCAGCGGCTGCAAGCGCGCGAACAGTTTGAGAGCCTGCTGGAGACAGTGCAGGAGGTCGATGGCATCAACCTGTTGGCGGCAGCGGTGGATGTGGCGGGAGCCGACGAATTGCGAGAAATGGCCGACTGGTTCCGCGACAAGGTGCACTCGGGCGTGGCCGTCTTCGCCACCGTATACAATGGGAAGCCGTTGATGGTGGCGACGGTCACCGAAGACGTCATCAGCCGTGGGGTGAGAGCGGGCGATTTGATTCGTGAGGTGGCCAAAATCGTTGGCGGCGGTGGTGGTGGGCGTCCCAACCTGGCGCAGGCCGGTGGGCGAGAGCCGGACAAGTTGCCAGAGGCGCTGGACGCCGTGCCTGGTCTGGTGCGCGAAGCCCTGAACTGAGTCAGGCGCTATGCGGTTTCCTCGTCCACATTTTGTGATTTCTGGGTCAGCGGCAGAAGCAGGTGGAAGGTGCTGCCGGGGCAGTTACGGGGATCGTGTCCCTCACTCTCCACCCATACACGCCCGTCGTGAGCTTCAATGATGCCCTGCGCAATTGCCAGACCAAGGCCCAGCCCGCCCCCCTGGAATGCAGATTTGCTCGTGGAATGATGGTCTATTGATTCCAGCACGTAAAACTGCTCGAAAATATGGCGTTGCTCGTCGACCGGAATCCCGATGCCCGTGTCGCTAACAGTGATGTCTATGGCATCGTCCATCAGGTGCGCCTCGACCGTGACTCGGCCCCCGTCCGGCGTGTACTTGACGGCGTTGCTCAGGATATTTTTCAGGGCGATTGATAGTTGCTTGCCGTCCGCCTGGATCACCGGAAGGTGGCTGAAATCGCCGACTGTCAGCGTCAGTTGGCGCTCTGCAATCGTCTGGCGAAACTCCTCCACCACACGGCTGGTGAGGTCGCCCAGGCGTACCGGCCCCAGAGAAAGTTGCAGCGTGCCGGATGTGATGCGGGTCACGTTGATTACTTCGTTGATCACCTGGCTGATGCGACCGACGCCTACGTTGAGCCCATCCACCAGGCGCACCATGTCCTGGGAATAGGTTTCCGGCGACCCGCTGACGCGGTCGTGCAGCAGGTGTGTGTAGCCCTCCAGGAGTGTGAGCGGCGTGCGCAGCTCATGCGAGACCAGGGCGATGAAATCGTTCTTCATCTCATCCAGCTCGCGCAATCGACGGTTAACGCGTTCCAGTTCTTGTATCTTATTCTCCAGGCGGGCCACCATCTCGTGCGTGTGAAGCTCAAGATGGGTCAGTTTTTCCTCGTTGTCCAGCCGCTCGCGGTACCCTTCCAGGAAGTGATGCACCTCGTTGGGGAAGCTGACCACGTCAATCGGTTTAGTCAGGAAACCGTCACACCCGGCGGCGAGAGCCCTTTCTCGATGGCCGGGATTGTTGTTGGCGGTGAGGGCCACGATGGGCACGCTGCTGAAGTTGGGCAGGCCGCGCAGGCGCGAAGTGATCTCGCGCCCGTTCATGCCGGGTAGATTAATGTCCATCAAAATCAAGTTGGGCTGCGATTGTCGCGCCAGGTCGATGCCTTGCAGCCCTTCGTCGGCAATGAGCACTTCGCAGTCGTGATTCTCCAGCACGCGTTGTACCAACCGCTGGCTGCCGACGTCATCTTCGATGTACAGAACTCTGGTCTTGTCGCTCATAGAAATCGCTTTCCGCTACTGTGTCGGGGCCCGCTCTGCCAGCGATGTCCCTCGTTGCGGGCACACGACTGTGGCAGGGTGAGCCGGTTACGATTCTATTGTATGTTCCCCAGACACCGCGGCAATAGGTGATAACTCCTGATAAGGTGGGATCCGAGTGTGCTGGCAACTCTGCCGCTTGTGGTTTACTCGACAAGGGCGCCTTTGCTGACCCACACTCGCCCAGAGCGCGGCGCGAGCACTATCTTCTTCTTTGCTTGCAGGGGGACGCCGTCTTCCACCAGGGCTTCGTCCAATTTCTCCGGTAGCTGATCGCCTGTCAGCTCGAAAGCGTGTTTTCCCTGCCCGGCATTGAAGGCGATAACCGCCGTGTGGCCCTCCAGTTGCCGCCGGTAGACCACGATCTGTTCGGAAGCGAACAGGATGTGGAAATCACCGCGTCGCAGGACAGGCGCGGCGCGGCGCAGGCGTATGAAGGAACGGACGACTTCCAGCAGGTCTACTTTCCACTGTTTCCGATTGTCCCAGGGGAACGCGCGGCGACAGTCGGGGTCGCGGTTGCCCGGAAGGCCGATTTCGTCCCCATAGTAGATATTGGGCGCGCCGGCGACAGTCATCTGGCAGAGGAACATGAGGCGCACGGTGCTCAGGTCACCGTTGGCGATAGTGTACAGTCGCGGCGTATCGTGACTGCTGAGCATATTCATCTGCGACAGAATGATTTGCCAGTCATAGCGCTGATGCAGGTGGTCCAGGGTGTCGGCAAAGCGATGGCCATGGCACGGTTCGAGATATCCCAGCCCTGTGTGAATGGTATCGCTCTGATTGAGGTTGTCGCCGCCGAAAAAGCCGAACGCAGCGCGCGTAAAGGGATAGTTCATCTGTGCGTCAAACTGGTCACCCTGCAGCCAGCGCCCGGCGTCATCCCACAATTCTCCGACCAGATACGCCTGCGGATTGACCTTGCGGCAGCGACGACGGAATTCGCGCCAGAACTCATCGTCGTCTATTTCCGCGGGTACATCCAGACGCCAACCGTCGATACCCTGTTCCACCCAGTAGGTTCCTACGTTCCACAGGAATTCGCGCACGTCGGGATTGTCGGTGTTGAACTTGGGCAGGGCGTGCAATCCCCACCAGGCCGCATAATTGGGTTGCTCGTTTTCATTGTAAGCGTTGAGCGGCCAATCATAAACGTGGAACCAGTCGCGATAGGGCGACTCTGCGCCAGTTTCTAGCAGGTGATTAAACTGGAAGAAGCCGCGGCTGGCGTGGTTGAAAACGCCGTCTAGCACAATGCGCATGTTCCGCTCGTGGGCTGCCTGTAGCAGCTTGTGGAACGCGGCGTTCCCGCCTAGAAGCGGATCGACCTGATAATAATCGTGAGTGTGGTAGCGGTGGTTTGAGGCTGAGGTGAAGATGGGATTCAGATAGATGGCGTTGATGCCCAGGTCGACGAGATAGTCTAGCTTCTCGACAATGCCCAGCAGGTCGCCGCCCTTGAAGCCGTTGTATGTGGGCGGCGCTTCCCAGGCCTGCAGGTTGTTGGGCTTTGACACCCGCTCACTCCTCGCGAAGCGGTCGGGAAAGATCTGGTAGAAGATGGCATCTTTTACCCACTCGGGCGTCTGAATGTTCATTTGCGTCAGTTACCTCCACGTTAGTTGCGTAGCGGCGCAATTATAACTCTGATTGGCTGTGATTGTTAGCCTTGATTGGTTATGATTACGAAACGTCCGAGAAACCTGAGCGGGCGCTCGACCGAATGACATGCTCGTCCGGGTCACTGGGAGAATCATACATGGGACCACGCGAGTTCAAGGAGGCTTACAAATGCAAAAGACCCTGGCGATGCGCTTGTTAGAAGGAAAAGGCGTACCCTACGAAGCAGTGACCTATCCCGAAGATGAGCGGGATGCGGAGGTTGTCGCCAGCCATCTGGGCGCGTCTCCGTCGCAAGTGTTCAAAACACTGGTCGTGGTGCGCGAGCGGGGCAAGCCGTTCCTGACGATGGTGCCCGCGGACCGTCAGCTTGACCTGAAGAAGATGGCCAAAGAGGTAGGCGAGAAGAAGTTAAATATGGCCTCGCATGAAGAAGCGGAGCGCATGACGCGCCTCGAGGTGGGCGGCATCTCGCCGCTGGCGCTAATCAACCGCGGGTTTGACATCGTCCTCGATACCTCGGCGCAGCAGTATGACGAAATCTACATCAGCGCCGGCGAGAAGGGTATCAACATCAGAGTGCCCGTTTCAGGGCTGGTGGACGTGACGGGCGCTACGTATTTAGACGTCTCCGGGGAGTGAGGGCCATCCGGCCACATTTTGCCGCAATTTGACATCCCCATGCTCGCTCCAGAAGGAGGCCAGCGCCTGTCCCAGTCCCGCCAGGGCGCGCAACACCTCTCGCGCTTCAGGCGCTTCCAAAAGGTCCCGAACTTGCAGGAAACGCAGCCAGGCCGGCAGCAACTGCAGGATGGCTGCCGCGGCGTACGTTTGCGGGTCCATTGTCTGCAATAGGCGCTTCAGAAACAACTCTAGCGTCACCGCATCCGGGCACAGGGTGTGCTTCGGTTCGGGGTTGGGCGTTGCACCGGGAAACGGCCGGCGTCCAGTGCGCAGGGCAGCAGCCACGTCCATCTTGGGCACAAGATTGCCTGCAGCACGATCCATAAAGTAACGGGGAAGCAGCTGACGCACCAGATGTGTGCGTGAAAAAGGGACTGATTCGTGGCGCCGAGCATAGCCCTGGAACTCGATCATGAGCCCGTGCAACGGTTGCATGGTCATCGGCTCAAAGTCCGACAGGGTCCAGGCGCGACCAACCGCGCCCCGCAGCAAGTGCAGGTACGGATCCAGGCGTCCGGCATCGACGGGAAAGTAGCGTTCCAACTGCTGAATAAGGTCCGGATCGTGGGCGTTGGGCGCCTCTTGCTCGTCGAGGTAGGCGTAGATGAGGTGGTCGGTGGCCCGTCCGGCGTAGGCGTTGACGGCGGCCTGTGAATATGTGGCGGCCGCCTGCACCTGGGGCCAGGCGACGCGCATGGCCTCGTTGAGCAGGGCGAGATGGTTATGGTAGCCGAGCGCGTTCAGGGCGCTGTGCAGGGTGGGGAAATCCTCAGCGGCGTTCTCGGCAATGCGCCGCGTGGCATCCTCAATCTGCGCTTCGTCGCCGCCGCCGATGGCGCTAAGGAGGCGCTCGTATAATTGATTCAGTTCGGTCATATTGTCCCCTATTTTAGGGTGCGAGGTAAGATTGGCAATGCGGACCGACTTTCGTTGCGCCACAACCCGTTCCTGCATAGAAGGGGATGAGAATAACGCCGATCGCGGCGCCCTGGGGTTGGCGCATGCCGCGGGGCGCTGTAGACTGTCGCCGCTTTATTGAGCGAATTGAATTGGGAGAGCGTCATGAGAAAAGTGAGATTTTTACCTCTGGTCGCCTTCCTTGCAATGACGTCCGCCTTCATCCCCATAACGCCCCCACCAACCACACACAGCGCAAATGGCGTTCCTGATCCCGGCGATCCTGCCTGTGCCACGCACGATGACCGCGCCTGGCACGGGCTGCACGACGCCGAGCGCGACTGTCACTACGACCACGCCCACGGTCAGGAACTGGGGCAGTGGGCCTACGACCTCTTTGGCGATGAAACAGTGCAGATCGGCCAAACAATCAGCTATCCCTGGCAAACGGCGCGCGAGAATGAACTGAAGCACCAGGGCTACGTCGTGCACGCCCGGGACGTTCGTGAGTACGGTTGCCATCCCAACAGCCGTAACGGCGACGGTGGGGTCAATGCTTTTGCCTTCCAGTTTCACGGAGTGGGCGTTAGCCACGGCAAGGTGGCGCGTATGCACTCCTTCTATGCTGCGCTCAACCTCTGCAACGAGAAGGGAAATGCAGGTCAGCTCATCACCGGCGGTCACGCCGACTTCGGACAGCTGATCTCGCCTTACAAGACCGATTTTGTCGGCTATCCTCGCTTTTCGAATCAAGCGTATGATGTTGGGGTGCCGCCATATATCGGCGAACCGGATCCGGACCGCTCCAGCACGCGCCAGGAAACCTGGAACAGCGTCACACGTGGCAGCAGCCGTCCGTACGTAGACGAACACCAGTTGGTAGGGTACGCGTTCCGCATCCAGGATGCGATGGATTATGTGGGCAGTGGAGCGCGGGTGGCCGGCGACGACGCTTTCGTGAGTTTCAAGGATCCGGTCAACAATTCCTCCAGCTACCAACTATATCAGATCGAGGTGACCATTCCTGATCTGAACGGCGACGGCAGCCGCGTCAGCTTCGAGGGATACACCGACGTGCACGGGAACATCACCGAGGCGTGCGAGGCTTGCGTGCCGCTGACGATTCGCGACGCGATCCCCGGCGCGTACACGGTGAATATTACCAACGGCAAATTAGCCGATTTGCTGAACGTCGACACGGTCCAAAGCGGGTTCTACGATCACGATATCTACTTCGATGGCGAGCCGAGCGGGTGGATTGACCTGAGCGGGTTTGGACGGTGAACGGCCTCCTCCCTTAACGACGACCGTGCCGCAGCTCTTCGCGCAGAATCGCCTGCAGAATGGCCGTGGCGCTGGCGTAGGTGGGATCCATGCCGAAGTAGGAAAGATTCTGCGCGCCGAGGTTCTTGCCCTTGCTAAACGGAGTGTCTGAGGCATAGTGCAGGATGCCAATTGGGAAAGGTGAGGCGTAGAGGTTGGCGATCTCGTCGTGCGGATAGCGCTGGGGGCGGATCATTTCGTAGATGCTGCTCAGGAAGGGCCCGGCCTCCATTTCCATGTCGGTGTAGCCTTCCTGATAGAAGACAGACATATAGTCGCGATTTTGCAGGAAAGTGCCGCGCACCGTGATCGCCTTCTGATTGTCCAGCACGGTGCCGTAGGTGAGTAACGGCGCAACATCGGCGGCGGTGAAGCGATTTTCGAACAGGTAAGTGTTCAGTGACTGTTCGTCGTGGACGACGTTGGGAATCATCACGTCGCCGATGCGCGCGTTGAGCGTGGCTGCCTTGCCCATGATAAAGACGCCGCGGATGCTGGCGATATTACGCGCCACCTCCGATAGAATCTGGTACGCGGCCATGCCCAGCGGAAAGTCAATGTTGATGATCAGCGCGTCGCTCTCCCGCAGGCGCTCGATGCCTTCCATCTGTAGCCGGGGGTCCAGGTCGTCGGTGCGCACCTGGTTAAGCTCCATCACCTGCACTTCGACGTCAAAGACGTGGCGGCTGGGGATACGCGTGATGCCCGCGCTTCTTTCGCAGCCGATGCGCTGCTTTTCTACTTCGGCGTAGCGTTGCTCGTACTTCTTCAAGGTATAGTACAGGAAGTTCTCCCGGCTGCTGGGCACGTTGCGCGCCAGAATATCGTCGTATTCCTGTTGCAGAAGCAAGGAGCCTTCGGACTGGATGAACTCAACCAGCGAATCCTCTTGCTGCAGGGCGAAGCCGCTGAGCAGATTGGCCAGGCTGTGCGTGTTGCTGGAGACGAAGTAGACGGGCCGGTCCTCGAAACGCGCGTCGCTCGCCGTGCGCGCCACGTTTTGCCACCAGCGCCGGGTGGCACGACGGTAGTCGGTCAGCGAGCCACTCAGCAAGCGTACGGAAATGTGCAGGTCGCGCTCCGCGATGTGCAGAAGATTGGCGACCAGTTTGCTGCCCCAGATGCGATGTAGGCGGTCCAGGTCATCGACGGCGACGTTACTCAGCTCGCTCAAGTCCTGTAGCAGGCGGGAATCAATGGGCGCGTCACAATGTTCGCGCAGGAATTTCAAAGCCCGGGGCCGGTGTAATATATGGTGCAACTTCTCGCGCTCGATCTGGTAGGCCGTCAGGGTGGGAATCAGATCGTCGATATCCGAACGGCTGGCGATATAGACGGCAACTGTCTCATCACCATCGTAGAAGTAACGGCGGCGGCGGGCTGGCGCGTTGACCAGTTGCCATGACTCAACGTCGGCGAAACCCTTCTCTTCAAACACCGCTTCCGACTGGCCCATCACGACCAGACGTACATCGGCGATGCAGTAGCTGGGCATGCGCAAGATGGCATAGATGAAGGCAGCCATATCGGGATCTGGTTTGGTCGCGCCCACGTGCAGCGCCGAATTTATGCGCGTGTGCGCCTCGATCAGCGTGCGGATTTCCACTTCGCTTGTACTGCGCAATAGCGAATAGTACGTGCGGATGTATAGGGCAATTTCGTCGTTTTCGCGGCTAGGTACCGTTCGGTCCATTTCGTCACACTATCCTATTGGTTGATTCGTTATTCAGGCGCATCTTCCTGCGATGACTGTTCGCTCTCGCCATCCTCCATCAGGGGCGCTTGCCCCTCAGGCGAGCTTCCTTCACCTGCGGGCGTGAGCGCGCTGAAGTCGATGGGCGGGTAGCGGAGGATGCGGTTGTTCTGGGCATCGACGACGTAGACGTTGTCCTCACCGTCTATGGCAATCCCGTTGGGCAGCCCCAGGCGGTCGATGGCCTCGCCTGGCTGGCCAAACCGCGCCAGATACTCGCCGTCTCTGTCGAAGATGAGCACGCGGAAGTTTTCGGGGTCCGTGGCATAGATGCGCTCGGCGCTGTCTACAGCCAGGTATGGCTTGTTCTCAGTGGAGTCGCCTTCCCAACCGTCGATGGACCAGTTGAAGTCCGGGAGCAGGTCAGGCGTAAAGCGCTGGATGCGTGCATTCCAGGTGTCGGCAAGGTAAACGGACCCGCCCATGCCCTGCGCCAGGCCCACCGGTTCGTTAAACTGTCCGGGATCTGTGCCCAGCTGGCCTATAACGCGAATGAGAGCGCCATCGCGATCGAAAACCTGCAGGCGGTGGTTGCCCGTATCTGTAATCAGAAGCTGGTTGTTGGGAAGCAGCAACACGGAGCGCGGGCCGAAGAAGTAGCCGCCGCTTTCCGCGCCCATATCGGTTACAGAGCCGCTTTGGCCGATCGTCGTCACAAAGTCACCTTGCAGCGTGAACTTCTGCACGCGATGGTTCCAGGTATCGGCCACGTAGACGAATTCCTCATCCACGGCAAGGCCCCAGGGCTCGTTGAACTGGCCCTGCGCTGTGCCCTGTTCGCCCCAGGCGCGCAGACGTTGACCTTCGCTGTCGAACACGATCACGCGGTGATTGCCCGAGTCCAGCACGTAAAGATTGCCGTCGGGGCCGATGGTCATGTTGCGCGGGCGAGACAGCGTTTCCTCGCTGATGCCGCCGGCGCCGATAACCAGGTTGGGCGTCAGCGTCAGCTCCCCTTCGGCGTACGGATCGACGGGCGGTTCGATGCGCGCGGCGCCCACGCCAAAGTCCCAGAGGTTGGCCAGGACGTCACGGCGGATGTAGAGGCGCATGTCGGCGCGCAGGGGCCACTCGCCGATGGTGTGGCGCCCGCCGAAAACATCGCTGTATTTTTCGTAATCGCGGTAGAAAAAGATGTTCCACAGCGCCTGGCGCACGTCGGCGTTAAGGATGCCGCGCCCGGTGCTGGCGTTGCCCGCCTGATCGCGCACGTCGGAAAGGCCAAACAGACCGTTCCAGCTTATCCGGCGATAATCCTCCATGGGCCACCACAGGAAAATGTAATCGTGCTTCACGTAGTCGCGGTCTCGGAGAAAATTCTCAAAGGCGTCCAAGTCGCGATGGCCGGCGATGACCACCGGGTACTCGGCGATGCTGGCGCTGGGCGTTTTGCCCGTGTAGAGGCGATTGGGATAGTCGCGCAGATACCATTGCATGGGCCAGGTGCCGTCGTCGGACCAGGCCACCCGAATACTTTTGTCACCATGCATTCGCTCGGACAACGTCTCCACCTGGGGCAGGATGACGTCCTTTACGGCCGGTGCGGCGTGAGCATATACCATGTACTCTGTGGCGTAATCGGCGTTAGGCCAGGTCGCCATATAGGTGAAGCGGATGGTGAGCAGGCTGAGGACGACAAACAGGCCCAGAACCCAGCTGCGGTTGCGAATGGCAGGATCCAGGCGCCGGCCCACGTACTGTAGAGCGTAGAAGACGACAATGGCAATGAGCACGCTGCCCAGAAAGCCGCCGATGGCTGTCAGATTTTGCATGCTCTGGTTACCCAATTCAATCTGGCCCAGGAACAGGGGGCGCAGCGCCAGGAAAAGGGACAAGATGAAGATGGCGGCCAATCCCACCATGCGCAACGTGTTGCGGGCGGGCAAACGTGGGCTGTCGGAGGCGGTCAGTTTCTCGTTGAAGTACCAACCGGACAGCAGGGCCATGGGAATTACAAAATGGGTGCTGAGCCAGGGCATCTTCTCCCCCGCATAGCTATAGGCCAGCCAGGTCAAGAGCAGCCACCAGACGAGCATGGGAACGAAGCCAACCAGCGCCTCCGGCTCCACCAGGCCGCGCCAGCTGCGCCCCAGGTCGTAAGCGTCACGAACGCGCCCCTGCTGTACCAGGAACCAGTAGAGGATGCCAGCGGCAAGGATTACCGCGGCGATGATGGCGGCTGCCAAATTGCTTGGCTCTCCGCCTTCGAGGATGACGGGGCGGTTCAGCAACCAGTTGCTGAAGCTGTAGGCGAGCAGGGAAAGGAGCAGCAGCGGTATCCAGTAGCCAATGATGCGGCTGACGCGGCGCCGCTGCGCCCACAGCCTGATCGCCAGCAGAGAGAAGATGAGCGGCAGGAATTCGTAGAAGGGAACGATGAATAGATAGTAGAACCAGGGCTGGTTGCCGCGCTGCACCTCCTGCTGTTCCAGCCAGTAACCCAGCGACCCCACCATGCCGCTGGCCCAGCCGCTGGGATTGGTGAGTACCGATGTGTATAGCAGAAAGAATATGCTGTGGAAGATGACCGCAGCGACGACCCAGCGCCGGCGGTTCCACCACAGGCCAACCAGGACGGCGACGACCAGGGTGAGCAAAACGAAAAAGCCGGTGCGAATGACGCCGGAGGAGAGGAAGGCCGAGATACAGACAGAGTTCGTAGCGCGGGCCATGAACAACTCCAACCGGGTCATGGCTTCCTGGCCCGCGATCTGGCAGCTATTGACCGTGTAATCCATCGGGTTGTAGCCGGCTAACACGGCGAGGAAGGGTGAGATGGCAGGGAGAATCAGAGTGCTGTAGAGGACAATGAGGTCAAACTCGCCGAAATCGTCCACGTAAGGCCGTAATTGGCGGGCAGCGAGGAAGGCGGCGCCGCCGATGGCAATGAAGCCGGCGACCTGAAACCAGTGCAGTATCCGCTGGCCCGTCGTCTGGCCGTCTGCAGCGACGACGGCTCCCTCCTCGCTGGGGTCCGCAGCGAAGCCCTGCTCCTCGGCCGGAGTCGCCGTTTCGGTGATGGGCGCGCCGTCGCCGTCGGCCAGGCGCAGGCCCGTGAAGCCAGCGCCGACGAGGATCACTCCCAGGATCAGAATCAGCAGCGCCCGTTTCATTTGCGGCAGTGCGCGGTGGAACCAGCTATTCTGCCAGAGGCGCACCACCAGTCTGATGATTAGAAAGCTGCCAAAAATGGCCGTGTAGATGAACGATACCTCTTTGGTAGCGTACATCAGGGCCAGGCCGCCGGCGAACCACCACAGGTATATCTCCTTGCGCTCGCGCAGATAGTACCAGCTGGCAATGAAGATGATCATGGCCCAGGCGATGACGTAGATGTCGTGCCGGATGTAGCGCGAGTAGTAAGTGATGAACGGCGAAATGAGGAACAGGAAACTGGTGAAGAGCGCGCCCACGCGCCCCAACCAGGGGCGCAGGAAGTAGGGCATGGCCACTAATATGACGCCAAAAAGGGCCACGGGCAATCGCGCTGAAAAGTCGCTTACGCCAAAAAGCCAGTAGAACAGGGGCGTGATGTGGAAGAGGAACGGCCCATGCATCAAGGGCGTGTGGTTGTAGCCTTCGCCGCGGAAATACTGCAGCGAGAATTGTGTGTGGAGACTCTCGTCGTGGCTCATCACGCGTGACCCCAGGTCCCACAGCCGCGTGATCAGAGCCACGGTGATAAACAGTGCGTAGGCTATCTTTTCCCAATCCCACGTCCACATGAAAGCAAGCGGCCGGTTCATGACGGCCGGCTCGGTCTGGAGTTCATCAGGTGTTGTCATCGTATCGGTCGTTCGTTGCATAGCGTACCATTAAATACCATTGCTTGATAGCTGATTCTAAGACGGCGCCGCGCGCCGTTTCCTCTCTTCCTAACTGCCCGCGCGCTCGATGCTGGCGGCTGCCAGGGGCGTGCTCAGAGGGGCGGGTAGTCGTCGCAGTACAGACGGTCCTGCCGCCGCAGTGGCCATCTCCTGGTTTTGCCACTCTGCCGCCTGTGTAGCTGTTGGCGTCACGGTCGCCGTGACAGCCAGCGATGTCTGCGAAGGATGCGCCAGCGCGCCGTTCCCTGAGGGGCCGTCGAGTTGCAGCGCGCCCAGGAACAGAAGCATCAGGACCGCCAACGCAGCCACCGGGCGCAAGGTTGCCGCGGAGAGAAAGGGACGCCGCGGCGGGCGGGGGGTGGGGCGCAATTGCCTCAGCCGCCCGGGCGCAGGTTGTGTGGCGCGAAGCAGCGCGCCGCGCACCTCGCGCGCCACTTGCCTCTCGTGACGCACGACGGCGCGGCACTCGTCACAGGCAGCAAGATGGCGCTCGACTTCCTGCACCTCGACAGGCGACAGGAGCTGCAGGACATAGTCGGAAAGGAGACGGGATGGATGCTGTTGTGGAGTCAGCATAAGGTCACCTTCTACAATTGTAGCCCGTCAAGCATCTCCTTAAGCGCTTTGTGCGCCAGGCGCATGCGTGACTCGGCGGTCTTTGCCGGTATGTTTAAGATCTGCCCGATTTCCGGGTAAGTGAGACCTTCATAGTAGCGCAGGACGGCGGTTTCGCGCAGTTTGGGTGATAGTTCGCTTAGCGCGCGCCAGATTATTCTCTGGCGGTCGTCCAGGGCCAGCGTTTCGTCCGGGCCGGGCGTGCGGTCATCCGCGGCTTGCGCGCCGTAGCCGGCCAGCTGGCTCAGCGAGAACGTCGGCGCACACTTGCGCCGCCGCTTGTTGCGCGCGCGGCTGACGGCAATCTGGTAGAGCCATGTTTTGAAACTGGCGCGCCCGGCGTCGTAGCGCGCCAGTTTGCGGAAGGCGTAGTCGAAGGTATCCTGCAGCACCTCTTCGGCGTCCTCGCGGTGTTGCAGCAGACCATAGCTCAGACGGTACACGTAGGCCGCGTAACGGTCGTAGAGTGCGCTGAAGGCAGCTTCTTCACCCTTCAGGCAACGAGCGATCAGCCGCTCGTCCTGGCTCAGTTGGCTCTCCTGCTGGTTCCAGGAGAGCGCGCCCTGGTCGCTAATCGTCATCGTTACTCCGTGCCTGCCATCATATGCATGCCTTCTCTCAACGTGGTAAAACGTCGCTGCGCACCCAAAGGATTAGCTGCTCCGCCTGCATCGACGCCGGGTGCTCGCGGAAGAACCACCAGCGCAACGTTTCCGCCAGCCCGCTTGCGGGCGTCTGTGGGTCTACACCAACAAGTAATCGATAGTCGCTGCCCATGTAGTCGGCGCCCAGCGCCGGCTCGCTATCTCCGGCGCTTATGATCGCCGGTTGTTGCGATTCGGGGCGCACGATGACGCCGAAGGAAGCGTTCTTGAAATGGCGCAAATACCAGCGAAGTACCTGGTGGTCTACGCCTGAGTGCAGCGCCATTCCATAGCGAGAGCCGTCGACCTGCCAGGACACGTCCTCTAGAGTTTTGGCGAGTAGCAGGACATCGTCGTCGCTGGTGATGCCGACCCACTGTTCGCGTGGATCATTGCGCGCTTCGTGTGTCAGCCACCACGCCGTGCCCCAATTGAAAATGAGAAACAGAACCAGCAGCGCCGCCGCCGAGCCCTGCAGCGCCGCAGTCTCGTCCCAGCTGCGAACGAAATTAATGAGAACGATGGCGAATACGATGGCCAGTAGCGCCAGAAAGAGCAGGCTCAATTGCTCCGGGGCGTGGATCAGCACGCGCAGGTAGCGGGCGCCGTTGAAATAGACGATGGCGCCCAGTACGAGCAGGGCCACAAAGGTCCCGGCAGCGCTCAGCGTGGCCGGTCGCCGGAAGGCGGCGTCGAAGGCCATCCCGATCAGAAGATAGGCGGGCAACACCAACAACAATACATTTTCGGCGACGCCGCGTTGCAGCAAAATCACTAAAATTGCGGCTGAGAACCAGAAGACAAGGAAAAGCGGCAGGGGCCGGCCGCGCCAGCTGGCCCAAAAGATGGCTGCTGCCCCGAGGACCACTACGATCAATTCGTAGCGTCCCAGCGCCAGGAACGGCGCCAGCAGCAAAGAGACGCTGCCCTGCAAGGTGAAGTCCGCCAGCCATTGCGCCAGGAGAGTGGCAGCGGCGCCCAAACCGGTCGGTCGCCACAGGAACAGGGTCGCGAGCAGCAGAAACACCACGCCGCCGGACGCCGCTGCCGGTATCAGAACAGACCGGTGCAGGGGCTGACCGTCTGGCGAGGGGCTGTCAGACGCCGCCGGCGTTTCACCGAGCTTCGTCTGCAGCATCCAGGCTGCGAGCATCGTTGCCAGCGCGCTGTAGAAGAGGGGGCTGCTGGCCAAACCCAGACCCAGCGCCCCGGCCGTTACCTGTAACCAGTGCAGTTCCCCACTGTTCTGGTAACGTAGCCAGGCCACGAGGAGCAACAATGTGGCTGCCAGGGCCAGGGCGTCGCCGCCGGCGGTCACTGAGATGATGCTGGCGGTGGGCGAGACGGCGAGCAGCAGGCTTGTGGTCAGCGCTCCGACCGTCCCCAACCGTTCCCGCGCCAACCAGGGAAGGGCCGCGAGGGCAACGCCGGCAAGCGCCGGGATCAGTCGCGCCACGGCGTCCGAGTCGCCCAGCAGCGGAAAGAGCAGCACGCTGAGGCTGAAGTAGGCGGGACTGACGTCAAAGGCCGGCGGCGCCTCTCCCGGTTGCCAGAAGCGCCAGACGTCCAGGGCGCGTTGCGCCTCGTCCGGCGAGAGCGCGCCCGCGCCCAGTGCTGTGAAGCGCATGATTGCGGCGGCGATGACGATGGCCAACAGAACCGCGTGGCCCACGGTGAGCCGCTGCGCGATGGAAGCCGGACCGGCTTTATCGGCTTTATTCTCAGAGGCGATGGTGTTCATGTGCCGTGATTACTCCTGACAACGGTCAAAGCAGTCAAAAAAGGAACTACGATGGCGACCAGCGATAGATAACGACGCTGTCGTTAGCGTAGGCAACGGGCAGACGCCCGTCAAACTTTTCGCGGGCCTGGGCGCCGTAGGTGCTCACTTCCAGTGGCCCGACGTAGATATAGTGAACGTCATAACGATCCAGCAGCGCGTGTGTTTCCTCCCAGTCGGCGCCGGTATAAATTCGTTCCACGGCCGTTTCCCGCTCCGGCGGCTCCGGCGTGCTACCGCGCCACTGATACTGATGACCGGCCCAACCCAGCAACGTGGGCAGGCCGCTTGTAGCCGAGACGCGACCGTGTCCCTGGGGCGAATATTGGCCGCCCACCGCTTCCACGATGACAGGTGCGCCGTCCACATTTTGTCGCAACCAGGTCAGCGCCGCCAGTTCATCCGGTTGGGACAACTCATAGTGCGCGATACCGTTCAACGTGGGCGGACCGCCGTACTCCGCGGCGCGCGAACTGATGCCATACGCGGGGAAAAGCAGCGCCCCGAGCAACATGACGCCGTAGCCGGTTGCCGCGACTACCGCCGCGGGACGGGCTACCCGGCGCAAATGGTCCAGCGCGAACAGGGCAGCCACGCCGAACAGGACCCAGGACTGGTAGTAGAATTTGAAGACGGTGTTCAGCCGCTGTCCAAAATTGTCGCGCAGATAAATGAACTCCGGTCCCAGCGTCAGCAGCGCCGCGGTAAAGACAAGCAGCAGTGCGAAGGGCAGCGGATTGACTTCGGAAGAAGTTGTGGGGGGCGCGCTGGTGTCATGGTCGGCCCCCTCGGCGTGGTTCAGGCGGGCGATCCAGAGCATGACGACGGCGCCGATCAGCCCTGCCAGCAGCAGTCCCAGCCAGGGACTTGCCAGACGCGCGCCCAGAACAGGGGGCGCCAGGGCCAGCACCGAGCGCAGTCCCCACGCCAGCCGTGCCGCGACGGACCCGGCGCCTTCGAGGGCGGGCAAGGCCACACCCAGATCGTTGGCCAGGTTGGTGATGCGCGCGCTGCCTTCGGGCGTGCCGGCGATGAGTAGGCCCAGAAGGACCATGAGCAGCGACAGGGCCACGATGATGCCCGCAGCGGCCAAAACACCGGCGCGCCAGGCGCGGCGGCGCGCCCGCAGCAGCAGCGCGACTACCAGCACCAGGATGGGCCACAGGGGCATGGCGAAGATGATCAGGAAGTGCGCCAACCGTGTGGGGCGCATAAGCATGGGCAGCAAAAAGGGCGGCCCAGCCTGCGACCGAAAGCCCAGGTAGAAGGGCAGATAGAGCAGCACCGCCGGCACAGCCAGCAGCACGGTCAGATAGACGGCCTGCGCCGGGAAACGTGGCTGCCAGCGTCCTGCGCTGCGCCACTGGGCGAGCACAAAGGCAGCGACGACGACAAAAAGGTGAATGAGGACGTCCCAGGTATTCAGAAACGAAAGCCCGCCGAGAATGAGCGCCGTCAGCGCCCACAGCGGCAGCCCGATCTTGCCCAGCAACAGGCCGAAGCGGCCCGTGATGGTCCGGTCGCGCCACGGCTCGCGGTCAATGAAGGTGTCCGTGCGCAACCACCAGGCCAGAGCCACGGCAAGGCTGAGGAAGGCGAAGGGCAGGGCCAGGACGTGGGGGTGCATGTCGCCCAGCAGGAAGCTGAAAGCGGGGAACTCGGCGATGGGCTCCAGACCATCCTCCGGCGCGCCGGACAGGTGATATTCGTGGATGACGCGTGACGAGCGCCACCACCACCAGAAGCGCGGGCCGGTGCTGCCGAAGCCCTCGTCAGTGGGCGGGCCGTTGACGTCACGCACGTCGAGCCAGGCCCAGAATTGGGCCGATCCTACCCCGTTGGCGTGCGCCAGCTCCAGCAGAATCTGCATGTTGCCCGCCAGCGGTAGGGCAACGGCAGCCACGACGCCCAGGGCCAGCGCTGTTCTCCGTGCGGACAGCGACTTACCGGCGGCGACCAGGTTATAAACCAGTCCAGAAGCGCCCACGGCCGCGCCGGCGGTGAGCCAGGCGATGCCCAGGTTGAATGCCAGCGGTTCGGCGACCAGCGCCAGGCGGGCGATGACCGACGTCATCACGTAACCGAAGTAGTAGTAGCTGATGGCGAACCCGGACAGCCAGGGATCAAGGGGCGGCATGACGGCGCTGCGATTGACGGCGTTGAGAAAGGCGAACTCCATGGGCTTCTCGGTGCCGGTGATGGCCGGGTTCTGGGCGCGCACCCAGGCCCAAAAGAAGAAGATGGCGGCGAAAACCAGTTCTGTGGCCAACACGTAGCGCCCGTTCTGCCGCAGCCAGCCACGAAGCTCTGCAGCGTCGCGGCGATAGATCCAGGCCGACAGAGCCAGCAACAGGAGCAGGGCGAACAGAATGCCGCCGGTGTTATTCCCCAACAGGCCCAGGCTGCTCGCCAGCCAGAAAATGAAACTGACGAGCAGCAGGCCCAGCATCTTGACGAAGGCGTAACCGCGATCGGGCAGCCAGCGCAGCAGGTGCAGCGCCAATGGCGTGGCTGCCGCGCCGAGAAGCGCCAGCACTGCCCACCAGCGCAGCGCGGCCAAGATGTCCGTCAGGGGTCCAACTGTGGGCATCACTCTACCACCTCGTAAATCGTCACTTCCTGGTTGCCGAAGACGCGTCGCAAGAAACCGGCGTCTACCATCTCCTCAAATTTCGCCAGCCCCTGCGGCTGATAGTAGGCGCGCTCCAGGGCGCCAGCGTAAATGTACTTTACGTCGTGTTCGGCGATCACGTCCAGCGCATCTGCGGCGTGCGGGCTGTTGTACAGCTGCTCCACGTCTGCTACGCGGTCCCAGACGAGGCCGTCGGGCACGGCGGCGCGCTGCTGGCGCTGATGCCAGTCCCAGCCCACAATGTTGGGCAAACCGGTGTACATGGCCACGCGGGAGGCGATAGAACGGTAGGGATTGCCGCTGTGCGCCTCGGCCACGACGGGCGATCCTTCAACACTACGTTGCATCCAGCGCAGCGCCTCGTACTCCGGGGCCAACTCGATGGTCACGCTGTTCCCGTCAAAGGTCGTATCCTGGTAGCTGGCCGTTTGCATGAAGGTCATGCCGTCTAGCGTCCGGGGCGCCTCGGGGTCGGTGCGTGACTGCCACTTGGCCGGGGTTGCCAGCAGCGGGTAGAGCAGCGCCGCCGCTGCCAGCAACCCCAGCACCAACTGCCAACTGCGCCGCCGCGTGCGGCCCCAACGCTGGACGTGGGGCCAGGCCAGCGCCAGCGCCGCGCCGCCGGCGATGCTGAGCATGACCCACACCTGCATGTAGAACTTGAACACCGTGTTCATGCGGCCCACGTCGCCTTCCAGGACGACGATTTCCACCATCAGGGACAATCCCAGGGCGGCGGATATCAGAATAAGGATGACCCGGCGCGCGGCCGGGAGTCCGGGGCGCAGGCCCAGTAGGCCGGCGACGACGGTCAGCGTGAGCACCACGGGCGCGATCCAGTAGCCGCGCAGGGCCAGGAAGAGGAGCGCCAGCACAAACACGACCAGGCCCAGCAGCACGGCAGCAGCCAGCGGTCGCCACTTTTCCAGCGTTGCCGGGGTCCAACTCGTAGTCCAGGCGCGAAACTCCCGGGCCAGGTGAGTGCCGGCGAGGAACAGAAACAGGCCGTAAATGACGAGATAATTCGTCAGGTGCGTGTATGAGCCGTCCCACAATCTGAGCGTTTCATAACCGCTGCCGTAATTGGCCACGAAGGGCCAGAAGAGCAGGGTAGAAAGTGCAACCAGAGCGACGACCTGATAGAGCGCCTGGCCGAGGAATGGCAGCGTCAGACGCCGGTCGTTGTCCATAAAAGCGGCGTAGATGACGGCCAGCGATCCCAGTAGGAGATAGGTGGGCCAGTCCCAGGTGTTGGTGGGGCGCAGGACGCCGATGGCCAGGGCGCCGGTGAACCAGAGGACCGGCGTCGTTAAGACATCCGATTTCTCCAAGACATCCGATTTCTTTGAGAAATCGGATGTCTTCTCTCCGCGTAGCACCAAAGACACCGCCCAGGCCAGCGCCAGCAGCGTCAGCGGCAGAGCGATCATGTGCGCGTGCAGGTCACCGTACAGAAAAGTGAAGAAGGGGAACTCGGTGATGGGCGCCGCTTCGCCCGGGTTGGCGTTGATGGCGCGCGTGGCGGTCCAGAACCAGTCGCCGGGGTGGATGGGCGCGTTTTGTCCTTCTATCGTCACTGCCAGAGCGCCGTCCACCGTGCGCACCGCCGTGTCTACCAGCCTAATGCCGGTGCCGATGGTGCTGTCGCTGGCCCGCTCCCAGGCCCCGAGCATTACGCCCACTTCGCCCAGGTTGCCGAGGAGGATGCAGAGGGCGGTTGCCGCGAGGCCGGCGAGGTAGGGGAGGAAGCGGATATTGGTTGTTTGGAGATTGGAGATTGGGGATTGGGAGCTCTTTCTGGTCAGGGCATGGACCAGGTTGTAGGCGATGCTAAAGGCGCCGAGGCCGGTGAAGCTATAGAGCATGGGCAGGATCAGATTGTAGGCTACGGTGGGGGTGATGCGTAGCAGTTCGGTGAGGGCGCCGACGAAGACGAAGCCGTAATAGTAATAGTTGATGTAGCCGCCGGCGTACCAGGGATCGTACGGTGGGAAGGTGGTGCTCTTGACCACTGCCGTGAAGTAGGAGAGGTCCATGGGCTTTTCGCCGCCCCAGATGACGTCCCACACGTCGGGGTTGCCCAGGCGGATGGCCAGACCGAGCAGGAAAAGGAGCAGCGCGAAGGCTTCGACGAAGCCGATGTAGTGCAAGTGGCGGCGGAGGAAGGCAACCAATTGACGCCGCCGGAGGACGGCAATGCTCAAGCTCAGCAGCGCCACGAGGACCACGCTGAGGGCGAGCGTCGCCCGGTTATGTGGCAACAGGCCGGCGCTGCCAATGATCCAGCCGATCCAGGAGACTAGCAGCAGGCCCAGGACGCGGGCCAGCGCGTAGCCGCGCTCGGGCAGGCCGGGCAAGCTGACGAACGTGATGGGGAAGGCCAGCCAGCCCAGGAAGACAACGGCAATCCACCACACGGCGGCGCCGAGACCGGGCCGCTGGGAGAGAAGGCCCTCAGGATTGAATACCTGGGCAAAGGCGCCGTTGGCGCGTTGCAGCATTTTTTCTCGTGTGTTGAGCATCAGGCCGTTGGGCGCTTGCGAGGCTTCGCCCGGATTCATGACCGTCACGTTGTCCAGATCCACGCGATTGAGAATCTCTTGCGCCTTCTCCGTGCTATAGGCATCCGTCTTGCGGAAGATCCATACGGGCGGGTGGTCGTAGACGCTGAACGCTTCCTCTGCAGCCATCTCCCCTGGCGGAGGCCAACCGATCTCCGGGTAGCGACCCCAGGCAATCTGGCCGCCGGTGTCGCTGATATACAGCGGCCCGATATTGAACTCGGCGTGGAACTCACTTGCCAGCTCGAAGCCCAGATCGCCGCTGAAGAGCGATTCGTAATAGGCGATGTTCAGGGGGTGCGTCAGGGGCAGGCGTGGGGTGTTCCACAGCGAGCGCTGGCTGCTGAGGGCGATCACGTCCGCCTCGTCAATCCACTGCAACATCAGATTCCGCTTGTCCTGGCTTGCAGGCCACGTCACGGGCCGCTGCCCGCCGCTGACTTCGCTGTAATAAGCGCCGTAAGCGGATCGGCCGTCGACGTTGACGGGTAGCGTATCATCCCACTCTTCATTCACAATGCGGCTGGTGTCCGCCTCCAGAATGCCGCCGCCGGCGTGTTCAATGCGCAACAAATAGGGTCGCTCACTTTCCAGCGCCACGTCGGGCAACTGCAACGGCGCGGGCTCCCGCTCGCCGCTGACGGAAATCGAGCCGCCGCTTTCCAGCAGTCGCTCGCCGTCCGGGGAGAGCAGCGAAACGCTGAGCGTGGCCTGCTCCCCTTGCAGCAGGGTGGCGTAGTTGAAGCTCAGCCCCTGCACCACGCCTGCACGGGGCAGCGTGAATGAAAGATCTAACGGCAGGCCGCCCGGTTCAAATTGATAACCTTTTAGCGGTAACTGCTGTTCCTCAAGTTGTCCTTCTGTCTCGTAAAGTAGTGTGGCCCCGGTGGGAATGTTCTCGAACATCCAGCGCGAGGCGGCGACGCGCGTCACCGGCTGACGGTAGATATCTACAAAAGTATTGGCCCACAGTAGCGCGGGCACGATGGCTGCCACTGCCAGGACGGCGGCAAGCACGCGTCTTGGCCGGCGGCTCCTGGCCCGTTGCCACAGTTCGACCAGGGCCCAGCCGGCGAGAAGCAACAGGAAGGGATACAGAGGCAGGAAATAACGAATTGATTTGACCCAACGGCTGCCCATGAACAGGAAGTAGCCGCCGACCCAGGCCACCAGTAGGGCGTGCGCCGTCCACTGTGGATGGCCCTTCGCCACGCGCCACAGCGCCCACAAAAAACCGAGACAGGCGGCGATGCCTGCTGTGAGACCCATGCCATAAAGCACCATGTTGTTCAGGGGAAAGAGGAATGGCGCGCGGGCGGTCCACTGCAGGGCGGGTGGGAAGGAGGCTTCAGGGCTCTGTAGATTCTGAATCTCGGCCATGTTGGACAGCCACTGCGGGTTGAAGCCGAAAAGGGAGCCCAGGAGCAGGCGCAGCGCGGAGGGCTGGCGTCCGGTGTTGTTCAGAACGGTTTCACGGACTATGTTCACGTCGGCGAAGGCGTAGGGCTGGGCCAGCCGGAACGTAATGAGGGAGACGGCGGCGGCGAGTAACATGCCCAGGATTGCCCTCTGAAGGTCCGCGTTGCCCTGTGGCGTGAGAGCATAGCGCCAGCCCAGATCGGGCGCCAATTCCCGTTGGCGGCGCGCCAGCCAGATAACGCCCGCGACACCGGCCATGGCTGCCAGCGGCGCCACGTTGATGCGCGAGGCCACCGCCAGCCCCAAGAAGAGGCCGAACAGAATCCACCAGCGCTTGCGCGCCCCATCGTCGGCGGCGCGCACGGCCATATACATACTCACCGTCGTCAGCGCCGCGGCCCAGTTGTCCATGGTGAAGAAGTGAGACTGTTGGATGGGCATGACGGCGACGGCTAGCAGAAAGGCGCCGATTAGCCCGGCGCGCCAATCGTAGAGCCGCCGGCCGATGAGGAAAATGAAGAGAATCGAAATCAGGTCCACGAAGCCGGATAGAAAACGGCCCACCAGGTGAATACCGTCATAGCCGGTGTAATTGCGCGCGCAACCATCGGGGAAGTTCTGGCACAGATCGGCCACCCACTCGGCAACGTAACGCGTTGCCGTCATGGGAAAGTTGCCGTAGACGTAGAGGGGGATATTGCCCAGATTGTAGGGGTTCAGCGGCGACTCGGACGTGCGTAGATAGAGCAGCGGATCGGAGACCGTCTCCAGGCGCAGGGCGACGTCCGTGAGGAAGCGCTCGTCAGGGTGCAGGTGGTGGTTGTCATCCCAGTTCAGGCCGGTGAAGCGAAAGTAGGCGCCAACCAGCAGGATACCTAGCAGGATGACGACGGAGATGTGTTCCCGGGTCAGCGCCAGTCGGCGCGCGGCTTCTGGCGCCTGCTCGCGGGCGCCCGCCGTCATTTCCTGTTGTTCGCCGGCAACAATTTCGTATTCCTCAAGGGCCATAGTGCTGTTGTGCTGCTTTCACCTGTGCCGTTGCCGCGCCGCCGTTGCAAACAGTGCGGGTAACCGGGTTTGCTACTTTCTTATACACGCCAACGCAGGCAAGTGCGCAGTAAGAATTATGAGATCATAGCATTGCTGATGCTACGAAACGAGAATTCTAACTTCTGTTTGCTAACGCCGCACCTCATAAGCATAGAACAGCGGCGAAGCAAAAGCGCCGTCAAACGTCAGCACAGAGCCATCTGGGTAACGGTCCACCATTTGGTTCAGCTCGTGGCTACGCTCCGGCAGGAAAATGAAGACAAGGTCGGTGCCGGGGGCTGGCGCGGCTGCCTGCACCGGATCGCCGCTTTCCGTAGAGACATCGAACAGATTGTGCTGAGCCTGGAAGCGTTCGCCCGCCAGGAAGGGAATCGTGGGAAACGTGATGTACATGCTGGGCGGCCCGTGGAAGTAGACCGTCCAGGATCCGGGCAGCGACTGCAGATAGCGGCCCATTTCGTGAGCCACTTCTGTATTGCGATCACCGAAACGCGTCGAGGCGCGGTACTCGCCGAAGTAGAAGAGCAGATCGCCGCCGGCGATGAGCGCCGCCAGCAGCAAGACCCCGGCTAGTTGACGCAAAGTCGTCATGGGGTTGCCGGCCTGGTCGCGAAAATGCGGGCCGAGGGCGCCCAGCAATTGCTGCCAGAGCCAGGTGAGACCGATGGCGACGAGCATGATGGCAGCCGGAGCGGCGATCAGCAGGCGGTGGCTGTCCGGAGCATCGACCAGCAGCGCGCCGGCGAACAACAGCGTGACGCTGAGCCAGATGAGCAACAAGGCGTGGGCCAGCTGTCGTACGCGCGCCACGGAGACGGCCAGGCCGACGACGAATAGCAGGGCCGGCACGGTGCGTAGCAGCGGAATGCCCGGATTGTATGCGCTGCTGGTATCCAGGCTGGCATTGAAAGCGAGGAAGGCGTCGGCCACTTGCTGGCCCAGCAGGGCGATCGCAGAACGCCCGCTGCTCGCCATCTGCTGCGGCAGCCATCCGCTGTGCAGAACGCCCAGGCTGTTGGCGCGCTCCATATATAGGCCGGGATTGGCGTTGAAGAAAATGAGTTGCGGCAGGGCCACGACCAGGGCCAGCGCCAGGCCGGCCAATGCGTGCCGGCCCTGCTCCCTGAAAAACGCGGGTTTGAGCAATAGCATGTACAGCAGCAATGCAAGCAGGAAGAAGGGCATGAGGCGCGAGGGCGTGAAGAAGTAGGCCGTCAGACCTGTCATCAGGCCCGCCAGCAGCCAGGCTCGTCGCGTGCTGCGCTGGTAGGCGATGCCCATCATGCCCAGGGCCAGGAGGGCCAACAGCGGTTCCCACGCATTGGTCATGCCCAGGCGGCTATAATGCACGTGGAGATGGTAACCCACCAGCAACAGCGCGCCGCTCAGAGCCACCAGATCTCCCCACAGGCGACGACCGATAAGATATAAGGCCGGTACGGTCAGCGCGCCGGCAATGACCGACGCCAGCCGCAGCGCCAGCACGGAGCGTCCCAGTAAGGCCAGGGGCAGGGCTATGGGATACAGAGGCAAGGTGGGATTGGTCAGCCAGGAAGCGGCGAACGGATTGCGAATCTCGCCACGCAACACCGCCAGCGCCTCCAGCCCCAGACTGGCTTCAATACCGTTGAGCATTGAAGGATGTTCCGTGAGAGCTACCAGCCGTGGAACCAGGGCGGCGATGAAGAGCAGGCTCGCCAGGAGCGCCGGGCGGCGCAACCAGGACGCCCGCCCACTGATTTCGTGTAGTGAATATCCGTCGCCCATGGAGCCTTCAACGGGTTCTAAATCACTGCTCCCTGACCGGGGTGTCATAAGCGCATAACAGGCGAGCCCGATGGCCAGGAACCAGAGCAGAAATGCGACGAGAGGATGTCCCCCAAATAGGCTGACGTTGGATTGGTTCTGGGCCCACAGCGCCAGCAGTAGAGCCAGCGGATATAGGAACCGTTGCCGTGGAAACTGGCTGATGCCCTCTGCGATTGCGCCGCGCCGCTCCTTCCTGGCGTATCGCGCCGCGGCGGCAAAGGCCAGCATAGCCAGAACGTACAGAGATAGACCTGACGCCAGGCTGCCGGCGAGCGCGTTCTGCCCCAGGAGCGCGAAGAACAGACCCAGGGCCAATAGCAGAAGACGTACGAAATGCGTGCTGGGTCTGGTCTCTTCCTGCGCGGAGGAGGGTTCTGGCGCCGTTGTCCGCGTGGGTGTTGCCTCTTGCGGGCGTGGCGGTGGCCCTGCAGCAGCGCGCGGCCCTGCAGCGGCGGGCGGGGGTGCGTCCTTTCTGCTCGTCACAGGCGTCTGGTCAGGCGTCACAGGCTCGTCCACGGGCAAGGGCTCGGCCGGCGGTAGAAATGGCGCGATAGGGCTGTCTGCCACCTTTTGGGCCACGATAAAGAGATAGGCGCCCTCGTCCGGCGGTTTTTCCTCAAAATAAGGGCGCACCCAGCGCTCGGTGGGCCGCAGGCTCTCGGGCCACGGCGCCAGCACCCAGTGACCGGTCAGGAAGTGCAGAATGGCCGACGGCAGCCCCTGCACGTGGCCCCATTCCAGTGCGCGCAGCGCGCCGCGTGAGAAGTAATATTGCCAGCGGGTCATACGAAATCCGGCTTCCGCCAGCCGCTCGCACCACACCTCCGGCGGGTCGGTGTGCGCGTGGCGCGAAATTGTATTGAAAAAACGCCGGTAGGCATCGCCCATGCCCAGCGGTCGCAACAGGCGCGCGCCGCCCAGGTACGCTGTGAAGAGATGGCTGGGCATGGTGATCACCAGCTTGCCATCGGGTCGCAGCACACGGCTGGCTTCGTTCAATACCGGCTGTACGTCGCTAATATGTTCCAGGACAGAGTTGCTGATCACGCTGGAGAAGTGATGAGCGGGGAAGGGCAGCCGGTGGCCCATGGCCTGCACGTTAAGACCATAAACGCCGGCTGCCTGTGCCTTCTTGAGCGGCCCCCACCAGGGATCGGCGCCGGCTGCCAGGGGGCGGTCGAAGGCCATGCCGGCGAAGTGCCCGTCGCCGCAGCCCAGATCCAGCGTGGGACCGGGTATCTCGATGTGGCGGTAGAAGCGGGCTTCCACGGCGCGCAGGAGGGCGCGAAAGGCGGGAACGGTCTTAAGGTGACGCCAGAGGAGGTCGTTGTGGTTCGCTCGTTGTGCCTGCCGTTCCGTCATGGCTGCGTCCACTCTGTGATCACTGTCCGGCTAAACTGCCTCAGGTCTGGTGTTCTTCGTTCATCTGCCGCAGCGTTTCGTAAGCCTCTGGTTCGCCCGCGATTGGCTCTTTCTTGCCGGCGAGCAACGCTTCAAATAGCTGTACGTATTCGCGAGCGGTTTGCTGTGGCGAAAAGCTTTCGGCGATGAGGTCGCCGGGCCGGCGGAAGCGGTCGGTATTGTCCAGGACCTTAATAATCCCCTCGGCCAGCGCCTGATGGTCGCCGATAGGTACCACCTGGCCCATGCCAGTCATGGTCACCGGCTGGCGCACACCGGGCAAATTGCTGGCGACCACCGGCGCGCCGTTCATCATGGCCTCGATCTGCACCAGGCCAAAGCTCTCTGTGCTATTGAGACTGGGAATGACGAGGACGTCGAGGTTCTTGTAGAACGCGGTCAGTTCTTCACCGTGCAGCGCGCCCAATTGCTTGTAATGATCGGCGTAGCGCTCCATAAGCGGCGCCAGTTGTCGTTCGTAGCTCTGCTCGCCGATGGTCTGCGGGTTGGCGTGTAGAACCAGGGCGCGTGGGTACTGTTCCAGCACCGCCGGCAGCGCCTTCAACAACACCTCAATCCCTTTCTCCGCGGCGATGCGCGCCGAAATGCCGATGACGGGCCGGCCCTCAAGATCATGGCGGCGCTTGAATTGCTCGGCGACCGGTGCGGGACAGGCCGCCAGTTCCACCGGCGGGGGAATGACGTGCAGTTTCTTGCCCAAATAGCGCAGCAGAAAGGGCGAGTTGGCCCCATAATCCTGGGTATAGGTAACGACGGCGTCAGACAGGTTGCCGGCGAGGCGGTTCATTACCAGTACCACCTGGTTGACGAGACGGTTGAACAATCCATCGGGCAGCCGCAGGTCACAGTGATAGGTGAGCACCACCGGCTTGCCGAACAACCGCCCGCGCAGAGCCAGGCCAGGAGCGTCGAACTGCGGCAGGTGCAGGTGAATGACGTCTGCCTGGCGCGCTAACCGCGTGGCGTGGTGACCGAAGGTGGGCATGATCACGCCTTTGCTGACGCGAAAGAGGACGGGAACCCGCTGCACCTGCACGCCGTCCATCATTTCCTGCCGCGGCAGCGTTTTATCATACTGCGACGTGAGCACGGTGACCTCGTGGCCCTGCTGCACCAGTGCGCGGCTCAGGCGCTCAACGTAGATGGTCAGGCCGCTGATGTGCGGCCGGTAATAGGTCAGAACTTCCAGAATTTTCATATAGGTTCAGGAGAAGCCGGCCGGGCCGGGCGCGGCTGTCAATGCCTTACGTTGGTACGTTTTCTCGATTTCGTTTCACGGCGTTTTGGGCGGCGCTGATGACGTTCCCCAATGTATTGTCGATGCTGTAGATGCCGATCAGACCCAGCACCACCACCACCAGGAAGTTTAACGCATGATAGAGGAAGGCGAAACTGGCCGACGCGCCCTGCGGTTGGCGCAATATCTGCACCAGAGCAAACGTAACGCCGGCGTGAAACACGCCCACCTGTCCCGGGGAGGACGGCGCGGTGATGCTCAGGGCAGCTGCGCAGACGACGAAACCGGCCATCGCCAGCGAGGCA
The DNA here is from genome assembly GCA_035464315.1 of Candidatus Sulfomarinibacteraceae bacterium. GTDB lineage: Bacteria > Chloroflexota > Anaerolineae > Promineifilales > Promineifilaceae > JAAYYY01. The sequence goes on from DATHSI010000162.1 coordinate 36,053, forward strand.
TCAAGGTTCACAGCCAGCAAGCCGCTGTAGTAGGCCAGTACGATAGGCGTCCAGATCAGGATGCTGAGCACAGCCAACACAAGGCCATCTCGCCAGCTCGTGAGGCTCACCAGCCCCTCCAGCAGTTCGTCCAGCCGTCGCAGCCAGCGTTCGGTGTTCACAAATGAGAGGCGGCTAAGAACGGAGCCGGCCAGGCGGTGCGCCGTGTGCGGCCTGTTGGCGGCGAGGACGAGTAGCACAATGCCGCCAACCGCCAGCAAGCCGGCGATCAGACCCGCACTCCGCACCGCTTCGGGCACGGTGCGCAGCGCGGTCAGCGTGAAGGGCAGTAAGGCGACGACGAAGAGCAGATCCAGGATGCGTTCAACGACCATCGTCGAAATTCCCTGGGGCAGGGTCACCGGCGGCACGTTGCCGATGAGCACGGCGCGCGCCACGTCGCCCAGGCGAAAGGGGAGGAGGAACGTCAGCAGGTAGCCCACGTTCTGGATATGGAACACCTGCCATAAGGGCACCTGATTGCGCAGCATGAAGGCCCAGCGCACGGCGCGCAGCACCAGAAAAGCCACCACGCCCAGTGCGCTCAACCCCAGGTACCCATAGTGCGCCGTCTGCAATGCTTCCCAGATCTCGCGCGGCTCGATTAGCAGAAAAATCGCGGCCAGACAGGCGGCGCTGATCAGCATTCCCACCCAGAACTGGCCCTGCTTTTTGTTGTCCCTTCGTGTGGTCATCGAGGCGAGATTATAGCAGGAAGCATGTCCCGTCCAAAGTTGCCGCGGCTTACCGCCTGCCGTATAAATGATCAACTTACTGTGAGCCGGGGTTTAAGAGAGCCGAGGAGGTATCTCCAGATATGAGCAATTTACAATTGATACTGGATGCGTTGATGGTGGACGTGACGCCGAATATTGAACAGGACTTGAGCGAGGAGATCTGGGATGCGCAGCATGCGCTGGATATGTTGTTGCTGGAGTATCTGGCGGGGAATCCTGACGCGCAGACGATGATCGACCGCTATCGGGAACAGCCGGACGTTTACGGCGGCGTGTTGGCCGAGGCGCTGGTTGACGCCGGCGCGGACGAGGACGCGGCGGTGGTGGAGGCCGCGGGCGAAGTGATGTCCCTGGCAGCCCCGCTGGACTCGGAGACGGACAGCGACGACGTGATGAATGTGCCCGGGACCTATAGTGCGGGTGACGTGGGGACCGATCACGTTTAATAGGGGGGAGTAGGTAATCATCGAGCAACAGGAGGGAACTTCAATGGAATATGTGAATCTGGGCAATTCGGGCCTCAAAGTGTCGCGCATCTGCCTGGGCATGATGAGCTACGGCACGCCGGAATGGCGCGAGTGGGTCTTGCCTGAAGACGAGAGCCGGCCGTTCATCAAACGCGCCCTGGAGGCAGGCATCAACTTCTTCGACACGGCCAACATGTACTCCCAGGGCGTGAGCGAGGAAGTGACAGGTCGCGCCCTGCGCGACTTTGCGCGGCGCGAAGAGGTAGTGGTGGCGACGAAGGCTTACTTTCCCACCAACCCCGACGATCCCAATGCCCGCGGCCTGTCGCGCAAGCTCATCAGTGACGCCATCGTCGCCTCGCTGCAGCGGATGGTGTTGGAGTACGTCGTACTGTATCAGATCCACCGCTGGGACTATACTACCCCTGTAGAAGAGACGCTGGAAGCGCTGAACGACGTGGTCAA
>DATHSI010000163.1:0-2046 GCA_035464315.1 Candidatus Sulfomarinibacteraceae bacterium
AACGGTTCGTGTGACGCATCGATCATCACCGAACTATAAAAACCGGACGCAATACAGGCGTAGCAAACTTCTTCAGTGCCGTGATCCAGGTGCACGGCAAAGATGGCATCCGGGTAGATATCCTCCGCCGCGCGAATAATCGCCTCCAACATGCGCGGATTGGCGTAATCACGCGCCCCCCGCGAAATCTGGATGATAAAAGGCGCCTGCGCCTCGCGGTGCCCTTCAAACAAGCCCAGCGCCTGCTCCATGTTATTGATGTTATAAGCGCCTACGGCAAACTTACCATAGGCTATCTCAAATAGCTCAGCCGTCGTCACAATCATGGTCAAACTGACTCCTTTGCTTGTCCGTGGGTTTTCGCGTACTTCAAGACGCGCACTGCACACCATTGTAACACAGTCCAATGCGGCAACGTCCCGGCGGATGCACAGGCGACGCCCCTCTTTCATGATAGTCGTGAGGGGCCAATCTCAACTATAATGCTCTCATGGCACGTTTTGGTCGCAGCTTTCTCAGGACAAGCGCGGTGACGCCATACAGCAAGCGCACGTTACGTCTGCGTTCGCGTCTTCCGCTGCTGTGGGTCGCAATTGCACTCTTCGCTGCGCTCTTTCTACCCGATCGCATCTGGACGACCTTTCTCGTCGGCTTGGGCGGGCTGCTCCTCATCGCCTATCTATGGGCCAACCAGCTCTTGCACGGGCTGCATGGGCAACGGAGCCTGCGCTTTGGCTGGGTTGCCGTTGGCGACCGTCTCGGCGAATCCTTCGTGCTCAGCAACGACGCTTACGTCCCGGCTTTTTGGGTGCAGATCGTCGATTTTTCTACCGTGCCCGACTACCGTCCGGCAGTGGTGCGCAGTGTGGGCGCGACAGGCATCGAGCGCTGGCGCCAGGACGCCGTCTGCCGTCGCCGTGGTCAATACCATCTCGGACCCTGGGAGCTACGCAGCGCCGACCCATTCGGCCTCTTTTCAGTGACGATCCAATATGCGCAGACGGAAGAGCTGATCATCCATCCACCCATCCATAGCGAATTACCCATTCCCCTACCCGCCGGACAGAGCAGCGGGCGAAGCCGTAGCCGCGAGCGTAGCTGGCAGGCAACCGTCAACGCTGCCGCCGTTCGCGACTACGTGCCCGGCGATCCCCAGCGCTGGATCCACTGGCGAACCTCTGCGCGTCATGGCAAGCTCTACGTCAGGCAATTCGACCTCGACGCCGCCGGAGATGTCTGGCTGGTGCTCGATCTCGAAGCCGCTTCGCAGGTCGGCGATGGCGTCGAAAGTACAGAAGAGCATGCCGTACTCCTGGCAGCTGCGCTGATTGGACGCGCTCGACACGAAAACCGTTCGTTGGGACTCGCAACCTATGGACAACAACCCGCCGTCATTCCACCCGGTCAGGGCGCCGGGCAGGAGTGGCGGCTATTACGCGCCCTTGCCCTGGTCTCGGCCAGCGGCGAAACAGGCCTGCATGTGGCCCTGGAGGATCTCAGTCGCGTCGCGCGGCGCGGCAGCGCCGCTGTGATCATCACGTCAACATCGCGTGTGAACTGGCTTCCCGCCCTCGTCCAACTGGCTCAGGGCGGCGTTCAGGCCAACGTGATCCTGTTGGAACGCACCAGCTTCGGCGCCTCTCAATCCAACCTGGGTCTTCAGGATGCCGTCCGCCAGCTTGGCTTCAACTGCCACGTGATACGCAAGGGAGACGTCGATTTGCCGCCCGAGACGGGAGAACAGCGCGGCTATTGGAAATTCAGGACACTCGCCACCGGCAAGGTCGTTGTGCTCGAACAACCACAATAGCCCACACGTTCCCAGGCATGCACACTCCCACACACGGCCCACGCCTATCAAATGCTGCCTTTGACAATTCGCCCGGTAGTCTTTCTAATATGGACCATGGCTTCTCCCCAAGAACAACCGGGCGCTGAACCTTGTATTCCGAATATCAATCGCCGGCAACGCCGCCGCCGCCTCGCCGCTGGCCTCGTGGCGCTGGCCTTTTCCTTGGCGCTCCTGCTCGCGTTCCTGATTATCGG
>DATHSI010000164.1:0-10595 GCA_035464315.1 Candidatus Sulfomarinibacteraceae bacterium
CGGGCGCGGTGAGGACACCGGCCCGATCACAACATTTTCGCACTCACCCAGATAATGATAGCTTTGACAGCACTTCTCGGGCTGTGTTAATATGTTTTCCATAATCAAACACGTCAACGGCGATGATGGAGACAGGCCATCAGGCCCGCGGCGCCCAGAGAGTGGCACCGGCTGCAAAGCTGTGCTGAGAGTGCCTGCGCCGTCCCACGTGGCGACACTCCTGAGCTGACTGGTGAACGGTTGTGCCTAGCAAGTAGCCAGCTCCGGAAGGCGTCCGTTATCGCGCCAGGTCTATTTTAGACCGACAGAGACCGGTACTGCGTGATGGCAGGCGCGACGGTAAATGGCGGTGGTACCACGAGCAACCCTCGTCCTCCAGATGGAGACGAGGGTTTTTTTGTGTCACTGCGGTGTACGCGCCACGGCAGGCGGCCGGTAAATGGCGGTGGTACCACGAGCCAGATCAGGCGGCGCTCGTCCTCCAGGATGTGTGCCGCCTGTTTGTTTTCGCCGGTGGTACCGGGAAGGAGTGCAGATGAAACCGGTTCGAACAGTGGATATTGAGGGGTACGCTGGACAACGTGTGCGCGTCCAGGGATGGGTGCACGTGTTGCGCAGAATGGGTGGGATTTCGTTTCTTGTGATTCGAGATGGCTGGGGCATGGTGCAGGTGGTGACGGAGGACGAGGACGATCTGGCGGCGCTGGAAGGGGTCGGCGAAGAGAGCGTGATCGCGGTCGAAGGCGAAGTGATGGCGGTTGCGCAGGCACCAGGAGGATATGAACTGCACCGACCGCGGGTGGTGGTGATTGCGCCGGTCGACGAGCCTCCCCCGGTAGCGCTCTATAAGCGGGAATTGCAAGTGACGTTGCCGACATTGCTGGACCACGCAGTCGTGCTTAACCGGCATCCACGGCGGCGGGCGATATTCCGGCTGGCAGCAGGGGCAATGGCCGGTTTCCGAGCGGTACTGGACGAGCGACACTTTACGGAGATTCAGACGCCCAAGCTGGTTGCATCGGCTACGGAAGGTGGTGCCAATGTCTTTGCGGTGGAGTACTTCGGCCGACCTGCATTTCTGGCTCAGAGCCCGCAATTCTACAAGCAAATCATGGTGGGGGTCTTTGAGCGCGTTTATGAGGTGGGGCCGGTGTTCCGCGCCGAGCCACACGATACGTCCCGCCACATCAACGAGTATGTCAGCCTGGACGTAGAGATGGGCTTCATCGAGGATCACTTCACGGTGATGCGCCTACTGCGCGACCTGTTAGCTGGCATCCTTGGTCGCCTAGTGACGGATTACGAGCGGGAATTGACGCTGTTGGAAGCAGCGGTGCCGGAGGTACCCCAGGTGATTCCGCACATCGATTTTGTAGCCGCGCAGGAATTGCTGCACGCGGAAGATGGGGTAAACCGGCGCGGCGAACCGGACCTGTCGCCGGAAGATGAGAGGCTGTTGGGTGCCTGGGCGCGCGCTGAACACAACAGCGACTTCGTGTTTGTCACCGGCTATCCGATGGTCAAGCGCCCCTTCTACACCCACCCCAATGAGGCGCGCCCAACGTACTCCAACAGCTTCGACCTGCTCTTCCGGGGCACGGAACTTGTGACCGGCGGACAGCGGCTACATCGGTATGAAGATTACGTTCAGGCGCTGGCACAGTTGGGGCTGCCGCAGGCTCCCTTTGGCTACTATCTAGAGGCATTCCAGCATGGGATGCCGCCCCATGGTGGCTTTGCTATTGGGCTGGAAAGATTGTTGATGCAGTTGTTAGAAGTGGCTAATCTACGGCTGGCGACGCTCTTTCCGCGTGATCGCTCGCGGTTGGTGCCTTGAGACTACCGGGAACGGGCTATATTTGAGTTGCTACGATTATGGATGTTGCTCGCGTGATGTTGCTTGCACTATTTGTGATGAAGAACCACTTTCATGTAGCCAGGTGTGATGAAAGATGACCAAAGCGTACTTAGTAGGCAGTTACACGTCAGTCTGCGCTTGCTGAATTCCAATGAAAATGTGTAACTGCACTTAGCAGATCCGCGGCAACAACTCCCCCGCCGGCATATCCAGCACCCGTGTACTGCCCAGCGCCGTTCTCAGCAACACCCGCCCCTGCGGCTCCTCCCGCACCTCGCCGATGATCACCGCCTCCTGCCCATACTGCGTGGCGCGCATCGCCTCCAGCACCTGCTCCGCGTCATCGCGCCCTACAATGGCCAACAGTTTCCCCTCATTGGCAATGTGCAACGGATCAAAGCCCAGCAGCTCGCAGGCCGACGCCACCGCCGGCCTCACAGCCACGGCGCTCTCCTCGATCATCATACCCACGCTCGACTGCCGCGCAATTTCGTTCAGCGCCGCCGCCACCCCGCCCCGCGTGGGATCGCGCATCACGTGCACCTCCTCGCTGGCAGCCAATATCGCCGCCGCCAACCCGTTCAGCGGCGCCACGTCGCTGGCCACATCCGCCTCAAAACCCAGCTCCCCCCGCGCCGCCAGCACCGCAATGCCGTGGTCGCCAATCGGCCCGCTGAGAATGATCACATCTCCCGGCCGCGCCCTCTCGCCGCCCAGCCGCCTCTGGCCCAGGATAAAGCCAATGCCCGTCGTCGTAATATACAGGCCGTCTGCCTTACCCTTCTCCACCACCTTCGTATCCCCGGCAATAATCGCCACCTCTGCCTCCAGCGCCGCCTCCAGCATTGAGCCCACCACCCGCGCCAGCGTCTTCTGCGACAGCCCTTCCTCCAGCACAAAGCCCGCCGTGAGATAGGCCGGCGTCGCGCCCATCATGGCCACGTCGTTCACCGTGCCGCACACCGCCAGCCGCCCGATGTCGCCGCCGGGAAAAAAGAGAGGCGCCACCACGTGAGAATCGGTGCTCACCGCCAGCCGCCCGCTGGCTGCCGGCGTCACCACCCCCGCGTCGTTCCCCGCGCGCAGCGCCGGATTGTCCAACGGCGGCAGAAACAACCGCGCCACCAGGTCATGCGTCATCTTGCCCCCGCTGCCATGCCCCAGCACAATGCGCTCGTCGTGCGCCAGCGGCAGCGGGCAAAATGCGCCTTCCACGTTCAAACGCTCTCGGTCGCTGTCACTCATGTCGCCATCCCTGCTTGTAATCCACACTCATCATTGCGCCGCGCATGTCTCAGACACGTGCATAGTTGCCATCCCAGTAAATACTGCTATTATCTTTTTGCACGCGAATCCCCATTCACCCGCTTGGCCATCAAAATATCCGGCTTGCCGCGGCCATTGGCGTCCGGCACCACGCCCACCACGCTGAAGCCCAGCTTCTGGTAAAACTCAAACGGGTGGCCGCGCCGGTTCTCCAGCCGCGCCAGGTGCGCCAGCGGATCAGGATAGAGGTCCACCCCGCCCAGCGACGTCATGTTGTCCTCGTCGTCCGTGCCCAGAAAAAGCGTCAGGCCACCGCGCCGGGCCACCTGCGCTTCCAGGTCCAGGACCAGCGCGCGGCCAATGCCCCGCCGCTCATAATCGCCGTGCACCACCAGCGGGTGCAGCTCCCACACATGGCCATCGTATTCGCCAATAGCCCCAATCCAGCCCAGCACCTGCCCATCTGTGTCCAACGCCGCGCGGCTGACGCGCCCCTCCCCGAACGACTCACGCACCTCGGCCAGCGCCGAGGCCATGTCCGGCCAGGCTCCTGGCCAATGCATCCTGAACCCCGCCAGCAGCAGCGCCGCGACCTGCTGCACCAAGGCCTCGTCCTCAGGTCTTAAATTGACTATGCGAATCCCATCCATTCGCTCACGCTCGCTTGTCGGCCACAATCCACGTTGCAAACCCGCCATCGCTGACGATCTCCGGGCGCAACCCGCTATCCGCCACCATCTGTCCGATCTCGTGCGGATAGTAAAACTTGCTGCGCATCAGCGCCAGCTTCTCGGCTACGGCGATAAACTTCACCGCCACCCGGTGCAGGTCCGGCTCCTCGATCACCAGTCGCCCGCCCGGCGCCAGCACCCGCGCCAGCTCGGCAATCGCCCGCCGCTGGTCGGCGAAATGGTGCAGCGCGTCCACCACCAGCACCCGCTGGAACACGCCGTCGCCAAAAGGCAGCCGCTCCACCCCCGCCGCCACGGGACAGCACAGCGCCTTCTCCTGCGCCTGGCGCAACATACCTGATGACTCATCGCTGATCACCAGCTGGCCCACCAGGTGGCGCAGTTGCCCCGACACCCGTCCCGTCCCCCCACCGGCGTCCAGCATCACCCCCGCCACCGGCAACCGCAACAACTCCCGTAGCCGCTCAGGATCGGGTGGTGTAATCAAACGGTCATAAATCGGCGCCAGTAAGCCAAAGTGGTCAATCATCACACCTATAGTAGCCGAGGATTCCATTCCTCGCCTATTCCCCGACCCCCCGATACCGGTAATACGCCGCACACGCCCCCTCCGAGGACACCATCGTGGCCCCCAGCGGGCGTTCCGGCGTGCACTGCGCGCCGAACGCCGCGCACTCGTGCGGCTTCTTCAGCCCCTGCAATATCTGGCCCGCGATGCACAGCGGTGACTCCGCCGCGCCCACGTCGCCCACCGCAAACCGCCGCGCCGCGTCGTAAGCCGCGAACTCGGGCCGCAGCCCCCAGCCGCTCGCCGGTATCTCGCCGATACCGCGCCAGCGCCGATCGCGTGTCTCGAAGACGCGTTCGATCACCGCCTGCGCCGCGCGGTTGCCCTCGTAGGTAACGGCGCGACCGTAGGCATTCAGCACCTCCGCCCGCCCTTCCTCCAGCTGGCGCACGGCCTCCAGCACCCCGCGCGCAATGTCCAGCGGCTCGAAGCCCGTGACCACAATAGGCGTGCCATAGGCCCCGGCGATAGGCGGGTACTCGTGGTAGCCCATCACCGCGCACACGTGGCCTGCCGCCAGAAACGCCTGCACCCGATTGTGCGGCGATTCCAGAATGGCGCGCATGGCCGGCGGCACGCAGACGTGCGACACCAGCAGGCTGAAATTATCCACGCCCAGCGCCTGCGCCCGCAGCACGCTCATGGCGTTGCCCGGCGCCGTCGTCTCAAAACCGATGGCCATAAACACAACTTCTTTGTCCGGATTACGCCGCGCCATCTCCACCGCGTCCAGCGGCGAATAAACCACGCGCACGTCGCCGCCCGCCGCGCGAGTGCCGAACAGATCGCCCCGGCCCTCGCCCCCCGGCACACGCAGCATATCGCCATAAGAAGTAAAGATAACCTCCGGCCGCGCCGCAATAGCCAGCGCCTGGTCAATCACCTTCACCGGCGTCACGCACACGGGACACCCCGGCCCGTGCACCAACTCAATCTCCGGCGGCAGCAGCTGGTCCAGCCCATAGCGCATAATGGCGTGCGTCTGCCCCCCGCAAATCTCCATCAAGACCCACGGCCGCGTCACCACCTGCTCGATCTCAGCCAGCGCCGCCCGCACCAATCCCGCATCGCGGTATTCATCGACGTACTTCATCCGACACCCCCCCGACCACTGGCCTCCCCCTCTCGCTCCCGCTCTATCTCTAGCTCTATCTCCCGCTGCAACTCCAACGTCTCCAGCGCCTCCCGCTCCTCAATCACGCTGAGCGCAAACCCGGCGTGAATCAGCGCGTACTCCCCCACCACCGCATCCGGCGCATACGCCAGACACACCTCGCGCACCGTCCCCCCAAAATCAACGCGCCCCATCAACAATCCTTCATTCTCATACGTCTCAATAATCCGACCCGGCACACCCAGACACATAGCCAATCTCCTGAGCCAAACAACGTTCCGCCAATCTCTAATCAACCAATCTCCGATCTCCAATAGCCACCTGCCCCAACGCCACCCCCCCATCATTTGCCGGCGTCGCCCGGTGCACATACACCGTAAAGCCAGCCGCCGCCAGCCCTGCCATCGCCCGCTGCAAGAGCGCCGCGTTCTGCCACACTCCGCCGCTCAGCGCCACGCCGTCAAGCCCCGTATCGCGCCGCAGCGCCTGGCACACCTGCACCACCATCTGCGACAGCCCATTGTGGAACCGCGCAGCAACCACCGGCGCCGCCACGCCCGCCCTCACATCCCGCACCAGCGCCTGCAATAGGGGCGATGGATCCACCCGCTCCCCCTGCCATTCAAAGGGATAAGCGCCGCTCTCCGCGCCATCCACCATCTGCTCCAGCCCCATCGCCGCCTGCGCCTCAAAGCCGTTCACCTGGCACACCCCCGCCAGCGAAGCCGCCGCGTCAAACAGGCGGCCCACGCTCGACGTCGGCGGCGCGTTGATCCCACTCTGTAATTGTCCCTCCAGCGCCGCCAGCGCCGGCGGCCTACCCGCCGCGTATCGCACCGGCGGCAAATCGTCGTCCCAATCCACGCCCGCCTGCCGCAACCAGGCCAGCGCCATGCGCCACGGCTCGCGCGCCGCCTTGTCCCCGCCCGGCTGCGGCGCGTAGGCCAGGTGCGCGGCGCGGCGATACGAACCATAATCGGCCACCAGAAACTCGCCGCCCCAGATTGCGCCGTCCTCGCCATACCCTGCGCCGTCAAAGCTCACGCCGATCACCGGTCGCTCGCCGCTCAGCCCGTGTTCCGCCATGCACGCCGCCACGTGCGCGTGGTGGTGCTGCACGCCTATCGCCGGAATCCCCTCCGCCTCTGCCCGTTGCAACGCGTAGCGCGTGGAGAGGTAATCGGGGTGCAGGTCGTAGACCAGCGCCTGCGGGGCCACCGGCAGCAACTGCTCCAGGTGCGCCACTCCCTGCTCGAAAGCGCGCAGCGTCTCGTAATTTTGCAAATCGCCCACGTACTGGCTCAAAAACGCCTGCTCCTCCCGCGCCAGGCAAAAACTATTCTTCAATTCCGCGCCCACCGCCAGCAGCGGCGGCGTAGCGCGCGGCAGGCGCACCGCGCCCGGCGCGTACCCTCGCGAGCGGCGCAAGAAGATGGGCAGATCTCGCTCCGCCACGCGCACCACGCTGTCGTCGCACCGCGTGTGAATGGCGCGGTCGTGCAGCAAAAAGGCGTCCGCCAGCCCCGCCAGCCGTTCCCGCGCCTGCGCATTATCCACCACAATCGGTTCACTGCGCCGGTTGCCGCTGGTCATTACCAGCGCCTCCGGAAAATCGGACGCCGTTTCCAGCAGCAAATAATGCAGCGGCGTGTAAGGCAGCATCACGCCCACCGTCGCCTGTCCCGGCGCCACCGCCTCCGCCAGCGCGCTGTCCGCCCGTCGTGCCAGCACCACAATCGGCCGCTCCCGCGACTGCAGCAACTCGGCCTCCGCCGCGCTCACGTGACAATGGTGCGCTGCCGTCTCCACGTCGACCATCATCACCGCCAGCGGCTTCTGCGCTCGCCGCTTGCGCGACCGCAGCCGCTGCACCGCTGTCTCATCCGTCGCGTCGCACGCCAGGTGGAAGCCGCCTAACCCCTTCACCGCCACAATGCGCCCCGCTGCCAGCCAGCGCCGCGCCGCCGCCAGCGCCCGGTCGCCAGACGCGCCGTCCAACATCCCCGACCCGTTCCCTGAAGCTGCATCATCGCCCGCCACAAATTGCAACTGCGGCCCGCAGTCGGGGCAGGCCACCGGCTGGGCGTGGAAGCGCCGGTCGAGGGGATCCTCGTACTCCGCCGCGCACTGGGGACACAGGGGGAATGGGGCCATCGTCGTCTGCGGCCGGTCGTAGGGCATGCCCTTAATAATCGTAAAGCGCGGCCCGCAGTTGGTGCAGTTAATAAACGGGTAACGGTAGCGCCGGTCGGCGGGCTCAAACAGCTCCCGCAGGCAATCGGGGCAGATGGACACATCCGGCGACACCGCCTGGAACGCTCCCGCCTCCACCCGCGACCCGCCAATGACAAACTGCTCAAAGCCCGCCACCGGGCGCGGCGACGCCAACACGCGCGCCACCCGCGCCAGCGGCGGCGCTTCCTCGCGTAAAGCCGCCACAAAGGCATCCAGCGCCTGCGGCGCACCCTCCACCACCAGCGCCACCCCCGACGACGTGTTGCACACCTCGCCCGCCAGCCCCAGCCGCTGCGCCAGGCCAAAAACAAAAGGCCGGAACCCGACCCCCTGCACCGTACCCGTCACCTCAATCGCCCGCGCCTCGACTGCCGCCACCGTTCTCGTCATACCATCACATCTCCCGCTCGCGCCATGCTGAGCGAAGCGAAGCACCTCATACCATCACCAAACCAGGCAGAACCAAAATCATCTCTCACAATCCCCGTAACCCTCTCCTTCATCCTCCGTGGCCCTCTCATTTATTCTCCGTGGTGCTCCGTGTAACATTAGTTCTCTCACACCGAGTGCAAGGCCGCATCCCTCATCTCCTCCATCTGCACCTCAACCCACCACAACCAGGCGTCCATCCCTTCCCCCGTGCGACACGACAGCGGAAACGTCACCAGACCCGGATTCAGCGCCTCCACCCCGCGCCTGAAACGAACCATATCAAAATCAATATACGGCAACAGGTCGGTCTTATTAATCACCAGCACATCCACATCCCGGTACATCCCCGGATACTTATACGGCTTATCATCCCCCTCCGGAATCGACGCCACCAGCACCCGCGTGTGCATGCCCAGCTGGAAATTGGCCGGACAAATCAGGTTGCCCACATTCTCCACAATCAGCAACTGTACTTCATCCAGCGCCAGCTGCTCCAGCCCCTGCCGCACCATCGCCGCGTCCAGGTGACAGCCGCCTCCCGTGTTAATCTGCACCGCCATGGCCCCCGCCGCCGCCGCGCGGTCCGCGTCAATGCTCGAAGCCACATCGCCGTCGATCACCGCCAGCCGCGCCTGACCCGCCAGCCCCTTAATCGTATGCTCAATCAGGCTCGTCTTACCCGCCCCCGGCGAGGCCATCAGATTCAGGCCAAACACCCCCGCCGCATCCAACCGCGCCCGATTCTCACAGGCCACAGCCTCATTCGCCCCCAAAATACTCTCCATCACCACCACTTTTCCAGTCATACCAATCCCCCGATCTCCTAAGCCGAATCCTGTTCGGCCCCAATCTCTAATCCCTAATCTCCCGAGCCGAACTCCGTTCGGCCTCCACCCCAATCGACTCCACATAAAACCCCTCCCCCGCTACCAACTCCACATCCCCACTCTCACACGCCGGACACAGCAAATCCTCGCGCAGGCTATAGCGACGCCCGCACTGGCGACAGCGCATCTCCGCCGGCACCCGCCGGAAGTGCAAGTGTGCGCCCTCCGCCGCCGTGTCCGCGCTGATCGCGTCCCAGTAAAACTGCACCGCGTCGTCCACCATCGACGACAACTCCCCCACCACCAGAAACACGTCCGTCACGCGCGCGGCCTCCGCCGCCTCCGCGTGGCGTAGTACAATCTCCTTTATCTGCTCCGTGGCAAAAAGCTCATGCATCGGCCTGCCTCATTACACCAGCCGTAAAACGGCCCTACGTTCACGATACTACCCCCTCCGCGCCCGCCCAGACAGTGACCTATGTCACCAGGCGCGGGTGACGCTGCTCACCCCCTCACAATGCGCCCGCACGCCCTATCCGACGGCTGCAGACCCATGCCCGCGTTCAAACTACCGACGGCATGGGCCTGCTCACTCACCGCCTCGCGCTCGCTAGGCGTTACTCACTCTTCACAAACGTATATTCAACCACGCCGCTGCCCAGGACGATGGTGGGGGCTCCCTCGTCATCCTCCGCCAGCTCCAGCGGCACACCGCTGATCGGCGGCGTCCACGTCATGTACTGCACCTCGCCGTCGTCGTTTTCCCTGGCCTGGATCTCAGCCTGGAATTCGCCCACGTCCATGATCAGCGCGTTATCCTGCCAGGCCAGCGATATGGCGCCCATGGCAGCCTGTTGAATCAGGCTCGTCAGGTCGGAAACCGAATCGCCGCGAACATAAACGCCGTTGCCGGCTTCCTCCCAGCCCTCGGGCGCAAGCACGCTGATGCCCATCGCCTCATTCTCCACCCGCTCCAGCGTAATTTCCTCCCCTTCCGCCGGCTCGCTCGTTTCGCCCGGGTCAGCCGTCGGTTCCGCCGTTGCGGTCGCCACCTCCTCCGTCACACAGATGGCTCCCTTCAATCCACCCTCACATAATAGTACATAGTACCGTAGGCCAGAGTTGGCGGAACTCAGCCTGGCCGTGGTCGTGCAGAAGATGGTGCCCGCCAAGGTGTCCGGCGTGCTCTTCACAGCCAACCCCAACAGCGGCGCGCGCGACGAACTGCTCGTAGAGGCCAGCTTCAGCCTGGGCGAGGCCCTCATCTCCGGCCAGGTCACCCCCGACACCTTTCTGCTCAGTCGCCAGACGCTGGAAGTCAAAGAAACGCGGCTAGGCAGCAAGGAACTGATGCGGGTGGCGAGCGAGCAGGGCACTGCGCCTACTGGCGTGAGGAAGGAGTGCCCGCCTATGAATCGCTCATCGAGCGCTGGCAACACCTGGCCCCGGGCGAGGCTGACGACGAGCAGTTACTGCGCGGCGCACGTGGCCATGGCCTGCACCTTTTCCACGTTCCGGCGGAAGAGCGCCATGCGCGACGTGGGCAAAGTCCTGGGCCTTTCCCCCCGGTCCATTGCCGGCATCCAGCGCGCGGTAGAGGAGG